>NZ_JAKEIP010000039.1 GCF_021474425.1 Streptomyces muensis | reverse complement strand
CTCCCCCGCGTCCCCGACCCCGTCGCGCCCTTCGACTGCGACACCAGGGCCGACACCGCCCCCGCCCGGCCCCGCCTTCCCGCAGCAGCAGCAACAGCCGCTGACCTGGATGGCGACCATCGGTCCCGACCGCGAGTACTTCATGGCGATGATGCAGCGCTCCGGCCCGGAGGCCGCGGGTCTGAACCTGCCCGCGTACTCGCCCGAGCAGCAGCGCACGCTCACCGGCAACCAGGTCACCATCGGCCGTCGCCGCCACTCCACGGGCGACACCCCCGACATCGACCTGTCGGTGCCGCCGGAGGACCCGGGCGTCTCGCACCAGCACGCGGTCCTGGTCCAGCAGCCGGACGGCACCTGGGCGGTCGTCGACCAGAACTCGACGAACGGCACCACGGTGAACGGCTCCGAGGACCCGATCCAGCCCTTCGTGCCGGTACCGCTCCAGGACGGCGACCGGGTGCACGTGGGCGCCTGGACGACGATCACGATCCGGCGCGGCTAGATCCGTCGATCTCTCGACACCGGGAGGGGGCGGTCGTACGGCGGGAAAGTGCCGTACGACCGCCCCCTCCCGCGTCTCAGCCGGGCAGCGGCCACGCGTACGGCCCCTCGGGGTCGTCCAGCCAGGCCCACTCGTGCTCGCCGCGGACCGTGATCCCGTAGCGCTCCCGCCGCGGCTGCCCCTCGCGCTCCCACAGCGCGTACGCCTCCTGTGGATCGAGGCTGCCGCGGGTCAGGGCGAGCAGGAAGCGGAACAGTTCGTGTTCCCTGGCCCGCCGCGGCAGGCCGCCCACCTGCACGGCCTCCGGTTCGGACCGGGTGCCGCCGCGCAGCGGCACGAAGTAGGCGGGCGTGTGCAGGAAGCGCCCCTCGGCGTGCTCGGCGTCCCGGACGGCGAGGGCGACGAGGCCGGTGGCGAGCGGGGTCAGGACGCGGGCGCCTGGCCGGCACTGGGCGAGCCAGGCGCGTGGGATGGACGGCAGGGTGCAGGTGGCGATGATGCGGTCGAAGGGGGCGCGCTCGGGCACACCGCGTGCGCCGTCGCCCGTGACGACGACGGGGTGGTACCCGGCCGCCTCCAGATGCCGCCGCGCGGACTCGGTGATCTCCGGCTCCAGGTCGACGGTGGTGACGAGGTCGTCGTCGCCGAGCCGGTGGGCGAGCAGGGCGGCGTTGTAGCCGGTGCCGGCGCCGATCTCCAGGACCCTGTCGCCGTCCGTCACCTGCAGCGCGACCAGCATCATCGCCATCAGGGACGGCTGGCTGCTGGAGGAGAGCAGCTCGCCGTCGCGCAGCCGGGTGGCGAGCGGGGTGTCCGCGTAGGCGCCGCGCACCCAGCGCTCCCGCGCGGCCGGGTCGGGGCTCTGGCCCCAGCGCCGCTCGTAGCCGCCGACGACGCCCACGTAGTAGTACGGCACGAACAGATGCCGTGGCACGGCGGCGAAGGCGTCCCGCCACACGGGATCGTCGGCCCAGGCCCCGCTCAGGTCGATCTCACGGACCAGCGCGGCCCGCGCCGAGGCGGCGAGGTCCTCCAGCTCGGGGTCGAGAGCGTGCGCGCTCATACGTCCACTGTCCTGCGGGAGCCGACGCGAGGCGAGCGCCCCGCCGGACGATCACATGGCCGGGGAGCGCTGGTCCTAAGCCTTCAGTCCTCGGTCGCCGCGTCTGAGACCATGGACAAGTGAATGAGATTCGGCGCGGCACGCTTCAGGAGCAGACCTTCTACGAGCAGGTCGGCGGGGAGGAGACCTTCCGCCGCCTCGTCCACCGTTTCTACGAGGGTGTCGCCGAGGACCCGATACTCAAGCCCATGTACCCGGAGGAGGACCTGGGCCCGGCCGAGGAGCGCCTCACCCTGTTCCTGATCCAGTACTGGGGCGGCCCGACGACGTACAGCGAGAACCGCGGCCATCCCCGGCTGCGGATGCGTCACGCCCCGTTCGCCGTGGACCGCGCGGCCCACGACGCCTGGCTGAAGCACATGCGGGACGCGGTCGACGAGCTCGGCCTCTCCGAGGAGCACGAGCGGACGCTGTGGAACTACCTGACGTACGCGGCGGCGTCGATGGTGAACACGGCGGGCTGAGCCGACCGGTGTGATCCGGCCGATGTGATCCCGGCGGTCAGCGGACGCTGACGTCCAGGGCGCCGAGTCCCGCCCGCCGTACCGCGATCGACCCGTACGGCGTGCGCAGCCGCAGCCACGCGCCGCACGAGAGCAGCGCCGGCTCCGCGCCTGCCCGCAGGAATCCCAGTGACTGGGCGGCGTGCACGGCTCGCACGGGCAGGTGGGTGTCTCCGACGGCCCGGGACCAGATCTCCCGCCCGATCCGGTCGAGTTCGGTCCGGGTACGCCGCTCGGGTGCCAACTCCTGTGTACGGGACCGGAATTCGGCGATCCCGGCGCCGACCATCGCCCGCAGAGCGTCGGGCGCGGGCAGCCCGGGCACCGGCTGCCAGCCGCCGCGCGGCGGGAGCACACCGGCCCATGGCGGCCCGGTCACGGCTTCCGGTACGACGGCGGTGGCCGCCGACTCGTCGACGGACTCCAGCAGTTCGCCCGCGGAGACGGTCACGTCCAGTGTGACGTCGAGCCCGTTCTCGTACGGCTTCGCCAGTCGTACGGCACGGATCGCCAGCACCTCGAAGGACGGCGGGCGTCCGAAGACGGCGAGCGCGGTGCCGGCCGCCTGGAGGCGTACCGCGGCACCGCGGTCGTAGTGCAGCAGCCGGGAGAGGAAGGCCGCGAGATCCGCCGCCTCCCCCTCGTCGGCGAGGTGGAGCACCGTCATGCGGCGACGGCCTCCTCCTCGTCGGCTCCGTCGGCCGCGTCGTCCATGTACTCCCGGAGGAACTCCTTCTCCTCCGCGGTGAGCCGGCGCGGCCGTCCCGCCTCGAAGTCGAACGGCACGACCACCGTCGAGGCCCGGACGTAGACCAGGTCGTCGTCCTTCACCTCGTAGGTGATGGTGAAGGACGCGGCCCTTATCTCACTGATCCACAGCTCGATGTCCACCGGGTGGTGCCGGTGGACGAGCTGCCGCTTGTAGTCGATCTCGTGGCGCGCCACCACGGACCCCTGCTTGAAGTCCTTCTCGGGACGGAACAGGAAGTCGATACGGGCTTCCTCCAGGTAGCGGAGGAAGACCACGTTGTTGACGTGGCCGTACGCGTCCATGTCCGCCCAGCGCAGCGGGCAGCGGTAGATGTGCCGCAAGATCGATCAGCCCCGGGTCAGCTTCTTGTAGGTGGCGCGGTGCGGACGCGCGGCGTCCGGGCCGAGCCGCTCGATCTTGTTCTTCTCGTAGGACTCGAAGTTGCCCTCGAACCAGAACCACTTGGACTCGCCCTCGTAGGCGAGGATGTGGGTGGCGACCCGGTCGAGGAACCAGCGGTCGTGGGAGACGACCACGGCCGCGCCCGGGAACTCCAGCAGCGCGTTCTCCAGGGAGCCGAGGGTCTCGACGTCGAGGTCGTTGGTCGGCTCGTCGAGGAGCAGCAGGTTGCCGCCCTGCTTGAGGGTGAGGGCGAGGTTGAGACGGTTGCGCTCACCACCGGAGAGGACACCGGCCGGCTTCTGCTGGTCGGGGCCCTTGAAGCCGAAGGCCGAGACGTAGGCACGGCTGGGCATCTCGACCTGGCCGACATTGATGTAGTCGAGCTCGTCGGAGACGACCGCCCACAGGGTCTTCTTCGGGTCGATGTTCGCGCGGCTCTGGTCGACGTAGGAGATCTTGACGGTGTCGCCGACCTTGATGTTGCCGGAGTCGGGCGTCTCCAGACCCTGGATCATCTTGAAGAGGGTGGTCTTGCCGGCGCCGTTGGGGCCGATGACGCCCACGATGCCGTTGCGCGGCAGGGTGAAGCTGAGGTCGTCGATGAGGACCTTGTCGCCGAAGCCCTTGGTGAGGTTGGAGACCTCGACGACGATGTTGCCCAGGCGCGGGCCCGGCGGGATCTGGATCTCCTCGAAGTCCAGCTTCCGCATCTTGTCGGCCTCGGCCGCCATCTCCTCGTAGCGGGCGAGACGGGCCTTGGACTTGGCCTGACGCCCCTTGGCGTTCGACCGCACCCACTCCAGCTCTTCCTTGAGCCGCTTGGCGCGCTTGGCGTCCTTCTGGCCCTCGACCTTGAGACGGGTCTGCTTGGTCTCCAGGTACTTGGAGTAGTTGCCCTCGTAGCCGTGGAGGCGGCCGCGGTCGACCTCGCAGATCCAGCCCGCGACGTTGTCGAGGAAGTACCGGTCGTGGGTCACGGCCACGATGGTGCCCTCGTACTTGGCGAGGTGCTGCTCCAGCCAGTTCACCGACTCGGCGTCGAGGTGGTTGGTGGGCTCGTCGAGAAGCAGCAGGTCAGGGGCTTCGAGCAGCAGCTTGCACAGTGCCACACGCCGCTTCTCACCGCCGGAGAGGTTGGTGACGGCCCAGTCGCCGGGCGGGCAGCCGAGGGCGTCCATGGCCTGCTCGAGCTGAGCGTCGAGGTCCCACGCGTTCGCGTGGTCGAGCTCCTCCTGGAGCTTGCCCATCTCGTCGAGCAGCGCGTCGGAGTAGTCGGTCGCCATCAGCTCGGCGATCTCGTTGAAGCGGTCGAGCTTGCCCTTGACCTCGGCGACACCCTCCTGGACGTTCTCCAGGACGGTCTTGTCCTCGCTCAGGGGCGGCTCCTGCAGCAGGATGCCGACGGTGTACCCCGGCGACAGGAAGGCATCGCCGTTCGACGGCTGCTCAAGGCCCGCCATGATCTTCAGAATGGTCGACTTACCGGCACCGTTCGGGCCGACCACACCGATCTTCGCGCCGGGCAGGAAGTTCAGCGAGACGTCGTCAAGGATGACCTTGTCGCCGATTGCCTTGCGCGTCTTGCGCATGGTGTAGATGTACTCAGCCAAGAGAAACCGTCCGGCAGCTTGAAATCAGGCAGTGGGCAGATACACCCCATCTTGCCGGATCGCCACCCCTGGGGGGAAACCAGTATGGGCGAGCGCCCATGACCTGGGCATCTCCCATGTAAGGACATTCCTCCGTCGGGTGATCACCAGCACACCTGTGCGGTGAACTGAAGCCTCCACATGGCTCATCCGTTCGAGTCGAACCCCTCGAACGAGGTACGCGCCGTCAATTCTGCGACGCGTGATCAAGAACCTCAGGAGCGCCGCACTGGCGGCCGCGCTCCTTCTCGCGCCCCTCACGCCCCTCACGACACCCGCCTCGGCCCATGCCCAGCACCGCCCGGCCGAGACCTACACGCTCCCCATGGCGAGCTCGGTCCACCTCCTCCCCGTCGCCGCGGAGGTGAGGGAGGGCTACCAGCGCACGAGCTTCAAGCACTGGAACGCCGGACAGAACCCCGCCGACGGCTGCAACACCCGAGCGGAGGTGCTGCTCGCCGAGGCGGTCGAGCGGCCCCAGATCCTCCCCGGCTGCAAGCTCTCCGGCGGGCGCTGGTGGTCGTACTACGACGCGCGATGGCTCACCTCCGCGTCCGCTCTCGACGTCGACCACATGGTGCCGCTCGCCGAGGCCTGGGACTCCGGGGCGTCGCAGTGGACCGCCGAGCGGCGTGAGGCGTACGCCAACGACCTGGCCGTCAGCCCCTCCCTCGTCGCCGTCTCCGCGGCCTCGAACCGCAGCAAGGCCGACCAGGACCCGGCCGAGTGGCTGCCGCCGTCCGTCGAGGTCGCGTGCCGGTACACCTCGGAGTGGATCGCGACCAAGCTGCGGTGGGGCCTGACCGTCGACGCCGCCGAACTCGAAGCACTCGCCCAACAAGCGGAGGCCTGCCCCGGCACGACCGTGACCTACGAACCCGCCCCGTAGAACCCGGGCCCCGCCCCTCGCGGACGGGCGGGGCCCCCAACCGGGTTCTCGTATGTGACACGCCAATGATTTCCGGCGCGCCATCAGGACATATAGGAATATTTCACATTAGCCTCTCGTAACTGTACGAAGTCGATCTCTCACGGATCGCACCCACCTCACTCCTTCGGAGATGACATGCACAAGCTTCGCAAGGCTGCCGTCGTGGTCGTGGCCATCGGTACCGCCGGGTTCATGGGCGCCGGGACGGCCGCGGCCGACGGTCACGGTGGCAAGGGAGGGGACAAGGTCAGCGTCCTGCAGAGCTCCAACTGCCGGTCGCACGACCTGAACCTCGACGTCCTCGGCCAGGTCGGCATCCTCAACGGCGCGCTGGGCAGCGCGCTCAACGGCGAGGGCGACCCGGGCGCGCAGGCCACCCACCTCGGCTCGACCATGGGCTGCGACAACAGCGCCTGGTAGGTCGCGCCCGGAGCGCGGATTCTCGCCGCGTCCCATGCCGTAATACCGGTGGAGTACGGACCGTGAGGCACGGTCCGACGACAGGGGCCTGATCCGCGGAAGCGGATCAGGCCCCTGGTCCGGTGTCAGTGGTGTCGGCCCGGTCTCAGTCCTGCGTCGGCAGCTGCTTCTTCCGTACGACGACCAGCGCCGCGCCGCCGATCACGACCAGGCCGATGGCGATGCCCGTGATCAGGGGGGTCATGGTGGAGCCGCCGGTCGCTGCGAGGTTGGTGTCGTCGGCACCCGCACCGACCGTGGCGGGGCTCGGCTCACTGAGGGTCTGGACGGCGTCGCCCGCCTCGTCGGCCTCGCTCACCTGCGTCTTGCAGTCCAGCACGCCGGTAAACCGCTTCTCGAACCCGCCCGACCCCTCGATGGTGAAGTCGTAGGCCTGGTCCTCCTGCAGAGGGATCGTCACCGTCTGCGACCGGCCCGCCGGGACGCTGTACTCGACCCCGAGCAGTTCGAAGGTGAACGGCTCGGTGCCCTCGTTGGCCGCGGTGATGTCGACGCCGCCCTTGGCGCAGTTCTCCGCCGCCGACAGCGCGGGTATCGCACCGCTCTTCGCCCAGGTAGCGGTCGCCGTCGCCGAGACCGTCGACTCGCTGGAGCCGGCCAGGATCTGCGTCTGGCTGCGGCTCTCGGCGGCGAAGGCGCGCCCCACGGGCACGGTCGTCGAGGCCTGCACGGTCAGCTCCGCCTGGCCGTCCGCCGCGTCCTCGGGCACCTCGAAGAAGACCTGACTGCCGTTCGCGGCGGACGTGACGGCCGCGCCGTCCTTGTCCACGATCCGCACCCCGCTGGTGGCGGCGTCCGCCGGCGGTGTCACCGTCGCGCTGCCCGCGTTGGTGTGCACCGTCACCGGTCCGAGCCGCTCCCCGGGGTGACCGGAGACAGCGGGCGGGTCGAGCGTGAGCGAGGCCTGGGGCTCGGCCACACCGCGCGCGTTCTTCTCCAGATAGTCGGCGAGCTGCTCGGCCTGCGGGTCGACGGCGTCGACGTCCACCCCGTCCGAGTAGCGCCAGATGGCCACCTGGGTGCCGGCCGCCGCGTCCTGCTCGGTGAGGCCGCCCTTGACGCCCGCCTTGCCGGCGAGCGCCGCGAGGTCGTTCACCTGGGGGTAGGAGTTCTGGAGGATCCAGCGGATCCTGCCCGCGTCCTTGTTGGCCCCCAGCGAGGTGCCGCTCCAGGGCGTCTCGTGGTACTTGGCGTCGCGCTGCGTGGGGTTGTTGATGTCCACGCAGTACGTCTGCAGCGTGCCGCCGCCGTCGACGGACATCTCGAACAGGCCGGCCGAGATCTGCTGGTCGCCGGAGTCGGCGTGGACGACCGCGGCCCCGTACGTCTTCAGGCCGCCTATGGTGGCCGTCGCCCCGCCCTGGCCCCACGCCGCCTCGTCGGCCGCGGCCGGGCCGGCACCGGACAGCACCGAGGCGGCGACGAGCCCGGACACCAGGGACGCGGCGGCGACGCGGGCCGCCCCTCGCCGCCTGTGGACCGACGGCGCAGAGAACGCAGCAAACACAGAATTCCCCTTCGAGCAGGACCCGTTGACGTGGGCGGAACGGTCCCACCAGCAGAATCAGAAGCCCCGAGAGCTACGTCCGGCATCCTAGGTACGCGACGCACCACGCTTCCCTGGGATCCCGTCGGAGGGCCGATCCGACTCGGAATCGTTATCGCCAAGATCCCTTGTGAGCAGGGCTTATCGACAAATCCACCGGGGTCGTTCGGAACGCACTCGCCGATAAGCCGCAGTTCGGTCAGCCCTCGGAAGTGACTGACGTCACGTCACCGCCAGTGGCTCCCCGGCCTGTTGGACACCGGTGTCGGTACCCGTGTCGGCATCGGTGTGAGTATCGGCGTCCGCCTCGGCGGGTGGTGTCTCCCAGTCGGGCTCGGGTCGAGCGGATGACGCGGCCGTGGCCCCCGTCTCCGGCCTGGGGGCGCGTCGGAAAGCCGAGGTGCCGCGCGCGAGGTCGTGGCCGATCGCCGTCGCGTCGATGTCGGCCGAGGTCCAGCTCTGCCCCTCGCGCACGTCCGAGCGCACCTTCAGCCTGCCCTGCACCACCACGGGGTCGCCCACGTTCAGCGACCCGGCCGCGTTCGTGGCGAGCTGACGGTTGGCCCACACCGTGAAGAAGTTGGTGTGCCCGTCGGTCCACTCGTTCTTCCCGCGATCCAGATAGCGCGAGGTCACCGCCAGCCGGAAGCGCGCCGACGGTCCCGTCGCCAGCTCCCGGTACACCGGCTGCGTCGCCACGTTGCCCACCGCGCAGATGATCGTCTCGTTCATCCCGAACCCCTCCCTGACCCGGCCGGTCCCGCCGGGCGGATACACGTACGGGCCCGTCCCGTACGGCTGCGTCCGACATGACGGCCGCGCGGCCAGGTACGTCCTGGTGCGCCGCCGTCACCGCGATCGACCGCGTTCGCCGCGATCACCGCGAAGCCAGACTGCCTCCGTCGGGCCGAGCCCGCTGAGCGCTGTGGACCACCGCTCGCCTGTGGATATCTCCGCCACTCGAACGGGTGACCCGCGCTGCGCCGACCGGTTCAGCGCGTCGCCGACCCCACCCCCATCACCCGCCCGTACTGCTCCCGGACCTCCCGGTAGCGCAGCAGTTCCGCCGCCACCGGATCCAGCACCCGAGCCCGCCCGCAGCCGGCCGCCGCCTCCCGCAATCGGCGTTCCGCGTCCAGGCCGTAGCGCCTGGCGGGCCCTCTGGCCGCCATCCGGCAGCCCCACTCGACCAGCGGGCCGCCGACGATGCCGGCCATCATCAGCAGCACCGGCACACCCAGGTTGGGCGCCATGACCCCGACGATCTGCCCCACCAGCCAGAGGCCGCCGATGACCTGAAGGATCGTCATGGACGCCTGGACCAGGACGGCCGCCGGCCACCAGCTGGGCCGTGGCGGCCGCCCGGGCGGCAGTCCGGCCCGTGCGGCGAGCTCGTCCAGTGCCTCGGGCAGCCCCTGGGCGCCCCGTACGGCCGCCTCGCGCACCGCCTGTGCCCACGGTGTGGGCAGCCCTGCCGACGCCTCGTCGCCGACCGTCCGCACGGCCTGTTCGACGCGCTGCCGCGCGGTGGCCTCCTCGTCCGTCTGGGCCCGCAGGGACAGGCGTCCCGTCGGAGGCTCGCCCCGGTCCTGATACCAACGCCACAGCCGCAGCCAGGGCGTCCCGCACGCGCGGTTGGCGTTGCGCAGCCACGCCCGCTCGGCGGCCTCGCCCGCGGCGGTGGCGCCGATCGCGTCCGCGAGCCGGGCGGAGAACTCGTCCCGCGCCTCCTCGCTGAGCCCGGTCCGCCGCCGCGCCGCATAGACGGGCCGCAGCTTCCACCCGGCGGCGTCCACGTCGGCCGAGATCCGGCGCGCGGCCGCCCCGCGCTCCGCGACGAACTGGCCGAGCGCCTCCCTCAGGTCGCCGACGCCGTCCCCGGTGAGCGCGGACAGCGCGAGCACGACGGCACCCGGTTCGCCGTGCTCGCCCAGCGCGATGCCGTCCTCGTCGAGCAGTCGCCGCAGATCGTCGAGGACCTGGTCGGTGGCCTCGCCGGGCAGCCGGTCGATCTGGTTGAGAACGACGAACATGATCTCGGCGTGTCCCGCCATGGGCCGCAGATAGCGCTCGTGCAGCACGGCGTCGGCGTACTTCTCGGGGTCGACGACCCAGATGACCGCGTCGACGAGCGCCAGGACCCGGTCGACCTGTTCGCGGTGCTGTACGGCGGCCGAGTCGTGGTCGGGCAGGTCGACCAGGACGAGCCCGCGCAGTTGCCCGTCCGCGGCCGCGTTCTGCGCGGGCCGCCGCCGCAGCCTCGGCGGGATGCCGAGGCGGTCGATGAGGCCGACCGCGCCGTCGCTCCAGCTGCACGCGAGCGGCGAGGCGGTCGTCGGCCGCCGTACGCCCGTCTCCGAGATGGTCACTCCGGCGAGCGCGTTGAACAGCTGCGACTTGCCGCTGCCCGTGGCGCCCGCGATGGCGACGACGGTGTGCTGCCCGGACAGTCTGCGGCGCGCCGCCGCCTCGTCGAGTACCCGGCCCGCCTCGGAGAGCGTCCTGTTGTCGAGCCTGGTGCGCGAGAGCCCGACCAGTTCGCGCAGCGCGTCGAGCCGGGAGCGCAGCGCGCCGTCGTACGCGAGCGGCGTCACGACCTGCGCCCCGGAAGCGCGCGGCTCCACGATGGCGGGTTGCTCCGGAGCAGCGGTTTCATTCACCCTCCGTGCGATCAGCCCGTCGTCCCAGGGGGACGCGGATTCGGTACCGGTGGGTTCGTCCGCACCGGTGGAGGAGTCCGTGCGAGCGGGGGACTCCGTACGAGCTGGGGGCTCCGTGCGAGCAGGGGGCTCGATACGGGCGGGGGATTCGATACGAGCAGGGGGTTCCGTACGAGCAGGGGGTTCCGTACGCCGGGAGGCGTCGGCGGCCTTACGTCCCCCCGGGGCGCGGTCGCGGTCGCCCTCACGCGCGGGGCCGTCCCCGCCCTTACGCCCCCCGGGCTCGGGGACGGCGACACGCACCTGTTGGTCGCCGCCCTCGCGGCCGCCGGAGTCGGGGACGTCCACGCGCGCGGGCGTGCCGTCGGCCTGCCCGCCCTCCACGCGCGCGTGGTCGTCGCCCGCGCGGGACTCCTGTTTCGCCAGCTTCCTCCAGAGCTTGCGCATCTCCGGCTCCTCGGCAACCGCGGAATCCTCGCCCTGGTCGGGCTCTCCCTCCGCGCGGTCGCCCGCCGCGGGGAAGCCGTTCTCGGAGGCGCCGTCCGCCGGGGACGCGCTCACCGGGACGTGGTGCTCGCGCTCGTCGTCCTTGGTGGCGCCGTCCCCCTGCTGATCGGCGTGTTCGGTGTGGTCCTGGTCAGTGACGGCGGTCACCGGTCACCTCTCCTTCTGCAGTACGGACAGCGCGGCGATGAGTTCGGCCTGGGGTTCGGGGTGGACCTCCAGGGCGTCGAGCGGGGCGAGCCGTCGCTCGCGTTCGTTGTGCATGACCCGGTCCAGGTGTTCGGTGAGCAGCCGCCCGGCGCGGTCGCGCAGCCGCAGCGCCCCGTGCGCCCCGATCCGCTCGGCGAGCCCCTCCCCCGCCGACCGCGCCCGGCGTCCGCCCAGCAGCGCGGTGGCGACGAGCGCGGTGACGACCTCGGAGTCCGGGGCGACGCTGCGGTCGAGGACGCTCACCTCGTCCTCGGCGTACTCCTCCAGTTCCCTGCGCCAGCGCCGTACCGCCACGCCGATGCGGTGCTCGACGCTCGCGGGCCGTGGATCACGGCCCGTCAGTTCGGGGGCAGCGGCCGCCGGTTCGCGCCGCCAGGCGTCGTCGACGCGCTCGTCGGCGGCGGTGACGGCGCACAGCAGGAGGGTGCTGAGGCTCTCCACCAGCGAGTCGAGAAGTTCACCCGCGGTGCTGTCGAGCGGGAAGGCGCGCCAGCGTTTCAGCGCGTCCCCGGCGAGCACGGCACCGGCCTGCAGCCGGCTCCGCACGCGCGCGTACTCGCTGTCGTACGCGCTGTCCACGGCGCCGGTGAGCCGCAGTGCCGCCGCGTACTGGGCGGCGGCGGCGTTGGCGAGCTCGGGCATGCGGACCTTGAGGGAGTCCAGGAGGCCGTGGGCCGTACGGGCGACGGCGTGCTCCCTGGCCCCCGGGTCCTGGGCCTGCTGGCTGAGCCAGGTGCGCAGCGGCGCCACCGCCGTGGCCGGCAACAGCCCGCCGCCCCACGCCGACTCGGGCAGTTCGGGCACGGTGAAGCGGGGTACGTCGCCGAGGCCGGCCTTGGTGAGGAGCGCGCCGTACTGCCGGGACACCTCGGACACGACCTGGTGGGGAACGCGGTCCAGAACGGTCACCAGGGTGGCGTCGTACTCCTTGGCGGTGCGCAGCAGATGCCAGGGCACGGCGTCGGCGTAGCGCGCGGCCGTGGTCACCATCACCCAGATGTCGGCCGCGCAGATGAGTTGCGCGGCGAGGACGCGGTTGTCGGCGATCAGGGAGTCGATGTCGGGTGCGTCGAGGAGGGCGAGGCCGGCCGGCAGGGTGTCGACGGTCTCGACCCGCAGTACGCGCGTGGAGTCCTCGGCGGACAGCATCAGCTCGTCCGCCGGATCGTGTTCGGTCACCCACACGCGTGTGAGGTCGGGCAGGACACGCATCCCGCTGAACCAGTGATGGTCCTCGGGATGGCAGACCAGCACGGGGTTTCGAGTCGTCGGCCGCAGCACGCCCGCCTCGGTCACGCGCCGGCCCACGAGGGAGTTGACGAGCGTCGACTTGCCGGCGCCGGTGGAGCCTCCCACCACGGCCAGCAAGGGCGCTTCGGGCTCCTTCAGGCGGGGCACCAGATAGTCGTCGAGCTGCGCGAGCAGTTCGTCGCGGTTGGCACGCGCGCGTGGCGCCCCCGCCAGGGGCAGCGGGAAGCGTGCAGCCGCGACACGGTCGCGCAGGGCGGAAAGTGCGTCGAGCAGCTGAGGCCGTACGTCCAAGGTCACCACATGCGAAGAATGCCCAATTTTAGGGGAATTCTGAAGCATATGAGCATGTCTGCGCGCCGACGGGACACAAGGGATGGAAGGGACGACTGGGACACAGGCACAGTCCAGGCATAACGAGTGCACAACACCCGGGTCGCAAGAGGCCAAAAGCGGTGCGCGATTCGCACCTGCCTGCGATTATCAGGACCGCTTCACCGAACCTCCACATCGAGCCACGGAGGCGAAGCAGCAGGGACACGGATGCGGGAGCCCTATCCTTGTCTCCGGCATCGTCACGGGCAGCCCCACCAGGGCACCACGACCGAGGCCACCACACCCGGCCCCCGTAGCTCAGTGGATAGAGCAGGCGCCTTCTAAGCGCTTGGCCGCAGGTTCGAGTCCTGCCGGGGGCGCCCATGCTCCGCCCTCCTTCGGGAGGGCGTTTTTGCTGGTCAGGGCATCTGCCAGGTACCACGGCGAAGCCCCGGACGCCCTCTTGATGATCAAGGGCAGACTCCGGGGCTGTCCGGCTGTCACCGGGTTTTCGCGGGTGGCTGTGTCGAATACGTGTCGAAGTTCCGGGCCTCGGCGTCAGCCGGTATACGGCCGCGGCTCGGGGAGATCTCCGGCAGCTTCGAGCCGCCTCTTCAGATCGGGCAGCTGACCCTCGACGCATCGGGCATAGGTCGCCAGGAGCACGGCCACGCTGTTCCCGGCCCAGTCAGCCACCTGGGCGGTCGTAGACACGCCGTCCGGTGGGCGACTCGAAGACGTGCGGGGGCAGTACGGCCTTACGCGCGCTGCGCCACGCCCTACGGATGACGGAGCCGGCGAGGACGCCGCCCGACTCGCCCTGGAACAGCAGGTCACCCGGCTTGAGTTCTTCGTCCTCGATGTGCTGCCGAAGGATGCGTGTCAGGGCGGGGTGCCCTGGGACAGTGCGTGTCTCGCCCTCCGCACGGCCCTTCAGGTCGCGTTGTTCGTGGATCTCCCCTGTGTCGGTCCATTGCTTCCCGACCTCGGGGGTCGCGGTGTGGATCAGCAGCTCGCACCACTGGTCGTCGGCGTCGGGCTCGGGCAGGGACACGTCCACCACCCGCATGGCTAGGGCCTCCTCGGGCCGGGGGCCGCAGTAGTACAGCGTGGCGATGAAGGCTTGAAGTCGCTCACCGCCGCGTGGTCGGCGCCGTATCCAGTCGAGGATGGCGGCCGCCTGGTCGGGGTTCAGCAGGGACCGTTTGTCCATGGCATTGGTGGTCTTCGTGGCAGCCGTCGAGTCCAGGAAATGCCGGCGCATCCTCAGCGCGCCGTCGATAGGCTCGGCGCCGTGAGCGAAGACGCCCGTCTCATGGCGAACCACCGAGTCCACGTCGTACCTGTTGTCCTGGCTCTGGCCAATCCGCCATGGCAGCAGGACGTCTGGCTTGACCCGTCGGTTTTCGAGAACCTGGACCACGTCTTCCACACGCTCTTCGATGACTTCTGCGACGCCGACGAGCCCGAGCCATACCTCGGAGTCAGTCTGAGAACCGAGGAAGAAGTCGCTCTCATGCGTGAGCTGGGCATCACGCTCAACACCGCGGCTGCCGAGGCACCCAACGACACCGACGCGGAGTATCTACGGGCACCCTCTTGGCCAAAGGTCGTGGCGGTCGCGGGTCGACTCGCTCAGGTCATGGTCGCGAACGACCTGAAGGAACTCACTGCGCTGCATGACGCCGATCTGAGTACCCAACATGAGCCGCAGGGTTGAGTGTCCAACTGCGTGACAACGCGGACAGACAGCGGCGGACGAGCACGGACACTCACGGATCGTCGCAGCAGGTCAGATAAGCACTGGCCCAAGGCCAGCAGCCTGCCCAAGTTGCTTCGGGACGAAGAGGTCGCTTCGTTTTAGATGCGTCGCAGGCCATGACGCTCCAGGTATCCGGGCTGCGGGCAGCTCATCAAGTCGGCCGGCTTGGTGCTCTCTCAGCAGGAGGGCGGCCGCTGGACTTTCAGGTCTCCCAACCCAGTCGGCGCAGACGCGGCAAAGTCACTCAGACCTGTGGCCGCGCCGCTGAACCACGACGGACGTGGCCGGGCAGTTGGGCGGCAAGGACCACTCGATGACGGACAGTCCAGCTAGCTCGATCAACTCTTTCGTGATGCCTAGCCTATGCAAAGGCGTCTCGGAGTGGCGTTGCAGTCAACTAGAGGCTGTCCCGTATGGGATGTGAGTTATCCAGTGAGGAAAGGTTGGGGTGCCGGGCGATGCCGAGCATCGCCTGGTGAACGCCGTTGGGCCGACAATCCCGCAGGCGATTCATGCACGGTGCGGGTGACTCCGTCCCCGCGTGCCCGGTGGTTCGGCGGCCCGTCCGGTCGCTTCGCAGATTTCCTTCACCAGCAGCGTCCTGTACGCGCCGGCGGCGGCGCCAGGACCGCCCAGTCGGTTCCAGGACACCGCCCGTTCCAAGGGGTCAGTGTACGGAGATGAACTCGTGCACGACCCGGTTGAACTCCTCGGGGTGTTCCATCTGCGCCCAGTGGCCGCAGTTGTTGATGAGGTACAGCCGGGCGGACGGAATCATCGCCATCAACCAAAGCGCGTTCTCGTAGTGGGCGGCGCGGTCGTCCCGCGCCCGTGCACGAGCAGCGTGGGCACGGTGAGCTTGGCCAGCAGCGACGGCAGGTCCTGGAACAGCTGCGGCGGGCCGTTGAGCTCCCCGGTGGACAGCGCGGGGTTGTAGTTCTCCATGTGGTCGGGGCGCGCGAGCGCGGCCTCCATCCATCCGCCGGCGGCCGAGGCGGCGTCCTCGGCGAGCGCCGGGTCGTGGGCGAGCGCCCCGACCGTCACCTGGAAATTCGCCTGCGACGGCTCGAGATAGGCGCGCACCAAGATGCGGATTCCCTCCGTCAGGTAGTTGGGCGGGCCGAACTGATTGACCCCCGGGCCGGGGGAGCCCATCGGGATCAGGTGGCTGACGCGCTCGGGTTGGTACGCCGCGAACCGGGTCGCCGTCGCTCCGCTCATCGAATTGCCGACGATGGCGACCCTGTCCAGTTCGAGCGCGTCCAGTGCCGGTTCCAGCGCCTCCACGTGGTCGCGGTCGCCCGGCACGGCGGTTCGCTCTTGCCCCAGCCGGGCATGTCGATGGCGAACACACGGTAGTGGCGCGCGAAGAAGTCGATGTTGCTCGAGTAGTTGCTCCAGCCACTGGCGCCGGCTCCCCCGCCGTGCAGCAGGATCAGGGGGTGACCGTCACCGGCCTCGTTGCAGTGCAGCTTCGACTTGGCCGGTGTGGGCAAGGACCCCGACCTGGTCGAGGCACCCTTCACGGGCCGGCTGCGCGCGCTCACCGCGGCCTCGGTACGGGATCCGGCGCTGCTCCGTCGTGAGCTGCGACGGGTCCGGCAGCGTGGGGTCGCCACCGACGTCGAGGAGGCGGCGCCCGGACGGTCGTGCGTGGCCCTGACTGTTCTCGGGTCTGTCTCGCAGATCGGTGCGGGGGCGAGGCTCGCGGTGATCTGCGGGACAGACCCGGGGTGGTCAGGCCTCGATCAGTTGGGCGACCCGCACCCCGTGCTCGGCGGCCTGCTCGTGGCCCGTCTTCATCGACTCTTCGGCCAGCCCTCGCAGCGACTCCATCTTCGGGTCCCAGAACGCGTGGGTCAGCTCCGCCTCGGCGATGTGCAGGTCGAGGCCGAAGACGTCGGCCAGGATCCTGCGCAGGTAGGGCGTGGCGTAGTCCCAGCCCTCCTTCGGGGAGCCGGGGCCGTAGCCGCCGCCCCGGCTCAGCGTCAGGATCGCCGGCTTGCCCTTGAGCGGCCAGTCACCGTGCACCCCCACCTGGGGGTGCTTCAGGATCAGGTCGATCCAGGTCTTGACCTGCTCCGGGACGTTCCAGTTGTACATCGGCACCGCGAACAGGAACGCGTCGGCCTCGAGCAGTTCCGCGCCGAGACGGTCGAGGAGCTCGTGCGCCTCGCGCGGGGCCGGTGCGGCCGGGTTGACGACTTCATGGGCGAGCGCCGTCCACGCGTCCCCGGGCAGCGGCTGGACCCCGAGGTCGCGCCGGATCACGACGCCGCCCGGGTGCTGGGCGAGCCACGCCTGCTCGGCGGTGTCGGCGAGGGCGCGGCTCACCGATCCTTCGGTACGGATGCTCGCGTCGAGACGGAACAGCTTCATGGTGCCGGTACCTCCGAGTAGTTCTGCTGTGTTGCAGATAGTATGTATGGCAGAACATCTGCTCGCAAGAAAGGTGTTCTAGATAACATTGCACCCCGGCATCGACACCGAGCACGCCCGAGGTGATATGTCAGGAAGATGTTCTGCAAGCCAGACTATCTGCCGTGGCGCAGAAAAGTGCTACGGTGGCGGGATGCCCTCCGAACCCCGCGGCCGAGCGAACAACAGCGCCAAGTGCCTCGCTCTGGACAACGACCTGGTCTGGGCCATTCGCATGATCTCGGGGGCGCTTCGGCGCGCCGCGGCCGACGCCTCGGAGACCCTGCCCGGAGGATCACGCGCCTACCTGGTGCTCGTGGCTTTGGCCGAGGCCGGGGACAAACCCCCCACGCAACTCGAACTGGCCGGCCAGGTCGGTCTCGACCGGACGGTGATGACCTACCTTCTCGACGACCTGGAGGGGCAGGGTCTGCTGTCGCGACGCCCGAACCCGCAGGACCGGCGAGCCCGCCACGTGATCCTGTCGGACGAAGGCCGATCACAACTGCAGCGCATGCGAACTGATGTCGCGGCCGCCGAAGAACGGCTGCTCGCGGAGTTGAACGACGAACAGCGGGCCCAGTTCCGAGACCTCCTGACCCGGGTCGCACTCACCGCTCAGCGGAGCACTCTCAAAGACTGAGATATCGCAGACGGCGGCACTCATCCTTGAGACAGGCGGCGGAATTCGGTGGGCGTCATACCCATGTGCTGCCGGAAAACGTATGAAACGCGGGGTCGCGTGACCAAGAACGGTCCCGTAACTGGTCAGAGTGACCAACAGTCCCAAGGCAACGGGGTCGGCTCAGGTTCCGAGGCATCCCAGTCACCTGGCTGATCTCCGAACGGTTTCCCGCCACTCGGCCATTACATCTTGGGACTCGTCCATGGCGGGATCGCGACTTCCGCGGGGTGCGTAGGCCGGGGACCGGTCTGCGCGGAGCGGCACATGGGCGCAGTACCAGGCCCGCTCGGCGCCTGCTTGCTCCGCCTCCGTGCCAGTCCGTAGATAGTCGAGCAGTCGGGTCATGACTCGGCGGCGCCCGAAGGCGTAGACCGCCGGTTCGACGAACCAGAGGCAGAAACTGGGGTCCGGGTCGTAGACGGCTGCGGCCAGCAACGGGGCGAAGAACTCCTCGGGCAGGTGGGCGCGTTCGAGCAGTGGCTTGCGCACCGCGTGGGCCAGGTGCCGTGCGCGGCGTGCTTCCGGCACGTCGGCCGCGTTCCCGAGATCCATCAGCCGCGCCACCTCGGTGGCGCATGACAGGAAGGAGCGTGCAGCTGGCTTGTTGTGCTCTTCGTCGGCCATGGCGGCATTCTGGACCGACTCAGGACGAGAAGGTACGCGGCGTTGGTTGCTTACCCCGAGTGAAACGATCACGTTGTGGCTGGTGTGATCACGGCGTCGGTGCCGTCCTGGATAGAGCCCTTCACCAGGCTGAGCTCGCGCTGCTTCGGCAAGTTGGTTGCCTCGGTGCGACGCGAGCAAGCCTCGGATCAGCAGCGCGGCCGGCCCTGGAGCTTGCCGCTGGAGGACCGTGTCCTGCTGGCGACGGCGTACTGGTGCACGAATTTGACGATGCGACAGCTTGCTCTGTTGTTCGGGATCTCCAAGTCGGCCGTTGACCGGATCATCGACCGCATCGGTCCGTTGCTGGCGCTCCGGCAGCGGAAGCAGTTCCGCAAGGAGACCGTGCTCATCGTCGACGGCACCCTGGTGCCCACCGCTGATCACTCGGTGGCCGAGCAGTCGAAGAACTACCGCTATTCCACTGCCCACCAGGTCGTCATCGACGCTGACACCCGGCTGGTCGTCGTGGTCGGTCGGCCCTTGCCGGGAAACCGGCACGACTCCCGCGGCTGGGAGGAGTCCAGGGCCAAGGCTGCCGTCGGCGCCACAACGACAATCGCCGACGGCGGCTACCAGGGGGGCTGGAAGATCCTCCGCGACTGCCGCCTCAAAGGCGACGGCGTGCACCACGCCATGCTCGGCATCGCCCGACTGCACAACCTCACCCTCGGCGGGTAGCCGAACAGCCCGCACGCCGACCACCCAGGCCCGGGCTGCGCCAAAGATCGTTTACGGGACAGCCCTTAGGTTTCGGCCAGGCAGGGCGTCCTTGAGGCTGAGTTGCAAGGTGCGGCGCAGGGGATGGGGAGACCGCATGATCGCCCCGTTCCGGACTGCCAAACGGACGAGTTCCCCATGAGTGGGCAGCCGATCGCTCTTCGCTCCGTTGCAGGCGGCGTGCGCAGGGCGAGGTTCCAAAGGGCGTCCAGATCTGGTCCGTGCCAAGAGGCGACGCTGCCGAAGCGGCGCATGAGGGAGAACGGGAAGACATGGTCGACCGCTATGGCGTCTTTCCGAGACAGGAAGTCATCGCAGATCAGACAACGGCTGTGTTGGAAACCAGCCGTGGCCTCAACGATGCCGGCCACCGAGCGACGGCGGCGTTTGTCGGTGATCTTGAGTGTGTCCCAGTCGACCGCGACGCCCTCCTCGACGCGCTGCCGCCCCGTCCCAGTCAGCTCATAGAAGGTGTGGGCACCGCGCTGTCGCCACGCAGGTTGTGGAACTTCTGCATCACCATCATCGGCATGGAGCGCACCGCGGCCGCCAACAGGCGCTCGGTGGGGCGGCCAGCGTCCAGCGTCACGGCACTCTCCTGGTCGGCCACGGTCAGGAAATCTTTCTCGCCCAGCTCCACGGGGTGCGGTGCCCGTGGGTCCTGGGCCAAGTGGCGCACCATGCCGAGGCTGTAGGCGGCGGCGAACTCGGCGAAGAGGACCTCCTCTTGTCCAGTCCGTCCAAACTCCAACAACGCCTGGCCAAGGGCGAACTTGTAAGTGCGCGAGTTGGCCCCCATCAACACCGCCAAGCGCCATGACGCGCGCTGAAGCATCCTGAGCGTAGAACTGCCGCCCGCTCACTCTCCCCCCTTCTGCAGGGCGACCGTCTGCCACCACACCTCGGCACGGCCGAGCCGGTCCGCGCCCTCCTCTACGAGTCGCACCAACCGCAGCCCCGCTCGCTTCCCGTCCCGCACCACCTCCTCGGCGGGAACGTCGAACATCACGCGATCCGCCGGAGGCACTCCCCGTCGTAACGAGATAACCAGCAGTCCCGACGGAGCCAGCAGCGCGGTCAGGCGCTCCATCGCCTGTCCACGTGCCGCCGGCGGCAGGTGCATCCACACCGCCGACAACAGCGCCAACTCAAAGGTCCCTTCCAGCCGGGACAGCTCAGGCAGCGAATCCTCTGCCCAACGGATGTTTTCGCTCGGGTGCAGGCTTTTCGCGACCGCCCGTAGCTCGCGCACCGGCTCCGCCGCAACCACCTGGTAGCCGCGCAGCGCCAGTGCCGCGGCGTCTCGCCCAGTGCCAGCCCCGACGTCCAGCACCCTCGCAGGGGCTGGCGGCAGCAGATCCAGGACCCCGCCATGTACTTCGTCGAAGGTGACGCTTCCATACCGCTGCCCGAGGGATCCGGCGTTTTGAGCGTAGTAAGGCTGGACGCCAGCAGTGGGTTGTCCCATCGCCACCGCCGACAACTCGCCGGGTTGAGTGAGGTTCTCGCCTGTACCGACCATGGCCTCAAGCTACGGGAGCGCTCTGACAACGTCCTACTCGCGAGAAGCTCACTTCCACCTTGCTGGCCTCGGACGGCAGGCGTTCGCCGGGCTCTCTGCGCCCTGTCGTGATCTCGTGCCGCAGATCGTCGGCGATCTCGTGATGGCGTGAAGGCACGGACCGGATCACCGCCTTCTCTGCATGCGAATGGCAGCGGGTCCGGGTCGTCCGGTCGTCGGCGCGAGAGCGGCCCGACGCGTCACCGTTCCGGGCGGACATGAAAGCCGTGGGCAGGCAAGGGGATTGGGAGAGCCGGACCGAGGCCAAGGTGCCGGCTCCGGCGGACATCGCGGCGCGGCTCGGCATCGCCGAGGGCGACCTGTGCGTCCGTGCGGCGTACGAGTTCCTGGCCGACGGCAGGCCGGTGCAGCTGTCGACAAGTTGGGAGCCGTACGACCTCACCGCTGGCACGCTCGGCGTTCTCCCCGAGGGAGGGCCGCATGCCGGGGCGGGTGTCGTGAATCGGATGGCCACGATCGGCGTCAGCGTCAGCCACGCCGTGGAGCAACCGGAGCCGAGGCAGGCTACCGCCGAGGAGGCATCACTTCTCGGTATCCAGAAGGCCGCGCTCGTGACGCACATCCGGCGGACGTACTACAGCGACCAAGGACGGCCCGTGGAGACGGCGGAGATGTCGATGCCCACCTCGGCGAGGGCTTCGACGACGGCGGGGTTCACGGTGTCGGCGGGCGCGGAGCCGGCGGAGCGTACCTGGACGCGGTCGCCTGCCAGGTGGGTGAGGAAGGCAGCGGCCAGCTGTGAACGCCCGGCGTTGTGGACGCAGACGAACAGGACGGACGGGCGCTCGGTGGGAGGGGGCATGGCGGGTGTCCTTTCTGGGTTTCCGGGCACGGCGGGTCAGGAGGCGGCGGGAGCGGCGAGTTCGGGTTCGTTCCGGACTGGGACGTCCCCGGTCCGTGCGGGTGCGGGCCGGGCGAACACGGTGGACATGAGGCCCAAGCCGAGTGCGGCACCGGCGAACTGCGCCGCGACGAACGGCGCAACGGAGGCAGGGGCTGCCCCCGCGAACGTGTCGGTGACGGGGGCGGGTTGGCGGACGACGTGGAGGACGTGGACCAGTACGCCGCTCCGATGTAGGACGCCACCGCCACGGGTGCGAGGTGGGCACAGCTGGTACGAGCGAGCCCGAAGACCAGGAAGACGAGCCCCGCAGCCCCGCTGTAGCCACGACTTCGCCGAGCCACAGGTGACCGGCGGAGCGGTCATGCGTGGACCACTGCACCAACGGCTTGGCGAACATCGCGTCGGCCAGGACGGCGCCGCCGATCGCCCCGGCCGTCTGCGCGGGGATGTACGCGGCCATGTCCCGAACGGCCGGCCCGTCGTGGGTGCGACGGCCGGTGAGCCAGGCAGGCCGCAAGCGTGACGACCGGATTGAAGTGCGCGCCGGAGACGGGCCCGAGCAACGCGATGAGCACGTCCAGGCCGAACGGCGCTGATCACACGGTGGCCAGAGAGTTGGCCGGCAACTGGATGCCGACGTCGTCGGTCAGCTCGGTGGCATGGATGCCGGAGCCGACCACCACCGCGACCAGCGCGGCCGAGCCCACCGCCTCAGCGAGGGCCCGGCGCCCGAACGATGCGCTCACGCGGTCACCCCCGCCCCGGACTCCGCCTCCGCCTCCGCCTCCTGCGCGGATGCGCTCACACGGTCACCTCCGCATCCGCCCCGGCCACCGCATCCGCCTTCCCCTCCGCCTCGGCCCCGGCCACCGCATCCGCCTCCCTCTCCCGCGCAGTGGTCAGAAACATGGAGAGCCGGTCCAGGATGGCAGGCAGTACCCAGTAGTAGACCCACGTCCCCCGACGCTCGCAGTCGATCAGACCCGCCTGGCGGAGCAGTTTGAGGTGATGGGAGATCGTCGGCTGCGACAGGTCGAAGGCCGGGGTCAGGTCGCACACGCAGACCTCCCCGCCGGCCCTCGAAGCGATCAGTGAGAGGAGCCGCAGTCGGACCGGGTCGCCCAGCGCCTTGAAGATCTTCGCCAGCTCTGCCGCCTGGCCCTCGTCCAGGGGCGCGCCCCCCAGCCCCGGGCAGCACGCGGCGGACTGGTCGTCCTGCCCGAGGACCGTGAGTTCTTGCTTCGACATACTTCTATGTTGACGTTCATCGATCCAAGGTGCAAGCTTTGCATCGACAGACATCAATGCAAGCAGATGGGATCCATGCCATGTCCCGTGCCCAGCTCGCCCTGCGCGTCAGTGACCTCGAAGCGTCCATCACCTTCTACTCCAAGCTCTTCGGCACCGAACCGGCCAAGCAGCGCAAGGGCTACGCCAACTTCGCCATCGCCGAACCCCCGCTCAAGCTCGTCCTGATCGAGGGCGCGGCCGGCGAGGAGACCCGCCTGGACCACCTCGGCGTCGAAGTCGAGTCCACCGAGCAGGTCAACGCCGCCACTACCCGGCTGAAGGACGCCGGCCTGGCCACCTTCGAGGAGAACGACACCTCTTGCTGCTACGCCCTCCAGGACAAGGTGTGGGTGCATGGCCCCGGCAGGGAGCCATGGGAGGTCTACGTGGTCAAGGCCGACGCCGACACCCTCGGCAAGAGCGCCGATCCCAACGCCGGCGGGGACGGCTGCTGCACCGACCGGGCCGCCGAGGAGGAGGCCCCGGCAACCGCCCCCGGATGTGCCTGCGGCCAGTGATTCGAACCCGCGTCGGGCGACCATGGGCGGCGTACGCCTCCTCAACCGTCTGCCCCTCACCGGGTGGTGGCGCCGGACGGGAGCGAGGAAGGTGGGGGGCATGACGATCGACGTGACGGCCGAGCGGGTCGTTCCGTTGCCGCGCGAGCGGGTGGCGGCGTACGCCATGGACTGGCGGCACGACGCCTGGGGGCACCTCCCATGCCCGTTCAGGGCTATGGGGGAGGACGCAGGGCATCCGTACCGCCGAGCTGACCCGGGAGACGCCCGGAGGGGGATTCGGCGTGGGCGCGGAGGTCACCCGTACGGCGTTCTTCCTGGGCCGCCGCATCGACTACGTGCTGCGGGTGGCCGCGTACGACCCGCCCGGGCTGCTGGACATGGTCTCGGTGGCGGGTCCGATGCCCATGCACGTCACGTACACCTTCGAACCCCACCCGGACGGCACCCTCGCCCGCATCCGCGTCCGCGGCGGAGACGGCGGCTTCTACCGGCTGGCCGCCCCGCTGCTCGCGCGCCAGGTACGGGGGAACCTCACCAAGGACCTGCGCGATCTGGAAGCCCGACTCATGAAGCAGGGGTGAGACGAGGATGGCGTACGACGAAGGGCTGGCCGAGCGGATCCGGGAGCGGCTGGGCGCGGACCTGGAGATCAGCGAAAGGCGGATGTTCGGCGGGCTCGCCTTCCTGTGCCGCGGCAACATGGCCGTGGGCGTCACCGGCGACGACCTCATGGTCCGGGTCGGCCCGGACGCGACGGACGCGGCAGTGGCCCGGCCGGGGGCGCGGATCTTCGACATGACCGGTCGTCCGATGCGGGGCTGGGTCGTGGTGGACGGTGCCGCGGTCGCGGAGGACGGGGCGCTGGCCGCCTGGGTCGACGAGGGACTCGCCTTCGCCGCCGGGCTGCCGCCCAAGTGAGGTCGTGGCGTGGCGTGTGTGATGAGTGAGGCAGCTCGGCTCACGGCGAGCCTGACGTAAGGGTTCCGTAATCGGCCGCGGGCGTCGGGAGAGCCGTTCGTTCCGTTCAATGGGGTGACGACGGACGGATCTCGGGAGGGACACGATGGGGCGGGTGCGGACCTTGCTGGTCAGGCCGTGGATGATCGGGGTGCTGGTGCTTGCTGTCGCGGGGGCCGGCTTCGGGCTGTACTGGTTCCAGCCCTGGAAGCTGTGGCAGGACGAGACGGTCCAGGAGGCGCTGCCCGAAGCCGTGAGCGCCTCGGAGGAGCCTGCTCAGGCGCCTTCCGGTGAGCCCTCCGCCTCGGCGCCGACCGGACCCGTGACGCTGGCGAGCGGTGAGCTCATCAGTCATGAGCACGCGACGTCGGGCACGGTCAGGCTCGTGCGGCTGGCCGACGGCTCCCATGTCGTGCGGCTGGAGGACCTCGACACCAGCAACGGGCCGGATCTGCGCGTGTGGTTGACGGACGCGCCGGTGAAGGACGGCCGGGCCGGCTGGGGCGTCTTCGACGACGGCGCGTACGTCAGCCTCGGCAAGCTGAAGGGCAACAAGGGCAGCCAGAACTACGTCGTGCCCGAGGACGTCGATCCGGCCCGGTTCAGCAGCGTCAGCATCTGGTGCGACCGGTTCGACGTCTCCTTCGGCGCCGCCGAACTCGCCCATGCCTGACAGGCCCTGACAGCACCGCAACGGCCCGACCTCACCGCGTTTCCGCAGGTGAACCGGCGCCTGGTGGAACAGCCAGGCGCCGGTTAGGGTGTTAGGAACGCGTCAATACGCAGCCCTCTGGGGCTCGCGGCCGATGCGGGGTGTGCCGGGAAGTCTGGTCGGCGTCAGGGGCTCGTGTGCCCGCAGGACGATCCCCGGAGGGCTCCGTCATGGCTGCCGTGCCGCGCCGACGTCCCCTTTTCCTCGGCCTCCTGCCGCTGCCCGAGCGCACGGCCGTCGCGCAGGCCCTGAGGACGGAGACCGTCGGCGGGCTGGTGCTGCTGGGGGCGGCCGTGGTGGCGCTGGTGTGGGCGAACACGCCCTTCGCCGACACCTATGAGCGCATCCGCGACTTCCACTTCGGTGTACCGGCGCTCGGGCTTGACCTCTCCGTCGGGCACTGGACCGCCGAAGGCCTGCTCACCTTGTTCTTCCTCGTCGCCGGCATCGAGCTCAAGCGGGAACTGGTCGTCGGTGAGCTCCGTACCCCCGCCACGGCCGCCCTGCCGGTCGTCGCCGCCTTCTCGGGCATGATCGTGCCCGCCGTGCTCTACGTGGTCACCGTGTCCGCGGGAGGCGGAAGCGCGGACGGCTGGGCCGTGCCGATGGCCACGGACATCGCCTTCGCGCTGGCCGTGCTCGCGGTGCTGAACACCCATCTGCCCGCCGCGCTCCGCGCCTTCCTGCTCACCCTCGCCGTCGTCGACGACCTCGGCGGCATCCTCGTCATCGCTGTCTTCTTCACCAGCGACCTGAACTTCCCGGCTCTCGGCGGAGCGTTCGCGGGCCTGGTCGTCTTCCATCTGCTGCAGCGCTTCCGTGTGCGCGGATGGTGGTGGTACGCCCCGCTCGGCCTCGCGATCTGGGCGCTGATGTACAACGGCGGTGTCCACGCCACCGTCGCCGGCGTGGCCATGGGCCTCATCCTGCGCACCACCCGCGACAAGGACGAGGACCGCTCCCCCGGCGAACGCACCTCCCACCTCCTGCACCCCGTCTCGGCAGGAGTCGCGGTCCCCCTCTTCGCCCTCTTCGCCGCCGGAGTCGGCGTCTCGGCCGCCTCGCTGGGCGAGGTGTTCACCAGGCCCGAACCGCTCGGCGTGGTGCTCGGGCTCGTCGTCGGGAAGACGGTCGGGATCTTCGCCGGGACCTACCTGGCCGTACGCTTCACCCGCGCCCGCCTCAACCCCGAACTGGCCTGGGCCGACGTCTTCGCCCTCTCGGCGCTGGCCGGGATCGGCTTCACCGTCGCCCTGCTGATCGGCGAACTCGCCTTTCCCGACCCGGTGGTCGCCGGCCCCGTGAAGGCCGCGGTCCTCGTCGGCTCACTGACCGCGGCCGCGCTGGCTGCCATGCTGGTCAAGCGCCGTAACGGCGTCTACCGGCGTCTCTACGAGGAGGAGAACCGCGACGAGGACCACGACGGCATCCCGGACATCTACCAAACGGACGCCACCACCGAACGCTGACCTGGAGAGGGGTGGGATGTGGAACTCTCACTGGCGACAGCTCTGATCGTCACCGCGGTCCTGGTCATCAGGATCGCGGTGCGCGAGCTGCGAGAGCCCGGCAGCGCACGACGGGAGTGGGCGTTCGTCACGGACAGGGGCGCACTGGCCGGCGGTTTGCTGACGGCTGTCGTCGTGGCCGCCCTGGGCCGGACCTACGGCGGGTGGGGGGTGGTGGCGTGGGCCGTGCTCGTCGGTCTCCTGGTCGCCCAGGTGATGGGCCGGCGCTCCGAACGCTGACGCCCGCGGGCCCGTCCTCGCCCCGGCTAGCCCTGCACCCCCATGTCAGAGGTCCTCTGCTCCTGCTGGTCCGCGGCCCGGTTGATCGCCGTCTCGATCGCGGTGATCCGGTCGGCGAGCAGGCCGAGCGCGGCGACCGCGCGGGACAGCGGCGCGTCCGCGGGGCCGCCGAGGGCCTGGGAGCGGACGTAGGCCGCCTTCACCTCGGCCCACCGCGACTCCTGGCGCGGCGTCAGCGTGCCGCGCAGCTCGGCCAGTTTGAGCAGGTTGGCCTCGGCGCCGCTGGTGAGGGTCTGCGCCTCGGCCGTGTAGTGGTCGTCGATCAGCGCGGCGAGCTCGGTGTCGTTCATGACGGGCTGGATGCGCTCGGCGATCTTGTTCATGGTGCGGTAGGAGCCCTGCAGCCGGAAGGGCGGTTCGGTGCGGGTCGGGTCCGATCGGGCCGCCGAGGCGATGTAGGCCGCGTTCACCGCCAGAACCGTCTCCCGGGCGGTGAGCAGGTGGCGCAGGACGGCCAGGATGCGTTCCAGTTCGGCGGGGGCGTACGAGTGGGTGAGCCGGTCGGCGACGGAGGGCGGGGAGGTCCCGTCGTCCTCCGCGAGGCGGATGAGCAGCTCCAGGTCGGCGCGTTCACGGCCGGCGAGTGGGGCCAGCACCGGGTTCGCCGTCAGGGCGTTCTCGACGAAGCTGAGGGCGAAGTGGTCCGCCTTGCCCGTCAGGACGTCACCGAGGTTACGGACGTCGGCCCGGTTGGCGAGCATGTCGGGCACGCGGAAGCGGCTGCCGGACTCGGTGTAGGGGTTGCCCGCCATACAGACGGCGAACCGCTTGCCGCGCAGGTCGTAGGTGCGCGGCTGGCCGTCCCACACGCCCTCGATGCGGCGGGTGGCGTCGCACAGCGGGATGAACTTCTGCAGCAGCTCCGGGGAGGTGTGCTGGATGTCGTCCAGGTACAGGAGGGTGTTGTTGCCCGCCGCCAGCGCGAAGTTGATCTTCTCGATCTCCTGGCGGGCGGTGGCGTTCGGCGCCTCGGCCGGGTCGAGCGAGGTGACGGCGTGGCCGAGCGCCGGGCCGTCGACCTTCACCAGGATCAGGCCGAGCCGGTCGGCGACGTACTCCATGAGGGTCGTCTTGCCGTAGCCGGGCGGGGAGATCAGCAGGAGCAGACCGCCGGTGTCGGTGCGCCGGCTCTCGCCCGTGGTGCCGAGCTGCTTGGCGAGGCTGTCGCCGATGAGGGGCAGGTACACCTCGTCGATGAGCTTGCTCCGCACGAACGCGGACATCACGCGCGGCCGGTACTCGTCCAGGCGTATCCGGGTGCGCTCGGCGGCCACCAGGGCTGTCCGGCGGCGCTGGTGGGCGCGGTGGGCGGGGACCTCGCGTAGGCGGAAGTGCCGGGTGCGGGCCAGGAGTTCGTCGACGCGGACGGTGAGCGTACGGCCGGTGATGCGCGGGTGCGTGCCGAGCAGGCCCTCGACGGTCTCGGTCAGCGCCGCGTCGGACTCGTAGCGGACCAGCTCCGGGCAGAGCTCGGCCGCCACCGCCTCGGCGAGGTCGCCGGGCGGGGTGTCCGTGCCGGTGGCGGAGGCGTACGAGGAGAGCCAGGCCTCGACGAGCTGCTTGCGGGCGGCCAGGTCGTCGAGTGCGGGGAGGTCGTTGTCGTAGGCGGACGTGCCCACGGTGCGGCGGAACTTGTCGAGCAGGGTGCGGGTGCCGGCACTGAGGACGAAGCCGTCGGGTCCGGTGGTCAGCTCCTCGAACAGGTAGGCGGCGGCGCTGCCCGCGTGCTCGCCTCCGATGGCCTGCGCCAGTTCCGCCCGCAGGTCGCCGAGGGCGGGCGCGAGGCCGAACGTGTCCTGCGCCCGGGCCAGCGACACCGCGCGCCGCGTCCAGCGTGCGCGCTCCTCGGCCGTCGTCGCGTGCGCCCAGTACAGCTGGGCCGCGGCCCGGGCGGCGGGCTCGTGGCGCAGCGGGCCCGCGTCGTCGTGCAGGCGCAGCAGCGCGCTGAGGATCGCGGTCGCGTCGTGGTCGTGGACGCCGCGCTCGTAGCCCTCGTCGTACGCCGTCTCCGCGGCCTGTCGGACGAGGGTGGGCAGGTCGGCCGCCGCGAGGGCTTCGGGTCCGTGTTCGTCCAGCAGGCGGGCGGCGAGGTGCTCGGCGCGGTAGACCTCGGGCGACTCCGAGGGCAGCGGGCGGTCCCAGTACGGGCGGGTGGCGTTGAAGTCGGGGTCGGTGACCGGGGAGCGGTAGTCGGTGCCGGTCACGGCGAAGGCCAGTGCGTCGCCGTGCGGGACCAGGGTGAGGTCGAGGGGCTGGGTGTTCACGGCGAAGCGGTGGTGGCCCAGGCGGAGGGAGCGGCCGTCCTCGGAGTAGAGGTCGGTGCGGTCGCGCAGGGCGCGCAGGGCCTCCTGGCGGGCGGCCTTGAGGCGGCCGGCCAACTCCTCGGCCCGCACCTGGTCGCCGAGGTCGCGCAGTTCGTCGGCGATGCGGCGGACCTTGGCGGGCATCGGGTCGGACGTGAAGTACGCGGCGACCGCGTCCGCGTCCGTCAGCGCGGTGGCCCGGCGGACGACGGTCCGCAGGACCCGGGCCGCTGAGTCGGTGAGGCGTTCGGCGTGCCGGGCGCGGGTGTCGGCGAGGGTCTGTCTGCGGGCGGAGAACGCCTCGTGGATCTCCTCGCGCCGGTCCGCGAGGGCGTCGAGGAAGTCGTCGGACTCGGCGAAGCGGGACTCCAGGTTCTCCACCTGGACCAGGAGGCGGGCGAGCTGCTCGTCGCACGCCTCGGGGCTGTCGGCCACCGCCAGGGCCCCCGAGACGGCCTGCGCGAGCAGCCCGGTCTCGGCGGCGAACCCGGCCCGGCTCTCCTGGTCCAGGAGGGCACGGCGACGGCCTTCCAGGACGGCGCGCGCCCGGTTGACCGCGCCGACGACCTCGGCGACGCGCTCCAGTACGGCCGTACGGACCGTGGCGTCACCGACGTCGAGGCCGGCGACCACCTCGGTCACCACCCGCATCCCGTCGGCCAGTTCGTCGAGGCGGGCCACCAGCGGCGCGGCCTCGGCGACGGTGGCGACGGCCTCGGTGTCGGCGACGAGCCGCTCGACGTCCGCGTGGTGGCCCGCGAAGGCGTCCTCGCGCGCGAGGTGGGCGACGGCCCGCTGCCCGAGGGCGGCGAGGTCGGCCTCGGTGTCGGCGGCGAGCGCGTCGATGCGGGCGGTGTCGGCGTACCGCAGCTCCCTCAGCGTCAGCAGGTGCCCCTGGGCCCGGCGGAGTTCGGTCAGTCCGGTCACCCAGGCGGCGGCCTCGCGCGGCGCCTCACCACGCAGCCGTCGTACCACCGAGGCGACCCGCGCGGCCGCTTCCGTGAGCGCGTCGGCGGCCTGCCGGGTCAGGGCCTGGACGGTCTCGAACTCGGCCAGGACCTGTTCCGCCGTGGCACGCAGGTCGGCCAGGGGGGCGTGCAGGTCGCCGAGTTCGGGGTCGGCCAGCCAGTGGTGGGTGTCCGCCACCCGGACGCAGGCGGCCGCCAGCGCCTCGTACACCTCGCTCGTCGGGGTCGTCCCGGCTACGGCACCGGTGATGGACAGGCAGTCGGAGATGCCCCGTACGAGGTCGGCGTTGCCGACGCGGGCCAGGGGGCCGGTGCCGACGGGCAGGGCGGCGGCGTGGGTGTCGGAGACGTAGGGCGAGTTCCACAGCTGCGCGGGGTGGACCCGCTGCGGTTCGTCGCCGTCGGCGCGCAGGACCACGAGTGTGCCGTCGTCGAGGAGCGCCCAGCCGTGGCAGGACAGCGGGGCGGCCATCTCCTTGCGGATCGTGTTGTACGGCAGCAGGAGGCTGCGGCCCTCCGCACGCGCGTGGAAGGCGTAGAGCACGTCCTCGCCGTTCGGTGAGCGGATCTCCCGCTCGAACTCCAGCGCCCCCGTGTCGAGTTCGTACGTCTTGTGGGTACCGGTGGCCAGGCAGTAGCCGCCGGGGAAGACGACGCCCTGGTCGTCGGGCAGCCGGCGGCAGGCCCTGCCGATGTCGTCGAGGCGGACGACGGTCCTGGTGAGGGTGTTGAACACCAGGTGGCGGTCGGCGGCCTCCTTGTAGGGGCGCACGCGCAGCAGGATCAGCGCGCCCACGCGCGCGTGGGCGATGTCCGCGTCCGCGAGGGCCTGCAGCGGCTCGTCGACCGGCTCGCTGTGGACGCCCTCGGCGGTCTCGGTGTCGTCGTCGGTCTTGACGGTGAGGGTGCCGCCGACGGTGGAGACGAAGACCTCACCGTCGACGGAGACATGGGGGTGGCGGCCGAGGACGTGGTCGTCGCGGGTGGCCGTCGTCCAGTCGACGTCGTGGGAGGGCGGCAGGACGTGGTCGCGGTCGCCGCGCGCGTCCAGGAAGGCGGCCGTGCCGTCGTCGGCGACGGTCCAGCGCAGGACACGGATGTCGGCCGTCCGCTCACCGGTCTGGAAGACGGCGAGCACCTTGTCCTCGACCAGGCGGAGCCGGAGCAGCCGGGCCTGGCGGTAGTAGCGGTGCAGCGCCGTGAACTCCCGTACGAAGGCGGGATCGTCGAGCAGACCGGGCACTGCGTCGTCGGGCAGCCGCCGAAGGGCGCGGTCGTGCAGGGCGAGGACATCGCCGACGCTCGTGCCGGCCGCGCGGCTCGGTACGGCGTTGTGGCCGAAGAGCAGCACGTTCCCCACGGCGACGATGTCCCGGGGCACCACGGCGTGCTCGGTGCGCAGTCGCCCGGTACCGGCGAGTTCCAGCCGCGTCGAGCCGAACTCGTCGCCGCGTCGGGCGTTGAGCGCCTCGGTACGGCGGGCGAGTTCGGCGGCCTGCGCGGTGAGGCGGTCGCGCAGCACGTCGTAGGTACCCGCGTCCAGTGCCGCGCGGGTGCCGGTGTCCGGTGACGCGTGGGTGCCGGTGTCCGGGCCGGTGGTCATGGGTCCCTCTCAGGAAGTCTGCGGAAGACGGCGAAGACGTTCCGGAGCCGCCGTCCCCTGCGCGGCGGCTCCGGAGCGTGGGTCGGGGCGGGTCAGGCGTGGACGGCCTTGCCGTTGAGGGCGGTGAGCGGACGGTCCGCCAGCCCCAGTTCGCCGGCCCGGTCGAGCAGTTGCTGGAGCTGCCCCGCGTCGGCGCCGCCGGTTCCCATCAGCTTCATCAGCAGCGCCGAGATGGTCAGGTTCTGCACGTCGGCCGTGGAGACCGAGCCGAGGACGCGGCTCAGGTCGTCGGTGAAGCTGGAGGTGCCCTCCAGCCAGGGTCCGGCCAGCGCCCGCGCGGTCTCGGAGTGCTGGACGAATCCGTCGACGCCCTTGCCGAGCGCGATCGAGGACACCAGCCGGTCGAGGAAGACCGAGTCGCCGCCGACGATGTCGATGTCGGCGTTCTCCAGCCCGGTCGCGAGCACCGTGGCCTGCGCCTCGGCGACCTGACGCTGTACGTCGAGCCCCGCGAGCCGGATGTCCTTCTCGGCCTCCAGACGCAGCCGGTACTCCTCGTGAGTGCGGGAGGCGTCGTCGAGGGCGGCCATCGCCGCCGCCTTCTCGGTCAGACCGGCCGCCTCGGCCTTCAGCTTCTCGCCGATGCCCTCGGCCTGGGCGAGGGCCCGCGCCCTGGTGCCCTCGGCCTCGGCCCGCATCCGGGCCTGCGTCGCCTCGGCCTCCGCACGGCCGGCCTTCTCGATGACGTCCGCCTCCTTGTCGCGGACCTGGACGGCGGCCAGCCCCTCGGCGGCGGCCTCGGCCTGGACGCCCTCGGCGAGGCGGAGCTTGGCGCGGGCGTCGAGGTCGGCCGTCTTCAACCGGGCCTCGGCCAGGGTCAGTTCCTCGGCCGCGCGGTGCGTGGCGGCCTGCTCGGCGGCCTCGGCGGCCTTGATGTCCTTGACCAGCTTCTCCTGCGCCTCCGCTTCGGCGGCGATGATCACGGCCTGCCGCTGCCGCTCCGCCTCCTCCACGGCACGCAGCTTCTTGATGGACTCCTCCTGCTCGGCGACCGTACGGTCCACGGCCACGCGCTCCCGGACGACCTCGGCGATCTCCCGCTTCTCGGCCTCGACCTCCTTCTCGGCGGCGATCTTCGTCAGCTGGGTCTCCCGCTCCCGGGCGATGACCTCGAGGAGCCGGTCCTTCTCGATGCGCTCGTTCTCCACGGCGATGACCCGCTCGCGGTTCTTCGCGGCGACGGCGACCTCGCGGGCCTGGTTCTCGCGCTGCACGCCGAGCTTCTCCTCGGTGGCCAGGAACGCGCCCTGGGCCCGCAGTCGCTCCTCCTCCACCACCCGCGCCGTCTCGGCCTCCTCCCGGGCCCGTACGGTCGCTATCTCCCGCTTCTGCTTGATCTCCGCGTCGGCCTGCCGGCGCTCCAGCTCCAGGATGGCCTCGCGGGCGTCGACGTTCTGCCGGGTGATCTCCTTCTCCTCGGTGCGCTGCGCCTCGTTGGTGCGCACGTGCTCCAGGGCCGTCAGTTCCGTGATCTTGCGGATGCCCTGGGCGTCGAGGACGTTGGCCGGGTCGAGCTGGGTCAGCGGCGTCTGCTCCAGGTAGTCGATCGCCGCGTCCTCCAGGTGGTAGCCGTTCAGGTCGACGCCGATGACCTCGATGATCCGGTACCGCAGCTCGTCGCGCTTGGTGTACAGGTCGGTGAAGTCCAGTTGCTTGCCGACGGTCTTCAGCGCCTCGGAGAACTTCGCGTGGAACAGCTCCTGCAACGTGTCCCGGTCACTGGCCCGTGCGGTGCCGACGGCCTGGGCGACCTTGATGACGTCCTCGACCGTCTTGTTGACCTTGACGAAGAACGTGATCCGGATGTCGGCGCGGATGTTGTCCCGGCAGATCAGTCCGTCCTTGCCGGTCCGCGTGATCTCGATGGCCTTCACCGAGATGTCCATCACCTCGGCCTTGTGCAGCACGGGCAGCACGACCTGCCCGGTGAAGGTCACGTCGACCTTGCGCAGCTTGGAGACGATCAGCGCCTTGCCCTGCTCCACCTTGCGGAACAGCCGGGAGACGAGCAGGGCGGCGAGCACGACGACGGCGATGAGCACGCCGACGCCCACAGTGATGGCATTCATGGCATACGTCCTTGAGGCGTGAGTGAGGCGAAGCGAGCGGAGATCGCGGCACGAAGGGGGAAGAGGGGGAGGGATGCGGGGCCGTGGCTCGGTGGCGCCGTGCGTCAGGCCGCGTGGTCCAACTGGTCCCGGTCCTCCCGGACCCGAACCCGGACCCCGTCCCGTGCCCGGCCGAGGTCGGGCAGGCCGGGTTCGTCGGGGAAGAGGCGGTGCAGGGGCCGTACGAAGAGGCGGGTGAGCTGCCATGCGGCGAGCAGTGCCAGGACGGGTGCGACCATGCGCAGCAGTCCGGTGGCGGGGCCCGGCGAGGTGAACGGGGCCAGGGCGAGAGTGCCGCCGACACTGAGGGACCAGGCGAGAACGGTCAGCGCGGAGACGGCGACCGTCACCGGTACGCCGCCCATGCCCCAGGCGCGCAGGTCCACGTCGGCGTCGAAGCTGCCGGCGGTGGCGAAGCCCGCGGCGACCAGGAACCAGAAGCACACCGTCACGACGAGGGCGGCGGTCAGCAGGATCGTGGGCAGGCCGGTGGCGACCGCCAGAAACGTCCGCATGGGCTGGTCCCCCTTTCCGCCCGCCGTGCTCGTCAGCCGTGTCGGGTGGCACATCGCCCGCTCCGGGTTGCGGTGCCGGACACCTGCCGGTGTCCGGCACCGCGATCCCCCGTAGTGCTCCCCGCACGCCATGGTGCACGGCAGGCGCACGCCCGCGCATTGCCGGTTTCCGGCAACGTTCATTAGGGTCTGCATGCCGGTGAGCCGCTAAGAAGGCGTCAGGGGCGCGTTAGGAATCGGGGGACGAGATGACGGAACGGGAGATTCCCGAGCAGTATCTGGACGGCTATACCCAGATACTGGCCGAGGTATCGGCCACGGGGCGGCGCCTGACCCGGGAGGAACTCGCCTCCCGCCGGAATCTCGGTGAGCTGGCCGCGGACGCCGGTTACGGACTGCGCGCCCTGGTCAGCGCCCACCTGGCCGCCGCCCGCGCGGCATGGCCGACCGCTCCCGGCTCGGCCGACAGCGCCCTGGCCGCCGTGCACCAGGTCGTGGACGCCTTCTCCGAGGGCTACGAACGCGCCCAGCGCAACGCCGTACGTCAGGAGGAGGCCGCTCGCCGGGAGTTCATCGACGACCTCCTCTACGGACGCAGCGACCTGGGCCGCCTCGCCGAACGCGCCGAACGCTTCGGCCTGCGCCTCTCACACGCCCACGCCGTGGCCGTCGCCGAGGGTCCCACCGCCTACGAGGACGGCGACAAGGTCCCCCAGCAGGTGGAACGCGCCCTCATCGCACGCTTCGGCGACCGCAGCGTCCTGCTCACCACCAAGGACGGCCGCCTGCTGTGCATCGCCCCCGGCCACCAGGAGGAGGTCCTCGCGCACTTCGCCAAGCAGGCCCACGCGGCCACGGAAGGCGGCCGGGTCGCCGTCGGCCGCGCACAGCCCGGACCCGGCGGGGTCGTCCACTCCTACGAAGAGGCCCTCAACGCCCTGGAACTGGCCGAACGACTGGAGTTGGAGGACCCGGTCCTGTACGCCGCCGACCTGCTCGTGTACCCGGTCCTCACCCGCGACCGGCAGGCCATGGCCGACCTGGTGCGCAACAGCCTCGGCCCGCTCACGACGGCCCGGGGTGGCGCGGAGCCCCTCCTGAAGACCCTCGCCGCCTACTTCGACGCGGGCTGCGTGGCCGCCGAGGCCGCCCGCCGTCTCTCGCTCAGCGTGCGCGCCCTGACCTACCGGCTGGAACGCATCCACAAGCTCACCGGCGCCGACCCCGCCGATCCGGCGCACCGTTACATGCTCCAGACCGCGGTGATCGGCGCCCGGCTGCTGGACTGGCCGGCCCAGGACCTCTGAAGACCGCACCGGCCACCGGGTCACGCCCGCCACGGGGTCACTCCCGCTACGGGGTCACCCGTTCCGGTGGCGGCACGGACAGCCGGTACGAGCGGACCGTGGCGACCACGCTCGCGGCGACCAGCGCGGCGGCCCAGCCGGACAGTCCGCGCAGCGCGCCCAGCGCGCCGGTGTGCTGATCGACACCGCGCGGGGGCAGCCGGCCTTCCGGGTCGTACACGACGGCGAGCGCGTCCCCGGGCCGGGTGGTCTGCTCGCAGCCGCGCCAGATGCGCACCCGGAGCGGCACACCGTTGCGGTCGGTCACCGCACACAAATAGCGGCCGGGCCCGCCGTCGGCCGTCCCGCCGCCGTGGACGGACGTCACGACCACGGACTCCACGCGCCCCCGTTCCGCCAGCACCACACCCGCCGCGGCCTGCGGCGCCTGCAGCGCGAGGCAGACGCCGAACACGGCGACGACGCCCACCAGTGCTCGCCCGGCCCCCATCAGCAGCAGGTACACGACGAGAGCGAGGGCGCACACCACACCGGCCTCGCCGTCCGCCAGCGCGGGCCGTCCCGTCCAGGCGCCGAACAGGGCCGCTCCGACGATCGAGGCGGCGCCGAGCACACCGGCGACGACGCCCTCGCCGACCAGCCACCACGGCGGCCGACCGACGAACTCCGCCGGGCCCCACACCGTGCTCCGCAGATGCGCCATGAGGTGCGGCTCCGCCGTGGCCGACGGGCGACGTCCTCGGCGCATGGCTGCCCTCCTTCTTCGCGCAATTCGCTTGCATTATGCAAGACGGTCAGCGCGCCGGGAGGAACACGGTCAGGCGGCCCCAGGCCGCCAGCGTGAGCGCCGCGCACGGCACCAGCCACCACGGCCGCAGCCAGCGGCGTGCCACCGCAAGGACGGTGACCGGTGCGGTGAGCACGGCGGAGGCGAGGGCGATGGTTCCGAAGAGGTGGATGTGGTCGTACGCCTGGTGGTCCCAGGGGCCGAGCGGGTTCGACAGGTAGGCGACGGTGGTGGCGGCCGCTGCCACGAGGAAGCCCGTGACCAGCAGGACCGCGCAGGCGGCGCCTTTCAGTCGCGAGGCCCGTGACCGCGCCGACGACCCGGTCATGACTCCAGCGCCCGCTTCGCGTCCTCGACGTGGTCGTCGAATCCGCGTCCGTACCGCTGGGCGTCGTCGCTGCGGTAGTAGGGCCCGCCGTTGTAGCGTGCCGCGAGTTCCTGCATCTGTGCTCTGGTCATCCGCTCCGGCGGTACGTCGGCGAACTCGCTCTCGGCCTTGAGCTGGGCGAGGTACTCCGAGGCGATGTAGATGTTCTGCCCAGGGTCCTTGGAGGCGTTGACGACCTCTTCGCGCTGGGCGTCGGTGAGGTTCTGCGGGTCGTAGCCGAGCACTTCGGCGGACCGGCGTACCTGGATGGCGATCGGGCCCATGGAGGTCTGGTCCGCTTCTCCGGTGCCGGGAAGGTGACGGCGTACGCCGTAGGCGGCCTCGTCGATCCAGGAAGGGTCGCCCTCGACCTCCATCCAGGCGATGCCCGCCACCATCTCGGGAGGCAGCCCGGAGCTGTGCGCGGCGTCGTTGATCAACGCCCTGTTGCCCGAGATGTACTCGCGGCGGCCGGCGTCGTCGTCGGACGGCAGATACAGGTAGTGGTCCTGCGCGCCCGGCAGACGCGCGAGCCTGTCCCGGATGCGCTGCAGCGACGGTGAGACCGGCGTGTCGCCCGACACCCCGGGGATCGAGTCGGCCTTCGTGCCGGTGCCGGGCAGCTGGGTGTTCGGGTCGCGGCCGGCCTCGCCCACCTCCCGGCGCAGCGCGTCCACCGCGCCGGCCAGCAGCGCCGGGTAGCCGCTGTCCCCGCCGCGGAAGTCCGGCAGGGACCGCAGGGCCGCCCGTATCTCGTGCACGCAGTCCTCCCGGGCCGCGGACTCCACGCGTTCGGCGTCGCCGTAGTGGCCCTTGGTGGCGTCGTAGTACTGCTGGGCCTCCTCGCGGATCGCGTCCACGTCGACGGTGAGTTCGGCGGCCCAGTCGAGGAAGCCGGTCGTGGCGCGCAGGTCCTCCCACTGCCGCAGCGGCTCGGCGGCGCGTGCCGTGGGAGTGATCGCCCGCGCCTCCCGGGACATCACCTCGACCAGCCGGTCCTCGGTGGTGCGCCCGCTCTCGAAGTGCCCTTTGGCCCGCTCGACGGCCGTGGCGTAGTCGTCCAACGCCTGCCGTACGCGTCTGAAGGCGGCCGCGAGATGCTCCGCCAGTTCGAGCGCCTCCTTCAGGCGCCTGGTGTAGCGCTCGCGGTGTTCGCTCTCCCACTCGACCTTGCCGGCCTTGCGGAAGTCGTCGTCGCACGAGGCCAGGAGGGTGTGCAGACGGCCGTACTCGGCCGCGGTCCGTTCGATCAGCTGTGGGTTCGACGCGTCGAGGAACTCCACGTCCGCACGGTAGGCCATGGCGCTCACCGGTCCTCGGGCGCGACGTAACGGCCGTTGTCGAGCAGGTCGTCCATCGCGCGCCGCGCGCTCGCGTCCGCCTGGACGTACGCGTTCCCGGTCGACCGCAGCCTGGTCGACAGCGCCGACAGCAACGCCACCAGGTCGCCGTACTGGTCCTGCGCGTAGCGGGCGAAGTCCTCGACCGCCTCGGCCACTTGGGGATGGGAGCGCGGCACGCGGCACTGCGTGGCGTTCTCGCCGTCCATGCGCCCGGCATACAGCAGTCCGGCCAGCTCGTTCAGCAGATGCGAACTGCCGTCGATGGACTCGGCACGCGCCGAGAACCCTCCAGGCCCTGTGCTCATCGTTTCCGCCGCCCCCGATGTCGACAATGATCGCGACCGTGAGCATGCCAGTTGCGGATGCAATCTGTCACGCCGTCACAGGTCGGTGCCCCCGCTGACGTCCAGATACTGACCGGTGATCCAGCGGGAGTCGTCGGAGGCGAGGAAGGCCACCACGTCCGCCACGTCGGAGGGTCTGCCGATCCGGCCGAAGACCGAGCGTGCGGCCAGGTCGGCCCGTGCCTCGGGCGTCGTCCTGCGCCGGGCGTTCATGTCCGTCTCGACGAACCCAGGCCCGACCGCGTTGACGGTGATGCCGCGAGGACCGAGTTCCTTCGCCAGCGCCAGGGTCATCGTGTCCAGCGCGCCCTTGGACATGGCGTACGCGAGCGACTCGGGAAAGGCGCGCCGCGAGGCGAGCGAGGAGACGTTGACGATACGGCCGCCGTCGCGCATCCGCGGCAGCGCGTTCTGCACGAGGAAGAACGGCGCCTTGGCGTTGACGGCGATCATGCGGTCGAAGACCTCGGGCACCGCCTGCCCCACCGGCCCCGAACCGCTCGCCCCCGCGTTGTTCACCAGGATGTCCAACGAGCCCTCGGCCCCCGCCGCCGCCTCGCCCCGCTCCTCGCGCAGCCCGGCGTCGAAGGCCTCGAAGACCGCGTCGGCGTCACCGGGCACCCCGAGCTCGGCCCCGAGCGCGAAGGCCCGCCCGCCGCCGCGCCGTATCTCCTTCACGACCTCCAGGGCGGCGGCCTCACTGCGCCCGTAGTGGACGCCGACCAGCGCCCCGTCACGGGCGAGCCGGGTGGCGATGCCCCGGCCGATGCCCCGGCCGGCCCCCGTGACCAGCGCGATCTTGCCCGCCAGTGCGCGTTCGTCGTTCACGAGACCCCCGAGTCCGTGGTGGAGCCGTCCAGGAACTGCCGGTACCACCCCGCGTGTTCGGCCAGCCCCGCCGCGAACCCGGCCCCGGGATCCACCCCCGCACCGGCCCAGAACCCGTCGTCCGCGAACCAGTGGTCCACGGCGAGCATGTCGAGGTGGTGCAGTGCGCGCGGCTGCCCGGCGAGCCGGGTCCGGGCCTCGGCGATGTCCGGCGGGGCGCCGGGCAGGTGCAGGTCGAGCAGGTCGGCCACCGTGTCGAGCAGCTCCGAAGTGCCCACCGGCTCGGGGTGGTTGACGTGGTGCACGCCCGACAGTTCCCGCTCCGACAGCCCGGCGGCGAGCACGGCACGTCCCAACGCCCGTACGTCGACGACGGAGTGCCGGGCGGGGCACCCCTTCAGGCGCGCCGACAGCAGTCCCAGCACGCCGGCCAGTCCGGGCACCACCCACCGGTCGCCGGCGCCGAGCACCAGGTGCGGGCGCAGCACGACCCCGCCCGCGTCCAGCACATGCCGCTCGGCGGCGGCACGGGAACGGCTGGTCGGTGAGGCGGGCGCGAGCGGCGGTCCGCCCGGGAGCGCTGCGGTGAAGGGTCCTCGTCCGTACACGGCGGCCGTACTCACGTACACGACGCGGGCCACTCCGGCGCGTGTCGCCTCCTCGACGAGGGCGCGGGTGCCATGGTCGTTGACGGCCTCGGTGAGGCGTGCGTCGGAGCCGATGTGGGAGGCGCAGTGCAGGACGACGTCGACGCCGTCGCAGACACCGCGCAGGGACGAGGGGTCGGTCAGGTCGGCGCGTACGACGTCCGGCGCCGGGGTGCCGGCGGGGCCGGGTCCCCGTGGCGGCCTCGCCGGATCGCGTAACACGAGCCGGACCGGGGGCGGTGTGTCGCCGCCCCGCGACTCCTGTACGGCCGCGACGACATGGCCGCCTATGAAGCCGCTGCCTCCGGTGACGAGGATGCGTGGTGACAAGGTGGGTCCTCCCTGTGGCCGGCCGGTCCGCGCGCCGTGATCAACAGTCGGTGACGGACCCGCCGCCGGTCAATCGGGCCCGGGCGCGCCGCACCCACCACCCCGGTTGTCGGACCCGTTCCGTAGAGTCGGTCCGGTCGGTGCCCCGGCCATGGAGAGGAACCCCCGTGCGGCTGCGCTGTGCTGTGCTCGACGACTTCCAGAACGTGGCGACGAAGGCCGCCGACTGGTCACCGCTCGCGGACGACGTGGAGGTCGTGCCCTTCACCACCCACTTCCCCGACGAGGACACCCTGGCCGCGGCCCTCGCCGACTTCGACATCGTGGTCACCCTGCGCGAACGCGTCCCCTTCCCCGCCTCCCTGATCGCCCGGCTCCCCCGGCTGAAGCTGCTCATCGCCTCCGGCATGCGCAACACGGTCATCGACTACGCCGCCGCCGAGGCGCACGGCGTCACGGTCTGCGGCACGGCCAGCACCTCCACCCCGCCCGTCGAACTCACCTGGGCGCTGCTGCTGGGCCTGGCCCGCGGGCTGGTCGAGGAGAGCAACGCCCTGCGCTCCGGCGGGCCCTGGCAGCAGACGGTCGGCGCCGACCTGCACGGGCGCCGCCTCGGACTGCTGGGCCTCGGCAAGATCGGCAGCCGTGTGGCCCGCGTCGGCCTCGCCTTCGGCATGCACGTCACGGCCTGGAGCCAGAACCTGACCAAGGAGTACGCCGACGAGGTGGGCGTCCACCTGGCCGCCTCCAAGGAGGACCTGCTCGCCGACAGCGACTTCGTCTCGATCCACCTCGCCCTCAGCGACCGCACCCGCGGCCTCCTCGGGCCCGCCGAGATCGCCCTGCTCAAGCCGACGGCGTATCTGGTCAACACCTCCCGCGCGGCGATCGTCGACCAGGACGCCCTGCTGAGCGCCCTGCACGAGGGCCGCATCGCCGGCGCCGGCGTGGACGTCTTCGACGTCGAGCCCCTCCCCGCCGACCACCCGATGCGCACGGCCCCCCGACTGCTCGCCACACCCCACCTGGGCTATGTCTCCCAGGCCAACTACGCGACGTACTACGGCCAGGCGGTCGAGGACATCCAGGCGTACCTGGCGGGTGCACCGGTACGACGGCTGCCCTAAGCGGCGGTCTCGGTCGGCCGTCGGTAGACGCCCTCGCTCCGGTGCAGATGGTGCAGGTCCACCAGATAGCGGCGGAGCGTCACATGGTCGATGTCGTCGCTGTCCTCGCACCAGGGGCGCAGCTTGTCGTTGACGGTGCGCTCCGGGTACTCGACGCCCGGCTCGAAGGTCTGCTCGGCGATGTGCCGCAGCACGAGCTTCTTACGGGTCCACCGCGCGGGCAGCCGGACCAGCCGGCCGTCCCGGACGAAGGTCCGCAGGACCAGGTCGGCGGCCTGCCGCTCCCCGGTCGCGCGGCTCCCGGCGTCCCCGGTGTCGCGCTCCCGCCGGGCCGCCGTTCGCGCGTACTCCTTGAACAGGCCGTACGCCACGCCCAGTTCCCCGTCGTCGCCGGTCGTCACCACGCCCTGCTCCCGCAGCCGCAGCAACGCCGTGGCCGTCTCCCGCGCGGGCAGCCCCGCCGCCCGGGCGACCTGCTCGGCGCTGCCCGCGCCCAGCGCCACCGCGGCGAAGGCACGTACCCGGCTCTCCTCGGAGAACAGTCGGACCAGTTGTTCCGTCGGATCGGTTGCCATGCCCCGAGGCTAAGGGGCGCGGGCCGCGGGGCTGAGCGATTTTTCGGCGGGGCCCGGTCTCACCCGTACCGGTGGATCTCTCACCCGTACCGATAGATCGCGGACATGTCCTCCAGCTCGTCCGGAGTGACGTCCCACGGTGGCAGCTTCTCGTGCCGGGCGACGATCCGGCCGTACTGGGCGCTGTTCCGGCCCGGCGGCTTCGCCGGCGCATAGCGGTGTTTGCGGTGCCGCCGCTGCCAGCGCTGCCACTGCATGTCCATGAAGGCGTGGACCAGCCAGAAGACGGGGTCGTTGACGGACGCGCCGCCGAGCATGGCGCCGCCGACCCAGCGATGGACCCGGTTGTGGTTGCGCCAGGGGTTGTTGCTGCTGCCCCACCCCTCCATCTTGTTGCGGAAGCCCTTGGTCACCGTGGAGTCCCACGGGGAGACGTCGTAGACGGGGTCCTTCAGCGCCCAGTTCAGATCGTCCCGGGTGGGCAGGTCGATCGGCCGGCGCGAGCGGCCCAGGTCCCGGGTGAGGAACTCGACGTTGGTGATCCTCGCCCGCAGGGTCCAGTTGCCCGTCGCGTAGGCGAACGGCCCGCTCATCACCTGCCGGTCCACGGGCCGCCCGTTGCCGCCGAGCAGATCGTCGGTCCACGGGACCGAGGTGGTCGAACGGTTCCGGGTCCAGTCCCAGTACGGCACCGTCACCGAGTCGTCGACCCGGCGCAGGGCGTTCTCCAGGTCCAGCACGAACCGCCGGTGCCAGGGCAGGAAGGAGGGCGTCATGTGGGCGGCGCGCAGGCCGCGGTCGCCGTCCCCGCGGAAGTGCGCGATGTGCAGCCGTACGAACTCGTCGTACTCGCCGCTGCGTTTGACCTCCAGCAGCGCCTCGACGAACCGCCGCCGTTCGGTGCGCGTCAGCTTGCTGACGTTCTTACGCACGTACACCATGCTGCGCCTCCCCGTGCGGCCCGTGCGGGTGCCCGCCGTCGAACGGCCCGGGGGCCAGGTCACGCAGCCGCCGCAGCGGACCGAGCTCGTCGACGGCCGCGCGGGTCGCCTCCAGCGGGGTCCGGTACCAGCTGTAGTGGTCGACCATGCTCAGCCAGGTGCCGTCGGCACGGCGCATCAGATGCAGCGGCCGACCGTCCACGGTGACCTGCCACTCGGCTCCGAGGGCGGAGAGGCCCTGGAGGGGAAGAGGCGCGCCCTGGATGCGGCGGCCGCGGTAGGTCTCGTCGAAGGGGGTGCCGGTGTCCGGCTGCACGTCCGCCGGCCGTGCGGGCCGGGAGGCGGTGACGACCGGGGCGAGCGCGACGGCCGCGGAGGCGAACAGCACCCGCGCCACCTCCCGCCGTGTCCGCCTCTCCGGCTCGCTCCGCGCCGGGGCGTCCGCCCCCTGCACCGCACCCACCGACACTCCGTCTGCGCTGACGGCCATCGCTCACTCCTCGTACGGTTCGGCTGTTCGTACGAGTAACCGTGCGGGGTGCTCCACGGTCACCGCCGTAGCGCCCATACGGTGCAATGGTCAGCTGGTCCAGAAGTCCCACCAGCGGGTCAGGATCAGCATGCCGACGATCCCGATGTGCAGTACCGGAAGCACCCAGGTGAACTCCGAAAAGAAGGTCTTCAAGGGGTCCGGGGCGGGCAGGAAGCCGTGGCGTACGACGAAGGACGTCACGTACCAGAACAGCGGGATCGTGGCGAGCCAGGCCAGGCAGCACCACAGGCACAGGGCGTCGATCCGGTACAGGGACTCGAACTGGAGCCAGGAGACGAACCCGATACCGAAGAGGCATCCGGCCGCGAAGGTCAGCCAGTACCAGCGCGGAAACGCGGCCCCGGCCAGCAGACTGACGCCGACACAGATGACGATGCCGTAGGCCACCAGACCCAGCATCGGGTTGGGGAACCCGAAGGCCTCGGCCTGGTCGCTCTCCATCACGCTGCCGCAGGACACCACGGGGTTGAGGCTGCACCCCGGGGTGAAGTCCGGGTCCTCCAGCAGCTTGAACTTGTCGAGGGTGATGACCCAGGAGGCCACCAGTCCGGCCGCCCCGCAGACCACCAGCAGCAGGGCGAACGCCCGGCTGCCGCCGACGGTTGGGCGCATCGTCCGTGCGGAGTCGCTCGAGTCAGGGGCCACCGCGCGACCTTATCGACGGCCCGCGGGACTTCCCGGCGTACGCTCCCCCGTCCGGCCGACATCACGGCGGGCATCCGCCCGATCGGGGGACCGATACGGGGACCTGTACGGGGGTCGGGTGCGGTCAGCGGTAGACGCGGAGGTGGTCGACCTCGAAGGTGATCGGCGCCGGGCCGCAGGGGGCCGGGTGGTACTCGCCCGCGCTCAGCGACAGGTTCAGGATCAGATACGCCGACCAGTCGGGGCCGACGCCGGTGCCGTCGGAGAAGACGTGCTCGCCGTTGACGTACCAGTCGACGCAGTGCGTGCCGTAGCTGGTGCCGATGGTGACCCAGCGGTCCGGGCCGATCGTGTCGGCGTCGGTGTGGTAGGTCGCGGCGTCGCGGACGTGGTTGGACAGCTCCAGCAGATGCGGGTTGTCCGGGTGGTACTCGAAGGAGTCGACCTCGTTGCCGCCGTCCTTCCAGGTCCACAGCGCCGGCCAGGCTCCGGTGCCGGAGGGCAGCCGGACGCCGGTCTCGACGTGGTCCCCGGTCCGCACCTGGAAGCCCTCGGCGGAGTACTCGGTGGTGAGCAGGCCGGTGTGCCAGGCCGACAGGCCGTTCTCCAGGGTGCGGCCGGCCGGAACGGCGGTGAAGGTGGCCACTCCGTCCGAGACGGTGACACAGCCGGGGTCGAGCCAGTCCAGTTTGTTGTCGTCCGGGTTGTGGTCGCGGTAGCGGTAGGCGCTCGACCGGTCGCCGACCCATCGGGCGCCCCAGTCGATCGGGGCGTCGAACTCCTCCGACCAGACGAGCGACCTGCCACGGGGCGCGCATCGGGCGGACGTGTCGCTGGAGGTGGTCATGGCGGCGAGGGTAGGCCGCGGGACGTCCTGGGCCGGGCGGCTCGACGAAGACGCGGCCGATAATTCCGAAATTCATCTTTCAGGTCGCGCAAGCGGCCCAACCGGGCCGGGCGCACATACGATCAATTGATTCGCCGACCAGCTGCCAATCCCCCGGAATCATGCTGCCCAATACATTCTTCACTCCAGCCACTTTCATGCGTATGGACTAACGCGTCGCTTTTGCAGCGCCCTTGGACTGCTATGTTCTCCAACCGTCGGATCAGAGGTACTTTCAAGCGAGGTGAATCATGAAGAAGGCAGTTTTCACCACTGCGGCGTTGGCCATCGGTGCGGGTCTTGTGGGTGGCTCCGCCGCCGCGGCGGTCGCCGCCGGAGGTTCGGGTGTTTCCACCAGTCCGATCGGCGGGCTCATGTCCCCGACCAAGGTGACGCCGGCGGTCGTGCCCGCGGCCGACGTCGTGACGCGGCTGGCCCAGGACGGCGGTGTCGCCAAGGGCAGCGCGTTCGACAAGCGCAAGTCGGGCGGCATGTCCGGTGTCTACCTGGACGGCATGGACCCGAACGCCGCGAAGCGGCCCACCATTCCGGTGAAGAACCCGGCCGGAAGCGGCGAGGTCCAGATCCACCCGCTGCACGCGCCGACGGCCACCGGCCTCGGCACCCTGCTTCCCAACAAGTGACGACCCGGCAAACCTTTGAGTCAGCCGTACCGGCGTATGCCGGCCCCGGAATTCTGAGACTCTGATCCGGTTCTCGACAGCAACGGCGGGCCCGAACCCACTGACCCCCGTGCATCATCCGTCCGGCCCACCGGCCCTCGCCCGCCGGTGGGCCGGACGCATGTCGGCGGCGTTCCGGCCGCTCTATTCGACCCGTCGCACCTGCGGATTTCGCTCGTTGCGCCATCCGAAGGAATCTGGCCGCGTTTGATTGTTCGCGCCGTGACTTATGCATGCATATACGGGTTTCCTTTTCGTAAGCGTGCGCAACCGTGAATTCAGGAAGGAACCGAGTTGAGCAAGAAGTTCGCGGTCATCACGGCCCTCGCCCTCAGCACCGTCGTCGGCACCGCCGGCCTTGCCTCCGCCGGCGAGTACGACGGCAACGGCAAGACCACCACCGTCAAGGGCGGTACCGGTTTCTCGTCGGCCCCCGTCGTCGTGAACGCGCCCCAGCAGGGCGTTCTCATCGTCAACGGCACCCTCGTCGACGGTCGCTGCCTCGCTCCGTGGTCCAACGGAGCCGTTCTCGCCGGCACCGTGGCACCGAACTCGCGCTACGCCGCCTGCAACACGGCCAAGATCGACCAGGCGCAGAACGCCGCATCGGCGAGTGGCCTGCTGATGTGACCTCTGCTGCGAACTGTTCGCAGCAGTACGTGAATTACCCAACGCAGCCCCGAAAGGCGCAACTCATGCGTAAGAAGGTTACGGCCATCTCCGCGCTCGCGGCAGGCATCGCCCTCGCGACCGGCGGCACCGCTGCGGCCGACTCCGACACCACCACGGTCAAGGGTGGCAGCGACTTCTCGTCGGCCCCGGTCGTCGTCAACGAACCCCAGCAGGGCATCGCCATCGTGAACGGCACGGTCGTCGACCTCCGCTGTGCCGTGCCGTGGTCCAACGGAGCCGTTCTGGCCGGCACCGTGGCACCGAACTCGCGCTACGCCGCCTGCAACACGGCCAAGATCGACCAGGCGCAGAACGCCGCGTCGGCGGCTGGCCTGCTGATGTGACTCCTGCTCCGAGGAATTCGGAGCAGGTAAACCCCGAACGCAGTCCGGAAAGGCTCAACTCATGCGTAAGAAGGTTACGGCCATCTCCGCCATCGCCGCGGGCATCGTCCTCGCGACCGGTGGCACCGCCGCGGCCGACGGTGACACCACCACGGTCAAGGGCGGTAGCGACTTCTCGTCGGCCCCGGTCGTCGTCAACGAACCCCAGCAGGGCATCGCCGTGGTCAACGGCGCTCTCCTCGACGCGCGTTGCCTCGCCCCGTGGTCCAACGGCGCCGTCCTCGGTGGCACCGCCGCGCCGCGCTCGCGCTACGCCGCCTGCAACACGGAGAAGATCGACCAGGCGCAGAACGCCCCGTCGGCGGCTGGCCTGCTGATGTGACCAGTGCTTCACCCGATGGCGGTCCGCCGGTTTTCCGGTGGACCGCCATCGGTGTTCGTGCGCCTCACGACGACATGTGAGGCGCACACAAAGGCCGTGGGCCCTGTCTGCGTCAGCGTCAGACAGGGCCCACGGTCAAGAGCGCCGGCAAGGAGGAAAGAGCGCCCATTCAGTGGGTTCAACTGAGCTTTTCCCCCGCGGTCACCCAGAATCCGCCGTTCGGCCCAACCTGAATACCAAAGGGCAATCGCACTCCCGCGTACATGCCCGCTACATGCCGAAGGGCCGGCTCCGAGTGACACGGAGCCGGCCCTGGTCATCGAGCCGAAGGCCAACGGCGCGACAGAAAGGAACGAAGGGGTCCCGCCGGAGCGGCTACTTGATCGGCAGTCCGCCGAGCAGGCGCCCGTCGACGGGGTTCGGCAGGGTGCCGCCGAGGACGGGGGTCTTCACCATGCCCTGCGACTGCACGCCCTTCTTCACCTTGTCCGCGGTGCTCTTCACGTTGTTCCCCACGTAGCCCGTCGGCACCTTGGCGGCCGAGGGGAGGCTGCGGGCGACCGTCTTGCCGTTCTCGACGAGGCCCGACGAGGGCATGTCCACCGCGGCGGCACAGGGCACGGCGGCACCGGCGATGGCGAGGGAGCCGGCGACGACGGCAGCAGCCTTGAGGTTCTTCATCATGTTCCTTTCCAGGAAATACACGGTCTCGGTTCTCCCGGGCTAACGAGAGGGGAACCCCCGGGAAACCCCCGTGGCGCCAAATGGGTGGTCCCGTGAATGAAACAACTCCGAAAACACCACCGTTCCGCCACACTTGACCGCTTCTCAGATAAGTATGGATAAGTGTCTTTATTCGAAAGGGCAGCCTCGGCCATGCGCATTGCGCCGCATATCCTGCATGTCGCTCAGCCCGTCGAGGGCGGAGTCGCGCGGGTCGTGACGGATCTGGTGGCGGCGCAACTCGCCGTGGGACTGCGGGTGTCCGTGGCCTGTCCGCGGGGCGGCACGCTGACCGACGACCTGCGGGCGCTGGGCTGCGCGGTGGTCCGCTGGGACGCGACCCGCGCTCCGGGGCACCGACTCCCGGGCGAGGTACGGCAGTTGGCGCGGGTGGTGCGCGGGGTGCGGCCCGACCTGGTGCACGCGCACAGCGCCAAGGCGGGGCTCGCGGCCCGGCTCGCGGTGCGCGGGAGCCTGCCGACCGTGTTCCAGCCGCACGCCTGGTCGTTCGAGGCCGCCGACGGGATCGTCGCTCGACTGGCGCTGGGCTGGGAGCGGTTCGGGGCCCGGTGGGCGACGCGGGTGCTGTGTGTGAGCGAGGCCGAGCGGCACACCGGAGTGCGGTCCGGCATCGACGCCCCATGGCGTGTGGTGCGCAACGGGGTCGACACCGTCCGGTTCCGGCCGGAGGGCGAGCGCGCGCGCCGCGGGGCGGGTCCGCTCGTCGTGTGCGTGGGCCGGCTGTGCCGGCAGAAGGGGCAGGACGTGCTGCTGGCGGCCTGGCCCGAGGTGGCGCGTCAAGTGCCGGGCGCGCGGCTGGTGTTGGTCGGTGACGGTCCGGACGCGGACGGGCTGCGGGCGGGTGCGCCCGGGTCGGTGGAGTTCGCCGGCGCGGTGGCCGACACCGCGCGCTGGTACCGGGCCGCGGACGTGGTGGTGCTGCCGTCCCGCTGGGAGGGCATGGCGCTCGCCCCGCTGGAGGCCATGGCGTGCGGCCGGCCGGTCGTCGTCACGGACGTGGACGGGGCGGGCGAGAGCCTTCCACCCGGCCGTCCGCCGAACTGTCTGGTGCCGCCGGAGGATCCCGGGGCGCTGGCCCGGGCGCTGACGGCACTGCTGCTCGACGAGCCGCTGCGCGCGGCGCTGGGCGCTCGGGCCCGGGCGCATGTGCTCGCCGGTCACGACCTGCGGCACACCACGGACGCGGTGACCGACGTCTACCGCGAGTTGCTCGGCCCCGCCACCACGCGGGCCGTCGAAACGAACGGGGGCAGGGAGTGCGTCACCACATGACCGCGGAGAGCACCGTCGCCTCGCCCGGGCAGCAGCGGACGGCGCAGGACGCCGTCGCCGTCGTCGACCCGCGCGGCCGGGCCGCCGGGCGACGGGCGGCCTCCCGGCGCGGACCGCGTCGTCCGCGGCAGATCTCCCGGGTGCCGCTGTGGCTGGTCGACGGCGGCAGCGCGCTGACGGCCGCCGTGCTGGTCCTGCCGGCACCGCACCGTCTCTCGCCGGTCGTCGTGGTGCTCGTTCTCGTAGTGATCGGGATGAACCGCCGGGCCACGCCGTACGACACCTTCGTCGTCCCCGGCGTACTCGACCAACTCCCCGCCGTCTGCGGCCGGATCGCCGTCGGCTGGGCGGTGGTCGTGACGCTCTCCCCGCTGCGCTCGCTGCCGCCGGCCGTGCTGGTCGCCGCGGTCACCGTGCACTGTCTCGCGGCCTGTGCGGGCCGTGAGGCGGTGCACGGGCTACGGCGCCGGGCGCTGCGGCGGCGGCCCTGTCCGGCCCTGGTGGTCGGCCCGGTCGCGGTGGCCCGGCTGGTCGCGGCCGCGCTGCTGCGCCAACCGGGCTGCGGTGTAAGGCCGGTGGGGCTGCTCGCCGACGATCCGGACGTCCTCGGCGACGCCGCCGACGAGCCCGGGCTGCCGGTGCTCACCACGGCGCAGGACGCGCGGCGGGCGGTGATCCAGAACGGGGTGGAGACGGTGCTCGTGGTGGGGGCCGCCACCCGGACGGAGAAGGCCGCCGTGCTGCGGGGGCTGGCCGCGTACGGCTGTGTGCTGTGGGAGCTGGACGCGGACCCGCCGTCGTACGGCCTCGGTGGGCGCTGTCGGCGGGCGGGGCATCTGGCCGGGTTCTCGCGCAGGTTGCTGGGGCCGGGGGGCGGACGGCGGGGCGGGAGCGTGGGCAAGCGGGTGCTGGACTTGGTGCTGTCGGGTCTGCTGTTGGTGCTGGCCGGGCCGGTGCTGCTGGTGTGCGCGGCCGTGCTGCGGGTCGTGGACGGGCCCGGCGTGGTGTTCCGGCAGGAGCGGATCGGCAAGGACGGACGGCCGTTCACGATGCTGAAGCTGCGCACCCACCGGCCGGCCAGCGCGCACGAGGCGGCGACCCGCTGGAGCGTGGCCAACGAGCAGGACATGAGCCCGTTCTGCCATTTCCTGCGGCGCACCTCGCTGGACGAGCTGCTCCAGCTGTGGAACGTCTTCCGCGGCGACATGAGCCTGGTCGGTCCGCGGCCCGAACGGCCGTATTTCGTCGCCAAGTTCAGCCAGGCCCATCCGGGCTATCCGGCCCGCCACCGGATGCCGGCCGGGATCACCGGGCTCGCGCAGATCCACGGACTGCGCGGTGACACCTCGATCGAGGACCGGTGCCGTTACGACAACGCCTACATCGACAACTGGTCGCTGTGGCAGGACATCTGCATCCTGCTGCGCACGGCGGCCCAGTTCGTCCGGCCGACAGGGAGCTGAGCACCGGTGAGCACGTCCCCCACGGCCCCTCCCC
>NZ_JAKEIP010000038.1 GCF_021474425.1 Streptomyces muensis | reverse complement strand
CCCTTCCCCGGCTTGTCCCCCTTGCCCTTGCCCCCCAGCTTCGCCGCGATGGACTTGAAACGGCGGCCGATCTTCGCGACGTACTTGCCGATGCCGCTCAGCAGCGCCTCGTAGGCGAGTTCGAGCAGCGCCACGATGCCGGCGGCGACCGCCTTGGCGAAGAGGACGCCGGCGCCGCCGCGGCGGACGGCCTTCAGCCAGTCGAGGACGGCGCCCATGGCGCGCAGGATCTCGCCGAGGGCGCCGATGGCGGTGCGGATGGCGTCGATGACCGCCATGACCCAGCCCGCGCCCGGGATCAGCTTGGCGATGACCTTGGTGATGACGATCTCGCCGATGATGAGCGGGAGTTGGGGGACGATCGCGTCCCAGGTCTCCTTGACGATCTGTTCGAGGGTGATGCCGCCCTTGATCAGCTTGTCGAGGATGGCCTTGGGGACGCCGATGATCTCCTCGATCTTGGACTGGAACCAGTCCTTGACGGCCGCCTTGACCTCGCGGAACAGGTGGTTCTTCGCGCCGTCCACCGCGGAGTTCTTGGCACCGCTCAGCCAGCCACCGGGGTCGGAGAGGAAGTCGACCGCGATGAGCATGAACTCGCCCAGCGCGCCGAGCATGCGGGAGGCGAACTGCAGGACCGCCTTCACCGCGTCCACGATCGCCTTGACGACGTCCAGGAGCGCTTTCTTCAGGACGTCGAGGATGCTGCTCAGCAGCTTGCCGATGGCGTCCAGGAGATCGCTGATCGCCTGCTTCAGCGCCTCCGCCAGACGTTGGACGAGGGCGATGGCCGCCGCGATCAGGTCGGTGATGAACTTGCGGATACGGGCGGCCAGTTCGATCACCGCCCGCACCATCGCCAGGGCGAACTCGATCAGTTCCTTGATGAAGTTCTTGATCGCCTCGACGATGTTCTTGCGGGCCTCGTTGATCCAGCGCTCGACCGTGTCCTTGAAGTTCTTGATGAAGCCGACGACCGCGTCCCGCGCCGCCCGGATGACCCGGACGATCGCGTTCTTGATCTCGATGACCTTCTGCTTGATCCAGTCGAAGGCCTTGGTGATCCAGTTGCCCGAGTCCTCGACGGCCCCGTCGCGCTGCTTCTCCGCGTCGCGCTCGGCCTTGTCGCTCTCGTCCTGGATCTTCTTGTCGCTGCCCTCCTTCTCCTTGTCGACGTTGTCGTCGGTCTGCTTTTCCTTGTCCTCGACGTCCTTGCGGACCTTGTCGTGCCGGTCGGTCTTCTTGTCACCGAGGCTCTTGAGCTCCTCGTCCTGCTCCTTGCGCCAGCCCTCGCGCTGAGCGGTGACCTCGCCCATCGCCTTCTCGCGCTCGCCCGCCTGCGTCTCGGTGTTGCGCCCGATCTCGGCGTCGACCTGCTGCTTGTGCTTGGCCTGCGAGTCACGGAAGTCCCGATCCTTGGCCTGCCGGCCCTCCGACACGCCCTTCTGACCGTCGTTGAACGCGGCCTGGACCTGCGGCCCCTGCTCGTGCTCGGCCACCTCCGAAGCCGCTTCCGGCGGTACGGCCCCCGTGGCCCCGCCGCCGTCGACCGCCACGCCCTCGCCACCCTGCGCGCCCGGCACCTGTGCGCGCATCTCCTCCTTGGGGGCGTTCGGATAGACCTGGTCCTCGCCCATCGCCCGGCCGGAGTCGTCGCGGGCCGTGGCCACGGTCTCCTGACCCTTGGCGTCGACATGGCCGTCCTGCTGACCGGCGCTGTCCTCCGCCGAGCCCTTCAGCTCCACGCCCGGCGCGTTGCCCGCCTGGGCCTGCTTGAGCGCCTCGTCCTTCGTGGGCAGCCCGGCGAACTTCGCGGCCAGCTCCTGCGGATCCACCTCGAAGCCGAGCCAGCTCGCCACCTTGCCGATGCCGAAGCCGAGCGCCATCTTGAAGGTGTCCCAGCCGCTGGGCTCCTCGGCCTTCTCCGCCTCGATCTGGCCCTCGGGCTCCTTGGCGCCCTCGACCTCGGCGTTCTCCTGCTCGGGAGCCTCGGCCTCCTGAGGCTTGTCCTGCGAGTACTCGGCAGGCGCGTCCGACTTCGGCTTGCCCTGCAACGTCTGCGGCGCACCCGCAGGACGCTGCATCGAGGGAGGCGCGGACGCCAGCGTCTTGTGCTCGTCGCCGACCGTGCGGTCCACCGCGCCGCCGACGCCGCCCATGGCCTGAAGCGCCTTGTGCGGCTTGAGCTTCGAGGCCGTCGCCAGGCCGGCCTCCGGAGAGACGCCGGAGAGGTTCGGGACGGGCGCGGAGTCCTTCTTGCCCTTGCCCTTACCGGCGGCCGGGGCCGCGCCGCCGCCACCTCCGCCACCGCCGCCGCCTCCGCCACCGCCGCGCGCCGCCTTCGGCGCCGGTGCGCTCTCCCGCTCGGCCTTGGGTTCCGCAGTCGCCTTCGCGGCGGGCTCGGGCGCGGAGGCAGGGGCAGGTGCCGATGCGGACTTCGCGGGCGCCGCCGTCGTCTCCGTACGAGCAGGAGCTTCCTTACGGCCTTCCTGTGCCGGCGCCTCACCGGCCGACTCGGCACCGGTCGCCCCCGACGGCCCCGACGCACCGGAGGACCCGGACGAGTTCGCCGTACCGGCACCGCCCGTCCCATCCGACGCCCCGGGCGCCGTACTTCCACCGCCACCGACAGACGCCACATCCTGCGCGGCCCCGCCACCCTGCTCGCCCTGCGCACCCTGCTCACTCCGGGCACCCTGCGTCCCAGCCCCGGCCGAGCCAGCCCCGTCGTCCCCGGACTCCTTGGCCCCGGCATCACTCTGCGCCGACTGCCCGCCCTTGGCCTGCTGGGACTCCTTCTCCGGCGCGGTGGCGCCCTTGTCGCCCGCCGCGTCCGTGCCCTTCTCCTCCTTGGCGGCCGGTTCCTTGGCCTCGGTGCCGCCCTCGGACTTCCCGTCCTGCTTGCCGGGCGCCTCCTGCACGGTGGTCTGGGCGGCCACCGGCCCGGCCTTGGGGTCGTCACCGCTCTTGGGGTCGCGGGTCCCCGGCACCGGGCGCGCGCCCTGCTCCAGCGCCGGACCGCCCGGGCCGGCGAGGCTGTCCGGGCCGCCCTCGGTCTCCGGCGCCGACGACTCCGGCTCCTCGGCGGACTCGGCCGGTTCCTCCTCGGGCTCCGCCGCCTCGTCCTCGGCGTCCTCGGCCTCCCGCTCGGCCTGGACCTGTTCGGCCTTGGTGGGCGGCGGGGCCGGGAAGGACGGGGCCGTCTGGGCGGTCGCGGGCGCGGACGGGTCCAGCTTGTCGGCGGTCGGTACGGCCGACACGTCGAGGTCCTGCTGCGGAACGAAGTCGTCCGGCTGGAGCTTGACGTCCCAGGCGCTCGGCTCCTCGCCCCCGACCTCGACCTCCGACTCGCTGCCGGACCCGAACGGATCCTCGTCGGTCTCCTCGTCACGGCCGTCGAGGTCCTGGTTGCGCTTGCCGTCGAGCGTGCTGAGCTTTCCGGGCAGCTGGGCGTCCTTGCCGGACGCCGTCGGCGAACCGGCCGGCTTCTGCTGGCCCCGCTTGTCCTGCTGCTTCAGCTGCCGTCCGGCGACGGCCGCCTCGGCAGCGCCCGGGCGGTTCTTCGCCGCGGACTCCTCTTTGCTCGCGGCGGCTGCGTCCTCGCGCTCGGTCTGCTCCTGACCGCCCTTGTCCTTGCCGTCCTTGCCGTCCTCGCCGCCCTTGCCCTCCTTGCCGGCCGCGTCCCCGGACTTCCCCTCCGAGGCCCCCGACTCCTTGCCCGACGACGCCGAGCCGGCCGACCCGGTCCCGCTCTGCTGCGCGGCACCGCCCGACCCCTCCGAGCCGGACGAGGACCGCTCTTCACGAGCCGCGCCCGCGCCCCCGGTCGCGTCCGCACCTCCACCGGACGCCGAACCCCCGGCAGCCCCGGCGGACCCCTGCCCGGCCGGCACCTGCTCCTGCGCCCCACCGGGCGCACCCCCGCCCTGCGGGGTACTCCCCTGCTCCCGGGTCCCGCCGTTGCGCGGAGTGCTGCCGACGGCGCCTTCCTCGACGGCCTGGTCCGTCTCCGGCCCGGGCGCGATCCGGGGCCGCTCCTCCTGCGCCCTTCGCTCCTCGGCGGAGCGCACGGCGTTCTCGCGCTCGTCGCGCACCTCCTCGGCCGTGTCCGGCTCGATCTGCGGGGCGTCGTGCGCGTCGCGCTCCAGACCGTCCTCGGCGTAGTCGTCGTAGGCCTCGATCTCGTCGACCAGGTCGAGCACCCGGTCGTGCTCCGAGCCGAGCAGCCGGCTCTCCAGGCGGACGAGGACGCCGTCGAGCAACTCCTCGGGCAGCCGGGCGAGTTGCTTGCGGGTGCGCTGGGAGAGGTCCTCGGGGTCGCCGCGCAGGGAGCGTACGAGGGAGTTGGCGAGACGGTCGACGAGGGTCGCCGGGTCGATGGCCTCGGCGCGGTTGCGGTCGGCGTCGACGGTGGCGTAGCGCAGCCAGCCGGGGGTGGCCTGGTCCTCCGCCACATCGGCCGTGGACACCTCCGGGCCGGCCTGCGAGGGACGTACGAGATCCTGGGCGGCCGACTCCGCCTCCCGCTCGATCGCCTGCTGCGGCACGCTCACCGCCCCCAGCTCGCGGCCCGCGCGCAGCGTGCCGAGGCCGTGCGGGTTCTGGACGGTGTGCAGGAGTTCGTGGGCGAGGAGGCGGCGGCCCTCGTCCGTGCCGGGTTTGAAGGCGCCCTCGCGGAAGAAGATGTCCTGGCCGACGGCGACGGCGTCCGCGCCGAGGAGTTCCGTCAGCTGACCGGCGTCCCGGTCGGTGTGCAGGCGTACCCGGCCGAGGTCGTGGCCGAGTCTCTCCTCCAACTCCCGCCGTACGCCCGGGTCGAGCGGCTGTCCGGCACCGCTGACGATCTCCTTCGGCTCGGGCGTACGGGACTTGGCGGCGCGTTCCTTGCGCTTGCGTCGGCGCTGTTCGGCGGCCTGCTCGGAACGGGCGTCCTGGGCCTGGGAGCTCATCGCGTCACCTCCCCGTGGCCGCTGAGCCCCTCGTGCACGGCACGGGCCAGCTCCTGCCCGAGGCGGCGGGCGGAGAGGCCGGCGGGCAGCGGCGGCAGGCCGGACAGCGCGTCGAGGGTCAGAGCGCCGTCGGCGGCGAGCGGGACGCCGTGGGCCTGGACCAGGCGGGTCAGTTCGCGTTCGAAGGCGGCCGACACCCGCTCCGGGTCCACGCGGAAACCGTGGAGTGCGAGTTCGCCGATCTCCACCCGGATCTCCCGAGGTTCCCGGTCGTGCCGGGCCTCGCGGGACGCGGCCCTTTCGCCCGGCTGCCCGTTCACACCCATCCCCGCACCTCCCCCGGCGTCAGGGAGCGCTCCAGCTTCTGGTACTCGGTGCGCGCCGCCGCGAGCATGTGCCGCATCTGGAGCCGGTCGCCCTCCTCGGCGGCGAGGAAGGCCCCGGACAGCGCGATGTTGCGGATCGAGCCGCCGGCGACGGTGAGCTGGGCGAGCAGGCCGGGGTCGATGTCCTTGACCGGGGCCCGCGACGGGAGCACCCGGCGCCAGATCTCGGCGCGCTCGTGCTCGGCGGGGAAGGGGAAGTCGACGACGAAGCGGATACGGCGCAGGAAGGCGGTGTCGAGGGCCTTCTTCATGTTGGTGGTGAGGATGGCGAGGCCCCGGTACGCCTCCATCCGCATCAGCAGATAGCTGACCTCCAGGTTGGCGTACCGGTCGTGGCTGTCCTTGACCTCGCTGCGCTTGCCGAACAACGCGTCGGCCTCGTCGAACAGCAGCAGCGCACCGCCGCGTTCAGCGGCGTCGAAGACCCGGCGGAGGTTCTTCTCGGTCTCGCCGATGTACTTGCTGACGACCTGGGAGAGATCGACGATGAACAGGTCGAGGCCGAGCTCCTTCGCCATGACCTCGGCGGCGAGCGTCTTGCCGGTGCCGGAGCCCCCCGCGAAGAGGGCCGTGACTCCGAGGCCGCGCCGCAACGTGCCCGCGAAGCCCCATTCCTGATGGACCGTCGGCCGCTGCCGCACATGGGCGACGATCTCCCGGAGCACGCCGGTCTGCCGGTCGTGCAGCACCAGGTCGTCCCAGCCCGCCTCCGGTTCGATGCGGCGGCCCAGCTCGTCCATGCCGATCCGGGCCTCCTCCAGGCCGGCCCGCCAGGCGAGTTCGGCGGCGTCGAGGGTGTCCTCGTACGGGATCCTGCGGCGTACGGTCGCGGCGGCGGACCTGATGACGTGCGGGGGCAGCTGGAACTGGGCGACCAAGGAGCGCAGTTCGATGTCGTCGAGGTCGGCGATCGGGTGCATCGCCCGGCCCCACAGCTCGACCTGCTCCTCCTCGTCGAGGCGCGGCACCGCCACCCGTGCCCCGTGCGGCCGGTCCGAGCGCAGCGGGTCCTCGCTCGACACCACGACCGGTACGGCCGCCCCGGCCAGGAACGCCTCGGTCGCCGCCCGCTGGTCGCGGTCCAGGTCGCCCACCTCGACGAGCAGCGCGGCCGGCAGCAGGATCGCCTCGCGCTGCCAGAGCCGGGCCAGCCGGTCGCGTTCGGCGGGGTCGGCCGGGATGTCCTCGGCGCCCAGCGCGTACAGCCCGAGCCCGGACCGGGCGGCCGCGGCGGCGGCGATGTCGGCACGGCTGCGCAGGTCACCGCCGGTCACCTCGACGAGCAGCGGCGCGTCGGGGCTCGCCCCCGTCGTCCAGCCCTCGGCGACGCGGCTCGCGGCCAGGTCGTACGACGGCGGCAGTTGTTCCGGCACCGAGGTGCGGCGCAGGCGGCCGTGCAGACGGGCGTCGAGGTAGGGCGAGCCGAGCAGGAAGTGCAGGATCCGTTCGTCGAGGCGCAGGCGCGAGGTCGTCAGCCGGGACTCGTCGTCGAGCTCGACGATCCGCCAGCGCCGCAGCGGCGCGACGGGCGTGAGGGCGCTCCAGTGGGGTTCGGCGAGGGCGGCCAGGGCGAGCGAGAAGGTCGGGTACGCCCGCTGGGGGTCCCCGCAGGCCGCGGCGCAGCGGGCCGGGGTCGTGGGGTCGAGTTCGTCGGCGGCGGTGAGGAGGATCAGGTCGCGTTCGAAGGGGGTGAGGCCGAAGCAGGTGACGAGGGCGTCGAGGGGGGCGGTGCCCGGGGCGGCCAGGGGTGCCGGGCTCGTCGCGGTGGCGGCCCCGGCGTCCGGTGTCGGTCCGGCGCCGGCGGCGTGGGCGTCGATCCTGGACATGACACGCCGGATCTCCTCGATCAGCGCCGTGCCCACGTCGGGCCCGTCGTGCGTCCCCGAAGTGGCCGCCGTGCCCGCCTCGTTCGTCCCCAAGCGCTCGCCTTCCCCCGTCGTCCCCATCTCTCTCAGCCCTCCGTGCCCTTCGGGGGCTGCGGCTGGGCCGACTTGCTCGGCCGGGCGGTCCTGCGTGCCCGTGCCGGAGCCTTGGCCACGGTCTTGGCCGGGGCCTTCGTGGTCTTCTTGGCAGCGCCACTCACCGTCCCGGGCTGTGCGGGCGCCTTCTCGACGGGGGACGGCTCGCCATCGGCTGACGGGACCTCAGCCTTCGGTTCGGCCCCCGGAGGGACCGGCGCCCCCGGCGCCCCGAACGGCAGCACCCGTACGTCCGGCCGCTCCACGGGCTTGGCCGGCACCGGCTTCTCGCGGCCGTCGATCAGGACGAGGGTCGCCTGATAGACCACCGACAGCGAGTACGGCGTCTGGTAGAGCATCCCCCACAGCTTCGACGTCTCGTCGATGTCCATCACCGTGGGCGTGAACCGCACCCGCTGTGCCGCCTCCGCGAGGTCGCTGCCCGCGAGGTGCGGCAGTTCACCGGCCTGCTCGATGACGTCCTTCGGCAGGATCGGGATCTCGTGCAGGGTCCGCACCACGGAGCCGATCAGCCGCTGCCCGACGAGTTTCGTCTCGTCGCCGTAGGCGCTGATCAGGTAGTGCAGGTCCAGCGCGGCGGCCGGCCGCTTGACCAGCGTGCCGTCGGACGCCCGGGTCGGCAGGTCGTTGTTGCGCATCGAGGTGTTGGGCGTGACCTGGTAGAGGAACACGTTCAGGGTGGGGTGGTCCGGCGGCTCCGTCGGCGGCTTGTGCGGCTCCACCTTCACGGCCTCGTCGAACTCCGGGCCCACGTTGGAGGCGAGCAGCAGGGCGAGGGCCTGGGTGACATGCGCGATGGCGAGTGCGTTGCTCATGGCGTCGGTTCCTCGGTTCCTCGGTCTGTCATGTCACTCCCGCCCTCGCGCCAGATAGTCGGCCAGGCTCAGGGTCGCGCCCGGCCGCTCGGTCGCCGGCGTACGCTTCCGGGCCCCGCCGGACGGCGACGGCCCGGCGGTCACCTCCAGCCGCCCGATCTGCACCTGCACCACCTGCTCGGGTGCCCGCGACGGGCGCCGCGCGGCGGCCTGTCGTACGGCGTCCCGGGCTGCCGCCGTGTCCGCGGCGCTGGGGCGCAGCGCGGCGGACACGGCGGCGGGGGAAGCGGCGTCCGCACCCGGGGGGATGGGCGCGGTCGCCGCGCTCTGGGAGGCGCCCCGCTCGGGACGCCCGCGGCCCGTCGCCCGCTGTACGGCGTCGGGCATCGGCCGGGGTTCGGCGGTGAGCGGCGCGACGGGGCGCAGCAGGGGTGTCTCGGGCAGGGGCCTCGGGGCGGGCCGCGGTGCCGGGTCGGAAGGGGTGCGTTCGGTGCGTACGACCGTCCGCTCCCGCTCCGTGTGCGGCCGGGCCGCGGGCGGCGCCGGGCGTGGCGTGTCCCCCTGCCGTACGGCCGACGGTGTGGTGGCCGGCCACAGCAGGTCGGTGCCGTCGTCCGGGTCCGGTGCCGTGCTCCGTACCGCCTCGACCCGCTCGAACGGGCCGGGCAGCCGGGGACGGACTCGCACCACGCCCGGACGCGGTCCGGCGGCGGCCGGGGTGTGCCGGGCGATCAGCCGGTCGAGGAAGTCGGGAACCGGCGCCCCGTCGGCGTCAGACATCGGCACACAGCTCCAGGTAGTAGCGGCGCCGCAGCGGGCTGAGCGCCAGGATCTCCGGCTCGCTCCAGCCGTACGACGTGGCGAGCAGATGGACGTCGAGCAGCAGGTCCCGTGCCCAGGCGTCGAGTTCGGTCCACAGGTAGGACGCGATGTCCAGCTCGGCCCGGGTGGCCTCGCCGCACTCGGGGCAGGCGATGTTGAGCGTGACGTCGGCGCCCGGGTCGACGGCCTCGACCGCCTCGGCGATCCGGCGCTGGACCGGCACCGGCAGGTCACCGGCGCCGACCGTCGTCGTCCCGTCGCGCACCGCCGACACGAGGCACCGCGCGAGCAGGGCGGCACGCGGGTCCGCCGCCCGGGCCGCCGCCGTCAGGTCGGCGACACCGGGCAGCCTGAACTCCACGTCCCAGCCGTCCTGTCGGACACGGACCACCGAGCCGCCGGGCCCGCCCGGACCATCACCCGGACCGCCCGGGCCACCACTCAGTCCGCCCGCCCCGCCCAGCGACCGCGCGAACTCCCCGGCGTCCAGGTCGAACTCCATGTCCGCCCCGCACGCCGAGCACGCCAGCCGCACCTGCATCCGCTCCCCGAACAGGGCGCGGCGCAGCGCGAACAGGTCGGCCTCGCGCTCCCCCACCGGCAGCACCGGCAGGGTCGCGGCGTCGACGTCCGGGCGCGCCGTGCGGTGCAGCAGCAGGGCGCGCCCCGTCGATGCCTCGGCGAGCCCCGCCTCCCAGGTGGCCAGCAGTTCGGCCGCCCCGGTGATCGCCATCTCGTCCCCCCTCGACTACCCGTCGCTCAGGCCGGGTTGAGGAAGGAGGGCTCCTCCGGCTCGGGCACCTCGTAGTCCCGCTCCCAGCCCTCGCACTCGAGCTTCAGCGACTGGATGGCCACCGCGTTGGCGTTGGCGTCCATCTCGCCGAGGACCTGGTACTCGCTCGGCCAGGTCCGGTAGAGCTTGTGCGAGACGGCGACCTGGCCGGCCTCGTTGAGGACCTGGATGACGATGTCCTTGCGGAAGTCGGCGAGGGACACCTCGGAGCCGAGGCCCGCGCCGACCTGCCAGACCTTGTTGGCCCAGCGGTCGAACTCGGGGTCGTGGGTGACACCGCGCTCCAGGGTGATGCCCTCGAACTCGGAGCGGCCCGGCGACTTGCGCGGCGACGAGGGGTCGCCGCCGTGCCGGTGCTTGACGACCTCCGTCGTCCGCTTCAGCGGACTGATCTTGCTGATGCCGGCGACCGTGCGACCGTCCCACAGGACCAGGAACTTGAAGTTCTTGTAGGGGTCGAAGCGATGCGCGTTGACCGTGAACTCAGCCATCGGATTCCTTCAGTTCTCCACGATTCCCGGCGCCTAGAGCGCGAACTGCCCGGACGTCTGCTGGATTTTGACGATCACGAACTCTGCGGGGCGGACCGGTGCGATGCCGACGAGGACGTTGACGATGCCGTTCTCGATGTCCTCGGTGGTCGTCGTGTCGCTGTCGCACTTGACGAAGTACGCCTCGCGCGGGGTGCCGCCCTTGAAGGCGCCCTGACGGAAGAGCGTGTGCAGGTACGAGGAGGCGGCGAGCCTGATCTGCTGCCACAGGTTCTCGTCGTTGGGCTCGAACACGACCCACTGCAGGCCCCGTTGGAGGCTCTCCTCCACATGGAGGGCGAGGCGGCGCACCGGCACGTACTTCCACTCGCTGTCGAGCGCGTCGGAACCCTCCAGCGTGCGTGCGCCCCAGACGACGGGGCCGGTCACCGGGAAGGTCCGCAGGACGTTGACGCCGAGCGGGTTGAGCAGGCCGGTCTCACGGTCGGTGAGGTTGACGGTGAGCGAGTGCACGCCCGCGAGCCGCGCCTCGGTGCCGGCCGGGGCCTTCCACACGCCGCGCTCGGAGTCGGTGCGGGCGATGACGCCGGCGACCGCGCCGGAGGGCGGGAAGGAGCGCAGCCGCCCGGTGAGCGGGTCGGTGAGCTGGATGTGCGGGAAGTACAGGCCCGCGTGGTTGCCGCGCACGGCGTCGAAGGCGGCGAGCCCGGCGCGTGCGGTGTCCACGCTGACCCAGGTGCTCGGCGCGTCCACCAGCAGGAAGATCCGGCGCTCGGCGCACAGCCGCTGGGCCGCGGAGATGACGGTGAGGGCGTCCTCGGTCTTCTCGTACGCCGCGAGCTCGGGCAGGGCGAGGAGGTTGACGTCGGCGACGCCGCGCAGCGCCTGGATGCCGGACTTGTCGCCCTCGGAGCCGATGAGGTCGCGCGGTCCGGGCGCCTCGCCGTCCTCGCCGCCCTCCAGCGGGAAGACCGGCGGGTTGACGGAGGCCTCCAGGCCGAGGTCGTTGGCGCACTCGCCGAGGAAGCGGACGACGTCCTCGGGGTCGGTGGAGCCGGCGACGACCTGGATACGGCGGCCGAAGGCGGTGACCTCGGCGCCGGCGAAGGCGTGCTTGCCGGGCGCGTCGGGCAGGGCGCGCAGCTTGCGCTCCAGCAGCAGCGCCAACTCGGCCACGCTGCACGGGGCTTCGCCGTCGCAGTCGGGGTCGTAGAGCTTGAACTCTCGCTCGACCTCGCCGATCTTGACGGTCAGGTCGACTTCCAGGTTCGGCAGTTCGTCACCGAAGGGCTTGGAGACGGTGCCGGACGGGTCGGGACGGCCCTCGCCGACGACCTCGACACGGATCAGCTTCGAGCCCGCGTTGATGACGGTCTGCGCGTAGCGGCCGTTCGCGGGGTCCATGGACAGGCCCGTGAAGCTCTCGCGGGCGTCGCCCTTGGCGTCGTAGACGCGGAGGTTGAAGGTCTCGTCGGGGCGCGGGGTGTCGTGGTCGACGGCGACGCGCAGGCCGTTGCCCCACAGGCCGGGTTCCTTGGCGTGCACTTCGAGGACCGGGCCCTCGCTGTGGCCCTCGGTGGACTTGAGGGTGACGCAGGCGGCCTTGCCGCTGCCGGCCTTGGCGACGCGGACGATCACCGCGACGGTGCCGCCGTTGCCGAAGAACTGGTGGACCGCGTAGCCGACGGCGCTCTGGGCGCTCAGGCCCCCGAAGCGGCGCTCGAACTCCGCGAAGCTGGTGACGCGTACCGGCTCGTTCAGCGGACCACGCCGGGTGTGGCCCACGAAGGCCGTCACGGACGTGGTCAGGGTCGAGATCGTGCGGGTGCTGCTGGGGAGTTCTTCGACGTAGACGCCGGGATACGTCGGCTTTGCGGCGCTGACCGCGCTCATCGGCATTCCCCCTCCTTATCCCTGTCTCGGGTACCGGACAAAGGCACCAAGAGATGGCAGAGGGAGGCATTCCCGACCCGGGGCACGAAAACGCCACCCGCAAGGGCGACGGCGTCACGTACACCGCACCAGTTTCCCCCGTCATCACCGCGGGTGTTCGAACCGCACGGCTCAAGCAACGCGCTTGTGACTCCTGATGCTCAAGTGCTCAACCCACCTTGGTGCGTTCGGAGTTGACCGAACAAGTCGCCTTCAGGCCACCACAGGAGGGGGTTTGGTGAAGGCCTCCTCCCGGCATCCGCACATCCCGCCTGCGCGCCCCGGGCAGCTGGTTCACAGATTCTGCACAGAGGTGTCGCCGCGAGACTCCGAAGGAGCCCGGACCCCCGATCGAACGGCCTCACTCGCACTGTTCGACTGGTCGCACGGACGTACGGCCTCCCCGAGTCGCACACAACATGCCGTGGCCGGTTTTCCAGGGGTGACGAGAATCCGCCGCATCGCCGCCACCCGCCATGAGGCCGGTGAAATCTCGCCTTCATGTCTTGACATACGGCCGAAATGATTCGTAGCTTGGCCGATCATTTAGATGCGTGAAGTGAGTTCACGTACATGAACTCCAGATCCAACGGAGTGTGTCCATGCGGGATCACCGACGACGTCGCCGCCCGGCCGCCCTGCTCGTCGCCACGGCGCTCGCGTTCGGAACGGCCGCGTGCGGCTCCGGTTCCGGCAGTGCGGGCAGCGACGACCCGAACACCCTGGAGGTGTGGACCCGGAGCAACCCGGACTCCGCCGCCACCTACGACCGGGTCTTCGCCGCCTTCACCAAGAAGACCGGCATCAGGATCGACTACCAGCCGATCATCAACTTCGACCAGCAGCTCCAGAGCCGCGCCTCCACCAAGGACCTGCCGGACGTCGTGATCAACGACACCGCTCTGATGGGCAGCTACCAGAGCCAGGGCCTGCTCAAGCCGATCGACCCCGCGTCGGTCGCCGGCGGCGACCAGATCACCGACAAGTCCTGGTCCTCGACGGTGGGCATCGACGGCAAGCACTACGGCATCCCGTACTCCCGTCAGGCCCAGACCCTGATGATCCGCAGGGACTGGCTGCAGAAGCTCGGCCTCAAGGCGCCGACGACCTGGCAGGAGATGCTCTCCGTCGCCAAGGCCTTCGCCACGCGGGACCCGGACGGCGACGGCAAGGCCGACACGTACGGCATCGTCGCGCCGGGCAGCGCCCAGAACGGCTACGCCGCCTGGTGGGGCGCGAGCTTCCTGTGGCAGGGCGGCGCCGAGATCATCAAGCCGGACGGCAAGGGCAAGTACAGCCCGGCCATGGACTCGCCGGCCGCCGTGCACGCCGTGAGCTGGATGAAGGACAACCTCTTCTGCGGTGACAACGGTGTCGTCCAGCCCGGCGCGCTCACCGCCGTCACCTCGACGGCCACCAACTTCCAGGACGGCAACGCCGGGATGTACATGACCGGCCCGTACAACATCACCACCTTCGACGGCACCCTCGGCAAGGACAGGTACGAGGTCGTCCCGGCCCCCGCGGGACCGGCCGGCGGCGATGTGCTGGCCGACGGCGAGAACGTCTACCTCGGCGCCAGGACCGGCAAGGACAGGCAGGAACTGGCCCTCGCCGCCTTCCTGGTCTCGCCCGAGGGCCAGAGGATCGCCATGACCAGCGTCGACGGCCACCAACCCGTCGTCCGCATCCCCGTGAACTCCACGCTGGACGCGGCGAAGGTGCGCGACGACGCCCGCTGGGGGGTCGTACAGAAGGCGTACGAGGACGCCTCCCAGCAGTTCCCGAACGCGCCCGACTTCGCCCCGATCAAGCAGGACACCGCCGACGCGCTCAACTCGATCTTCACGTACTGCGGCGGCGACGTCCGCGCGCAGCTGGCGGAGCTCAACGACACCCTCGCCGGCGACCTCAAGGACCAGGACCTGCTGAAATGACCGCTACCGTCCCCGCCCCCGCGCCGCGCACAGGCCTCGACAAGAGGGGCCCGAACAAGAGGGCCTTCGACAAGAGGGCCGTGATCCCCTGGCTCTTCCTGGCTCCGGGTCTGCTGCTCGCCCTCGTCTTCAAGTTCTGGCCGATGGCCAAGGGCGTCTGGCTGAGCTTCTTCGACGTACGGCCCTTCCTCGGCGACCGGTGGATCGGCCTCGACAACTACACGAGGGTCCTGACCGACCACCGCTTCCAGGACGCCATCGGCCACACCCTCGTCCTGGGCATCGGCCAGTCGGTGGGCGCGATCCTGCTCGGCTTCGTCCTCGCGCTGCTGCTGGAGGGCCAGGCCCGCTCGCTGAAGATCCTGCGCACGGCCGTCTTCCTGCCCGCGGTCACGGCCACCGCGGTCGTCGGCGAGCTGTGGCGGCTGATGTACTACCCGACCTCCGACGGCCTCCTCAACAGCGGCCTGCACCTGCTCGGGCTCGGACCGGTCCAGTTCCTCGACAACCCGGACATCGCGCTGTACTCGACGATGGCGATGGGCATCTGGATCTGGGCGCCGTACAACATGGTGATCATCCTCGCCGGTCTCGCGGGCGTGGACCGCACGCTGTACGAGGCGGCGGCGATGGACGGCGTCTCGCTGTGGCAGCGGCTGCGCCATGTCACGCTGCCCGCGATACGCCCGGCGCTGATGATCGTGCTCACGCTCGCCACCATCCGCGGACTGCGCGTGTTCACCGAGGTCTACGTCCTCACCGGCGGCGGCCCGGCCGGGTCCACCGACGTCTGGATGACCCGCGCCTACACCCTGGGCTTCACCCGCAACGACATCGGCGGCGCCTCCGCGGCCTCGGTCGTCCTGCTCTGCGTGACGCTGCTGCTCACGGTCACGATCAACTACCTCCGCAAGAGGGGAGAAGCGCGATGAGCGCCCCCGTCATCGAGCCCGTCCGGCCGACAGCCCCTGACCTCCCGGCCGGACGCGGCACCAAGGCGCGGCGGACCACTCCGGCCCGCTTCGACACCGCCCTCGGCTGGAGCGACCGGCCCGGTCTCGCCTGGGCGCTGCGCGTCCTGCTGTGTCTGATCGCCCTCGGCGTCTTCGCGGCACCCTTCCTGACGATCTTCTCGGGCGCCTTCACCACCAACCCCAGCGGCTCCTCACTGTCGTTCCTGCCGCACGACAGCACGCTGTCGAACTTCACGGTGGCGGGCGAGCGCGGTATCTGGGACTACCTCGGCAACTCGCTCGTGATCGCCGGTGGCGGGCTGCTGCTCCAGCTCGTGGTGTGCACGCTGGCCGCGTACGCGCTGGCCCGGCACCGGTTCCGCGGACAGGCGTTGATCATGATGCTGTTCATGATGACGCTGATGCTCCCCGAGGAGGTCATCGCGATCCCGCTGTCGCTGGTCCTCGGCGACGTCCCCGTGGTCCATCTGGACCTCAAGGGCACCGTCTGGGGCGTCATCCTGCCGCTGGGCGCCTGGGGCTTCTCGGTGATGATGCTGACCGAGTTCATGCGGGACATCCCCGCCGAGATCGAGGAGGCCGCCCGCCTGGACGGCGTGGGCGAGCTCAGGATGCTCTGGCAGGTCGTCCTGCCGCTGTGCAAGCCCGCGCTCGGGGTGGCCGGCGTGCTCGGCTTCATCATGATCTGGGACCAGTACCTGCTGCCCCTGATCGCCGCCAACGACCCCACCGACTACACGGTCACCGTCGCCCTGTCCATCCTGCGCACCGACCCCGAGGTCGGCTCCGGGGTGGTGCTGGCCGGTGCGGTCATCGCCCTGATCCCCAGCCTGATCGTCTATCTGCTCCTCCAGCGCTCGCTGGTCACCGGCATCGCGGCCGGTGCCACCAAGGGCTGACCCCCACCGTAGTTTCGAGGGAGACATGAAGTTCCAAGGAGTGCTGTTCTTTCCGGTGACGCCGTTCGCCGCGGACGGCTCGCTGGACGAGGAGCGCCTCGCGCGGCACATCGACAGCGGCGTCACGGCGGGTGCGGGCGGCGTGTTCGTCGCCTGCGGCACCGGTGAGTTCCACGCCCTGACGCCCGACGAGATCGAGCGCGCCACGCGGGTCGCGGTGGAGACGACGGCGGGCCGGGTGCCGGTCCTGGCCGCCGCGGGCGGCCCGCCCCCGGTCGCCCGCGACCACGCCGTCCGCGTCGCACGCGCCGGCGCCGACGGCATCCTGCTGCTGCCGCCGTACCTGGTGACGGCGCCGCAGCGGGGCCTGGTGCGATACGTAGAGGAGGTCACCGCCGCGACCGACCTGCCGGTGATCTTCTACCAGCGCGGCACCGCCCGTCTCACCGAGGCCACGGCGGCCGAGATCGCCGCCCTGCAGAAGGTCGTCGGCCTCAAGGACGGCATCGGCGACATCGAGCGGATGCACCGCGTCGTCCGGGCCGTGCGCGCCGTGCCCGGTGGCGCGGACTTCCAGTTCTTCAACGGCCTGCCCACCGCCGAGATGACCGCGCCCGCCTACCAGGGCATCGGCGTCGACCTGTACTCCTCGGCCGTGTTCGCCTTCGCCCCGGAGATCGCGCTGGCCTTCCACCAGGCGCTGGCCGGCGGCGACCGGGAGCTGGTGACGACCCTGCTGGACGAGTTCTACGGCCCGCTGGTCGAACTCCGCGACGAGGTCCCGGGATACGCCGTGGCCCTGGTCAAGGCCGGAGTGACCCTCCGCGGCCTTGACGTCGGCGGCGTACGCGCCCCGCTGCTCGACCCGACGCCGGAGCATGTCGCCCGGCTCGCGAAACTGATCGACCACGGCCTGGAGGCGGTCCGCGCATGAGCACCACCGTCGGCACCCGCATCCGCGAGCTGATCGTCACCCCGATCGCCTTCCGCGACCCGCCGCTGCTCAACTCCAACGGCGTCCACGAGCCGCTCGCCCTGCGCGTCATCCTCCAACTCGTCCTGGAGGACGGCACGGTGGGCCTCGGCGAGTCCCCCGGCGGCATCGCCCGCCTGGAGCGACTCCAAGCGGCCGCGAAGGTCGTCGTCGGCATGGACGTCTTCGACACGACCGCCGTCACGGCCGCGATCGACGCCGCGCTGCTGCCCGCCGTGCCCAGCTCCCACGAGCGCGGCTGGACCACCTCGGCGGTCGAGGTCGCCTGTCTCGACGCCCAGGGCAGGCTGCTGGACCGCCCGGTCAGCGACCTGCTCGGCGGGAAGGTCCGCGACCGCGTGCCCTTCGCGGCGTACCTCTTCTACAAGTGGGCCGAGCACCCGGCCCTGGACGGCCGTGCGGCGGTCGGCGACGACTGGGGCGAGGCGCTGGACCCGGCCGGGATCGTCGAGCAGGCGCGGCTGATGCGACAGCGGTACGGGTTCGAGTCGTTCAAGCTCAAGGGCGGTGTCTTCCCGCCCGACGAGGAGATCGCCGCGATCAGGGCGCTGGGGGAGGCCTTCCCCGGGCAGCCGCTGCGTCTGGACCCCAACACCGCCTGGACGGTGGAGACTTCGCGGTACGTCGCCCGTGAGCTGAACGGCGTCCTGGAGTACCTGGAGGACCCGACCGCGACGATTCCCGGCATGGCGGAGGTCGCGAAGGACTCGCCGCTCCCGCTCGCCACCAACATGTGCGTGATCGCCTGGGAGCACCTGCGCCCGGCGATCGAGCGGAACGCGATCCAGGTGCTCCTCACCGACCACCACTACTGGGGCGGACTGCGCCGCACCCGTGAACTGGCGGCGGTCTGCGAGGCGTTCGGCATCGCCCTGTCGATGCACTCCAACTCGCACCTCGGGATCAGCCTCGCCGCCATGACCCATGTCGCGGCGGCCATCCCCAACCTCGACCACTCCTGCGACACGCACTACCCGTGGAACTCCGCCGACGACGTGATCGTCCCCGGCGTCCTGGAGCTGCGCGACGGCGCGGTCGAGGTCCCGACCGGCCCCGGCCTCGGCGTCGAACTCGACCACGACGCCTTGGACCGGCTGCACCGGCTGTACGTGGAGTCGGGAGTGCGCAGCCGGGACGACACCGGGTACATGCGGCGGATCCACCCGGAGTACGAACTGCGGCTGCCGCGCTGGTGACCCGGGACGAGGCGGTCGGGGCCGAGGCCCCTTAGGGTGGCCCCGACCGCACGACCGGAGGGGTGAGCGCGTGGGCGAGGACGGTTCGGCGAGCGTGTTGGTGACCGGCGGCAGCGGGTTCGTCGGCAGTCATCTGGTCAAACGACTGCTGGAGCGCGGCTACCTGGTCCATGCGACGGTACGTCGCACGGCCGACACGGCGAAGGTACGGCCGCTGCGGGAGATGCAGGAGGCTCATCCGGACCAACTCCGGCTGTTCGAGGCCGACTTGCTGACCGAGGGCTCCTTCGACGAGGCGATGGCCGGCTGCCGGGTGGTGTTCCATGTGGCCTCGCCGTTCCGTATGCCGGAGAAGATCGACGACGGCCGCCGGGACATGGTCGACCCGGCCCTGCTGGGCACCCGCAACGTACTGGCCTCCGTCGAGCGCACGCCCACCGTCGAGCGGCTGGTCCTCACCTCCACCGTGGGCGCGATCTTCGGTGACTACTCCGACGTACTGGCCATGGACGACGCGGTGCTGTCCGAGCGGTACTTCAACACCACCAGCACCGTGGAGAACAACCCGTACCACTACGCGAAGACGGTCGCCGAGCGTGCGGCCTGGGACGCGGAGGCCGCCCAGGACCGCTGGCGCATGGTGTCGGTCAACCCCGGCCTGGTCCTCGGCCCCTCCCTCACGCCCGCCTCGGAGTCCGGCAGCCTCTTCCTGCTGGACGAGCTGTTCAAGGGCTACTTCTTCTACGGCGCCCCGGACTTCAGCTTCACCACGGTGGACGTGCGTGAGGTGGCCGACGCGCACATCGCGGCGGCGGAGAACCCGGACGCGAAGGGCCGCTACATCCTCGCCGCCCCGACCATGACGTCCTTCCACGAGATGTCCCGGGTGCTCCGGACCCGCCACCCGCGCGACCTCCGCCTCCCGCGCACCGCACTCCCCCACTGGCCGGTCCGCGTGCTCGGCCCCGCCTTCGGGCTGACCCAGGACTACATCCGCAAACACCTCGGCATCCGGTTCCGGGTCGACAACAGCCGCAGCGTGAGCGAACTCGGCATCACCTACCGCCCGATCGAGCAGACCTTGCTGGACCACTACGAAGCGTGGCGAAGCCGACGCGCCGCGCGGTGAGTTCGGGCTCCCCACGGCCCCGAGCGTCGAAGGTCACAAAAACGTATCGGACATTTCACATGTCAATCTTCACGGAGGGCTCACAAGTTCGTTAGGTTACGGATCGGACCGCACGACGACCTCCGGCGAACCCCGCCGGGACGCGCGGCCTCCGCCGAGTCCGGTGTGCCCGCGAGGGTCCACTGGAGCCGGGGACCCAACCGAACTTGGGGTGAATCGGCCCAACTGCCCTTCGGGGCAAGGGCCGTAGGGCACACCTTCCGGACCGACCGCCCGAACCCGTCAGCTAACTCGGTAGGCGGAGCACGGAAGGAGTACGTCGCCCATGGCGCCGGAACGCAGCGCGCGCCCGGGGGCTCTGAGCCTCCCCGGCATGCGCAACTCCGCACTCGCGTCGGCAGCCCTCACCTCTGTGGCACTGCTCGCCCAGACGGCCAACGCCGCCCCTTCGGCCGGGGACGAGTCACCGAGCCGCGAGGAGGTCAGCCGACGCGTCAGCTCCCTCTACGACCAGGCCGAGTCCGACACGGGGACCTTCAACGCCACCCGCGCCTCGGCGACCGGACCGCGTGGACGTGCCGACCGGCCGGTGGACGCCGGACGCAGGCCCGCCGCCCGCGGCGACGACAGCGGGCGCGGTGACCCCGCGCTGGACAGCGTGGCCCGGCAGTGGTTCGACGTGGCCCGCTCGAAGCTGGGTCCGACCGTTCCGGCCGTGCTGCCGACCGACAGACTGCCGGCCCGCCCCACGGGAACACGGGCCCCCCGCGCGGCCGACGGCCTCGCCGACCGCGGCCGGGAGGCGACCGGCCGCGCCGCCCTGGAGCTTCCCGCTGCGCCTGTCGCCGAGTTGACGTCCGGACCGGCGACCGCGACGGCCGCGGTGGCCGAACTGACGGCCGGTCCCCTCGCCGCGTTGCCGGCCGCGCCCGAGTCGCCGCTGGAGACCGGTGCCCTCCAGGGCACCCGTTCCGACCAGACCGCCCTCGCGCTGCCCGCCCCGTCCGCCGAAGCCTCGAACGAACAGCGGTCCTCGCTGCGGACGTCCAAGGAGCGCAACCAGCGCAAGCTCTCCCAGGCCCGCGAGTTGCTGTCCCTGCACACGGCACCCCAGGCCCAGCCTTCGGCCGACACCCAGTGGGACGCCCTGCGCAACCAGGGCCCGGCCGAGCTCACCACCGTCCCGCCCGGCACCACGGCCTGGACCCCCGCACCGGACCCGCTCACCGACCCGCTGCCCACGATCGCAACGAACCAAGCCCCCGCCACGGCAGAGCCCTACGCCCCGGACCAGGCCCTCGACACCGGCCAGGCCTACGCGACCGGCCAGACCTACACGACCGCGCAGACCTACGAGCCCGGGCAGACGTACGGCACCGGGCAGAGCTACGACACTCAGGCGTACGGCACCAACCCGACCTACGACACGGGGCAACTCCCCGCCACGAGTCAGGCCACCGCCCTCACGGCGACCGCCCCGCAGGACACCCGAGCCCTGCGTGCGCTGGACTTCGCGCGTGCCCAGATCGGCAAGCCCTGTGTCTGGGGTACGTCGGGTCCGGACGCGTACGACGGCCCCGGCCTCACCCAGGCCGCCTGGAAGGCCGCCGGTATCTCCCTGCCGCGCACCGCGCCGGAGCAGGCGACCGCCGGCCGGGGGATCGCTCTCACCTACCTGGAACCCGGCGACCTGGTGCTCTTCCACGTCGGCCACGTCGGGATCTACTCCGGGAACGGCATGATGATCCACGCCCCGAGCCCGGGGGCGGCCATCCGCGAGGAGTCGATCCACTACGCCGGTGAGTCGGCGATCCACAGCGTGATACGGCCCGCCTGAGTCGAGGACGGCGAACCGCCACCACCACCCCGTCTCCCATGAGGCGGGGTGGTTCTCTTTGCCTGCCCGACCTCGGCTTTGTCGATACGTCCTGACAAACCCATTGACATCATCCGCGGACTCGCCGCATAGTACCTGCCACTAGAGCGCGCTAGTGAAGCGCTCCAGTCGTTATCCAACGGGCGGTACCCGTGACCCTCCCCCCACCTGAGAACCCGCCCCGACCAGCACAGCGAGGTGCATGGGACATGCGCAGACACCACCGAGCCGCGACACTGACCGCCGCCGCTCTGGCCGCCGCCCTGTTCGCCGCGGGATGCTCCAGCAGCTCCGGCGGGAAGCAGTCCGAGGAGGGCTCAGCGGGCGCCTCGGCGGGCAAGGCCACCACGCCCCGGATGACCGTGGCCATGGTCACCCACGCGGCTCCGGGCGACACCTTCTGGGACCTGATCCGCAAGGGGGCCGAGGCCGCCGCGGCCAAGGACAACATCAAGCTCGTCTACTCCAGCGATCCGAGCGCCGGCAACCAGGCCAACCTGGTGCAGAACGCGATCGACCAGAAGGTCGACGGCATCGCCCTCACCGCGGCCAAGCCGAGCGCCATGAAGGCCGTGATCGGCAAGGCCAAGGCGGCCGGCATCCCGGTCGTCGGCTTCAACGCGGGCCTGGACAACTGGAAGGACCTCGGCATGCTCGAGTACTTCGGGCAGGACGAGAACATCGCGGGCAACGCCTTCGGTGAGCGGCTGGGCGAGACCGGCGCCAAGCACGCCGTCTGTGTCATCCAGGAGCAGGGCCATGTGGCGCTGGAGGCCCGCTGCGCCGGTCTGAAGAAGGGGTTCAAGGGCAAGACGGACATCCTGTACGTCAACGGCACCGACATGCCTTCGGTGAAGTCGACGATCACCGCCAAGCTCCAGCAGGACTCCACCATCGACCAGGTGGTCACCCTCGGCGCGCCGTTCGCGCTGACCGCCGTGCAGTCGGTGGCCGACGCGGGCAGCAAGGCCAAGGTCGCGACCTTCGACCTCAACAAGGAGCTGGTCACCGCCGTCCAGGACGGCAAGGTCGAGTTCGCCGTCGACCAGCAGCCCTACCTCCAGGGTTACCTCGCGGTCGACTCGCTGTGGCTGTACAGGACGAACGGCAACTTCAGCGGCGGCGGCACCGCTCCGGTGCTGACCGGGCCCGCCTTCATCACCAAGGACAACGTCGACGCGGTGGCGGAGTTCGCCGCGAAGGGCACGCGCTAGGCGCGTCCATGGACAGGCGGGGTCGGCCGTGGCCGCGACGGGGCGCGGCCGACCCCGCCGTTGTACGTGAGGACGGCCCCGCCGCCGTAGGTGAGGATCAGGCCGGCTCCTGCGGGGCCGGCCCGCTCGTGCCCCGGACGACCAGCTTGGGATCCAGCACGGCCTCGCGCGGGGCCAGTTCGGGGTTCTCCAGCCGGTCCACGGCGAAGCGGACCGCGTGTTCGGCCATGAGCACGGCGTCCTGGCGGACGGTGGTCAGGCCGATCGGCATCAGGTGGGAGAGATGGCTGTCGTCGTAGCCGACCACGGACATGTCGCGCGGGACCTCCACGCCCGCCCGGGTCAGGGGCATCAACAGGCCCAGCGCGCAACGGTCGTTGCCCGCGAGGACCGCGGTGGGCAGCGGCAGCCCCCGGTCGCGTTCCGCCAGCAGCAGGCGGCCCGCCTCGATCCCCGACTCCTCGGTGTGAGCGCCGGGGATGACCCGGACGTGGTCCGCCAGCCCGTGCCGGCGCATCGCGGCCCGGTAGGCGCGCCGCCGCTCGGCCGAGCCGGGGCCGCGGCCGCCGTCGATGTGCACGATCCGGCGGTGGCCCAGTTCCACGAGGTGGTCCATGGCCTGGCGCACCCCCTTGCCCTCGGCGCTGTGCACGAGGTCCACCTGGGCGCCGGGCGCACGCCGGGCGACCGAGACGGTGGCCGCACGGTGTCCGAGCTGGTCGAGGTAGCCGGGCTCGGCGTCGGGGGCGAGCAGGATCAGTCCCTCGCAGCGGTGGCCGAGCAGCGCCTCCACGGCCTTGGCCTCACCGCGGCCCGGGGTCGTCCCGGACAGCAGCACGTCGTAGCCGAGCCGCTCGGCCTCCGGGTAGATGCCCGCTATGAGGTCCGTGTGGAAGGTCTGGTGGACCGTGAACATCACACCGAGCGTGCGGCTGCGGCCGCGGGCGAGCAACCGGGCCGCGTTGTCCGGGCGGTAGCCGATCTCGTCGGCGACGCGCAGCACCCGCTCCCGTGTCTCGCGGCCGGCGCCCGGAAGATCGCGGAAGATGATCGAGACCAGCGCTCGGGACACGCCCGCCTTCTCGGCGACGTCCGCCATCGTGGGCCGCTGCCGGCCTGACGCTTCCACCTGTGAACCCACCCTTCGACGCCGTTCACCTTAACGAGCTCTCGAAATCTCCCGGCAACAAGCTATTGACATGACATTTGGACCAGGGTCATCGTACTCGCACTAGAGCGCGCTAGTAGAGCGCGACAGAACATTCGTGGATACGTCCTCCGACATCCGCCCCCTCCCTCCCCGAAGGACTTGTCATGGCAACGGCGCCAACCTCGCTCCGCACCGTCGCGGGCAATCTGTGCCTGGGCTCGGCCCCCGACTCCTGGGGCGTCTGGTTCCCCGAGGACGACCAGCAGGTCCCGTACACCCGCTTCCTCGACGAGCTGGCCGCCGCCGGGTACGAGTGGCTGGAGCTCGGCCCCTACGGATACCTCCCCACCGACCCGCGGCAGCTCGCGGAGGAGCTTCAGGCGCGGGGCCTCAAGGTCTCCGGCGGCACCGCGTTCGGCGCGCTGCACCGGCCGGAGGCCTGGGACGGGATGCTCGCGCACGTCCGGCAGGTCGCGGAGCTGACCGCCGCCGCGGGCGCCCATCACCTGGTCCTCATCCCGCCCATGTACCGGGACGAGAAGACCGGCGCGTTCACCGAGTCGCCGGAGCTGACCGCCGAGCAGTGGGCGGGCTTCGGCAAGGCCGCCGACCGGCTGGGCAGGCTGCTGCTCGACGAGTACGACGTACGGCTCGTCATCCATCCGCACGCCGACAGCCACATCCAGACCCAGCCGGAGATCGAGCGGCTGCTGAACGAGTCGGACGCCCGCTGGACGAACCTGTGCCTGGACACCGGGCATGTCGCGTACGGCGGCGGTGACAACGTCGATCTGATCCGGCGGTTCGGCGAGCGCGTCGGCTACGTGCACATCAAGCAGATGGACCCGGAGATCCTCGCCCAGGTCGCCGCGGAGGATCTGTCGTTCGGCGAGGCCGTCAAGCGCGGCGTGTGCGTGTCACCGCCCGCGGGTGTGCCGAAGCCCGCCGACGTGGTGACGGAACTCGCCCGGCTGGACGCGGAGTTGTTCGTGATCGTCGAGCAGGACCTGTACCCCTGCGCACCCGACGTACCGCTGCCCATCGCCGTGAGCACCCGTGAGCACCTGGCGGGCTGCGGTCTGTCGGGTACCCGGCGCCCCCCGCTCACGGCGCGCGAGCAGTGAGGAGAAGGCCCATGGACGTCAGGGACGACGCGACCCAGACCCCCTCCCCCGTCACGGACGACGCCCCGCCCGCGGTGTCCCGCAGGCTGCGGCTGATCACCGTCATCGCCACCTTCGGCGGACTGCTCTTCGGCTACGACACCGGCGTCATCAACGGCGCCCTGCCCTACATGACCGACGACCTCGGCCTGACCGCGGTCACCGAGGGCATGGTCACCAGCTCGCTGCTCCTCGGTGCCGCGCTCGGCGCGGTGGTCGGCGGTCGGCTCTCGGACGCGCGAGGACGGCGCCGTACGATCCTCACGCTCGCGGTGCTGTTCTTCGTCGGCGCGCTCGGCTGCACCCTGGCGCCCACGACGGCCGTCATGGTCGTCGCCCGGTTCGTGCTCGGCCTCGCGGTGGGCGGCGCCTCGGTGACGGTGCCGGTCTACCTCGCGGAGGTCTCCCCCGCCGAGCGACGCGGCGCGCTGGTCACCCGTAACGAACTCATGATCGTCAGCGGCCAGTTGCTGGCGTTCACGTCGAACGCGATCATCGCCCAGGTGGGCGGCGAGTCCGGTGGCGTGTGGCGCTGGATGCTGGTGATCGCCACGCTCCCGGCCGTCGTGCTCTGGTTCGGCATGCTGGTGATGCCGGAGAGCCCGCGCTGGCTCGCCTCCAAGGCCCGCTTCGGCGAGGCCCTTGAGGTGCTCAAGCAGGTCAGGTCGCGCCAGCGGGCCGAGGCCGAGCTCGCCGAGGTGTCCGCGCTCGCCGTCAAGGAGGAGCAGGAGAAGCTCGGCGGCTGGCAGGACATGAAGGCCACGCCGTGGATCCGCAAGCTGATGTTCGTCGGCTTCGGCATCGCGATCGTGCAGCAGATCACCGGCGTCAACACGATCATGTACTACGGCACCCAGATCCTCACCGACGCCGGCTTCGCCTCCGACAGCGCACTGACCGCCAACATCGCCAACGGCGTGATCTCGGTGCTGGCCACCTTCGTCGGCATCTGGCTGCTCGGCCGGGTCAACCGCCGCCCGATGCTGATGGCCGGTCAGATGGGCACCACCGCCGCCCTGTTGCTGATCGGGGTCTTCTCCCTGGCGCTGCCGGCCGGAGACGGCCGTGCCTACGCCGTGCTCGCCATGACCGTCACCTTCCTCGCCTTCCAGCAGGGCGCGATCTCGCCGGTGACCTGGCTGATGCTGTCGGAGATCTTCCCGATGCGGATGCGCGGCTTCGGCATGGGGGTCGCGGCCGTGGTGCTGTGGCTGACCAACTTCGTGATCGGCCTGGTCTTCCCGTCGCTGGTCTCCGGCATCGGGATCTCCAACACCTTCTTCCTGTTCGTGGTGGCGGGTGTGTTCTCGCTCGCCTTCGTCAAGCGCTACGTCCCCGAGACGAAGGGCCGTTCGCTCGAGACCCTCGAAGCCGAACTCCGGGCGCGCTACTCCTAGTTAGGACTGAGAAACCATGACTGTACGTGTAGGCGTCATCGGCGCCGGCTGGATCGGCAAGGAGCACATCCGGCGCCTGACCGACACCGTCACCGGCGCCCGTGTCACCGCGGTCACCGACATCGACGCCGTACGGGCCGAGGAGGCGGCGGCACCGGTCGGCGCCCGGGTGCTGCCCGACGGCGCGGCCGTGGTCGCGGCCGACGACGTCGACGCCGTCCTGGTGACGTCCTGGGGTCCGACCCATGCCGAGCACGTGCTGAACGCCATCGCCGCCGGAAAGCCGGTGTTCTGCGAGAAGCCGCTGGCCACCACCGCCGAGGACTGCCTCAGGATCGTCGAGGCCGAGACCGCCCACGGCCGGCGACTGGTCCAGGTCGGCTTCATGCGCCGCTACGACACCGGCTACCGGCAGATGAAGCAGGTCATCGACGCGGGCCGGATCGGCGAGCCGCTGATCGTGCACTGCGCCCACCGCAACCCGACCGTGCCGGAGTCGTACACCTCCGAGATGGCCGCCCTCGACACGGCCGTGCACGAGGTGGACGTACTGCGCTGGCTGCTGGACGACGAGATCGTCTCCACCCAGGTGATCACCCCGCGCGCCACGAGCAAGCGGTTCGCGCACCTGAAGGACCCGCAGATCATGCTGTTCGAGACCGCCAAGGGCGTCCGTATCGACCTCGAGGTCTTCGTCAACTGCCAGTACGGCTACGACATCCAGTGCGAGGCGGTGGGTGAGGAGGGCCTGGTCCGGCTCCCCGACCCGGCCGCCGTCGGCGTGCGCACCGCAGCCCGGCACAGCACCGAGGTCCTCACCGACTGGGTGGGCCGCTTCCGGGACGCCTTCGACACCGAGTTCCGCGAGTGGATCGAGGGCATCGCCGCCGGCGAGGAGCCGACCGGGCCCTCGGCCTGGGACGGCTATGCCGCCACCGTCATCACCGCCGCGACCGTCGAGGCCCTCCAGTCGGGCCGTGTCGTCGCCACCGACCTCAAGCCCCGCCCCGCCTTCTACGGAGGTGCCGCGTGAAAATCGCCCTTGACCCGTACATGCTCCGCGCGCTCCCCATCGACGAGATGGTGCGCACCGTCGCCGAACTCGGTTACGAGTACATCGAGTTGTCGCCCCGCGACGACTTCATGCCGTTCTTCCTGCACCCGCGCGCCGACGACGAGCGGATCGCCGAGCTGAAGAACTCCCTGCGCACACACGGCGTCCAGCTGTCCTCCGTGTTGCCGCTGTACAAGTGGTCCTCGCCGGACGAGACCGAGCGGCAGGCGGCCGTCCGCTACTGGAAGCGGATGATCGAGATCACCTCCGACCTCGGATGTCCGCTCATGAACAGCGAGTTCAACGGCCGCCCCGAACGGGCCGCCGAGAGCGAGGCGGCCTTCTGGCGCTCGCTGGAGGAGCTCCTCCCGGTGTTCGAGCGCGAAGGCATCGCTCTGAACCTGGAGGCCCATCCGGACGACTTCTGCGAGGAGAACACCCCCGCGGTCGACCTGGTCCGCGCGATCAACAAGCCGTGGGTGAACTACCTGTACTGCGCCCCGCACTCCTTCCACCTCTCGGGCGCCGACCCGACGGCGGACGTCGCGGCGATGATGCGCTACGCCGGGGACAAGCTCCAGCATGTGCACATCGCGGACTCCTTCAACCACAAGGGCTCCTCCGGCCTGCGCTACATCCTCAATCCGCCCGGCACCCCGGCCCGGATCCACCAGCACCTGGACATCGGGCAGGGCGAGGTCGACTGGGACGCGTTCTTCGGCACGCTGCGCGAGCTGGACTTCGACGGTGTGGCCACGGCCTGCGTCTTCGCCTGGGAGGAGCGGGCGAAGGAGTCCTCGGCGTTCATGCTGGACCGCATCCGCAAGGAGCTGGCCGCGTAGGCGGCAGGCAGGTTCGGGCCGTCCTCAGCGCGAGCGGCGGTCCGCCCTGTGCTGCGCCAGCCACAGGGCGACCTCCGCCGCGATCGGCTGCCCGGTCTCCAGCTCGACGAAGCCGAACTGACCGCCCTGGTTGCACTCCAGGAACCACCAGATGCCGTCCTCGTCCTCGGCGAAGTCGAAGGCGGCGTACGCCAGTCCGGCCAGAGTGACGTACTCGTGCACCGACTTGCCGATCCGGTCGGGCACCGGAACCGGCTGCCAGGCGTGCCCGGTGTCGCCGTAGCGCCCGTCGACCTGGCCGGGTTCGGCGATCTTGCGGGCGGCGAACAGGCGGGTGCCGACGCAGGTCAGCCTGATGTCCGCCCGCTTGTGGACGTAGCGTTGGAGCAGCGCGGGCCCGGCCGCGACGGCCGCGAAGTCCGCGTCGGGGCCGATCAGGGTGGTGGGCAGGGCCACCTGGGGGTCATCGGGCGGCGGCCCCGAAGCGGACTTCACCACGACCTCCCGGTACTCCTCGACGAACTCCCGGGCCAGCCGGGGTGCCGTGGTGAACACGGTCGGCGGCACGGCGAAGCCGCTGAGGTGGGCGACCCTCAACTGCCAGGGCTTCAGCCGGGCCTGGTCGGCGTTGCGCGGATGGTTCATCCACCGGGCGGCGGCGGAGTGGAGCATCCCGTAGAGCGCCTGCCGGGTCTCGGCGGTCAGCCACGGTGAGGGGTCGGCCGCGTGCGCGGCCGGTTCGCCCGGCCTACGCACCCAGATGGAGCGCAGCCCGCCCATGCTGAGCACATGGCCGTTGACCGACAGGTGCCCGTCGAAGTCGCCGTGGGCGTAGTCGGCGGACAGCACGGCCTTGCCCGGCAGGTCGGCGGGGTCCAGACGCAGCACGGGCGTCCCCGTCCCGTGCAGTGCGGCCACCACCATGTCGGCTGTCACGTCCTCCTCGGACGTGAGGATCAGTACGGTCATTCGCGGACGGGTCGTCAGTCGTCGAAGTGGGTCGCGGACCCGGCGGTGGACGTCGTGGTGCCGACGGCGAGCAGAAGGTCCGGGTCGCTGACGGCGGGACGGCCGTTGGGGAGCACGTTCAGCTGCTGGGCCGGGTCGAAGTGATACGGCGTCACCGCCTGGCAAATCCCCTTGGGAAAAGCGTACTTGAGAGTGAATGGTTGCACTTTAAACCTCCGTGTCGTGTTGTTTGAACTACAGTCACTTACGCGTTCCTTGCGTAAGGAATTCATCACTTTCCGCCACATCGGGGTGAAGGCCGTCACATCGGCAGCACCAGTCGTATGCAGCTCCCCCACAAATCACTCATCGAATGCGGCGTCACATCTGTCACATCAACCCCTGAGGCCACAGGGGCAACACAGGGACCCTTGACGTTGAACCGTTTCATTGCTTCTCTCGGAAGGCGATTCTTCATGGGAGCGCTCCCAACCCCACGTGAAAGGGATCCCCGTGCAGACGACCCCCCACCACAGACGCACCCTCTCCGCCCTCCTCACCACCGCCCTCCTCGCCTGTCTTCTCTCCCTGTCCTGGGCGGGCGCCGCTCCGGCGGGGGCAGCGGCGGGCGACGGTTCGGTGACCGACCCCAACATCTCCTACGTGGGCCGCTGGGACACGAGTTCGGCCACCGCCGCCGTGCCCCAGTGGTCCGGCGCGTACCTCCAAACGGCCTTCACCGGCACCACCGTGAAGGTGCGGGCGAGGGACGCGGTCAACTTCTACGCGAGCGTCGACGGCGGCCCCGACGTCTTCCACGCGGGCGTACGCGGGACGGTGAACCTCACTCCCCGGCCTCTCTCCCCCGGCACCCACACCCTGCGGATCTCCTACCGCTCGGGCGACACCGTCTTCCAGGGCCTGGTCCTGGACCCCGGCGCGCGCACGGTCACCGCGACCGTGCCGTCCGGCCTGGTCGAGTTCGTCGGCGACTCCATCACCGCCGGCGCCCTCACCGACCGGCTGGCGCTGGACTCCTACGCCTGGAAGACCGGCGAGCGGCTGGGCATGCGGCACACGCGGATCGCCCGCGCCGGGTACTGCCTGGTCGCGCAGTCCGGTTGCGTCGGCCTGAGCGGCCAGTACTTCCGGACCGGCAGCACCGGCGACCAGAACTGGGACTTCTCCCGCTACCGGGCGAGCGCGGTCGTCATCAACCTCGGCACCAACGACATAGGCCACGGCGTGTCCGGCTCGGCGTTCCAGGCCGCGTACACCAAGTTCCTCAGCGATCTGCGCGCCAGGCACCCCGAGGCACACCTCTTCGCCGTGCAGACGCTCAAGAAGCGCTACGTGACGGAGACCAGGGCGGCCGTGAGCGCCCGCAACAACGCCGGTGACGCCAAGGTGCACTACGTCGACACGACCGGCTGGCTCACCGACGGCGCCGACTACGAGGACGGCAACGGCCATCCCAACGAGGCGGGTCACACCAAGTTCGCCGGCCGTCTGGCGCCCGTCATCGCCGCCCGGCTCGGCAGTTCCGCCGAGGTGTCCACGAAGGCGGCCGCACCCGGCCAGCCAGGCGACCCCAACATCAAGTTCGTCGGCCGCTGGGACACCCGCAGCTCCAGCACGCTCTACACCCCGTACTGGGCCGGGGCGTACTACCGCGTCGGCTTCACCGGCCGCACGGTCAAGCTCAAGCAGCGCAACACCATCGACTTCTGGGCCCGTATCGACAACGGACCCGTGAAGTTCTACGACGACGTCAAGGGCACCGTGGACCTGACGCCGACGCCCCTGTCCGCCGGCAACCACACCCTCCAGGTCAACTACCAGGTGGTCGCGGGGTCCTATCGCGGCGACGCCGTCTTCCAGGGCCTCGCTCTCGACAGCGGCGCGACGACGTTCGCACCGCCCGCCCCGGCCAAGCTGATCGAGTTCGTCGGCGACTCCATCACGGTCGGCACGACCACCTCGCAGAACGCCCGTACCGCGTACGGCTGGCTGATCGGCGAACGGCTGGGTACCGAGCACACCCAGGTCGCCCAGGGCGGTGCCTGTCTGGTCGCGACGTCCGACGGATGCGTGGGCCTGGAGCAGCAGTTCGGCAGGCTCAACCCCAACTCGGCCACGCCGGATTGGGACTTCTCCCGCTACCAGGCGGACGCCGTCGTCATCAACCTGGGCACCAACGACGTGGGCCACGGCGTGAGTTCGACCCAGTTCCAGTCGGCGTACGGCAGCCTGCTGCGCAAGGTCCGCGCCGCCTATCCGCGGGCCTGGATCTTCGCACTGGAGACCTTCCGCGGCCGCTACGTCCCGCAGACGGAGGCGGCGGTCAAGGCGGCCGTGGCCGGCGGCGACACCCGGCTCTCCTTCGTCGACACCACGGGCTGGCTGGGCTCCGGCGACCTGACGGACTCCGTCCACCCCAACGACCAGGGCCACCGTGTCATCGCCGACCGCCTGGCACCGGTCATCGCGGCGCGCATCGGCGGCTGACCGCGCCGGTCAGCCCTGCCAGGCGCCGACCCGCAGCTCGCGGAGGAAGCGCGGGGCCGTCTCGATCAGTTGGTCCACCTGGTTCTCGATCAGCGGGAGGTATTCGTCGAGCGAGCCGGCGAATGCCTCCGGGATCTCCAGCAGATAGCGGTACCCGCCGTTCTCGGCCTCCTCGTCCTCCGGGGCGTCCACCCCGATGTCCGCCTCGACCGAGAAGGCGTCCGGCGACATGCGCACGGTGAGGCCGCAGGACATCACCCGACCGTCCGGGAGATCGAGGTTCACCCCGAGGACCTGCATGCCGGGCGTCGCACCGTACTTGGCGAACTCGCTCCAGCCGAGGTGCGGTTGGTGCTCCAGGAACAGGTCGTACGCCAGCTTCCTGAGCCGTCCGGCGGCACTCCACAGGGCGACGGGCAGGCGCTGGGCGTCACGGTCGGCTGTGTCCACGCGCCGATCATAGGGGCGTGCCCGCGTGCCGTCTGCTTGCCGTCTGCGTGCTGTTCGCGTGTCAGGCCGTCGGCAGTCCTCCGCCCTGGAGTCGTTCGAGGTCGGAGGGGCGGACCTGGATGACGAGGAGGGCGATCACGGCGGCGATGGCGGTGAAGACCGCGGCCATGATGAAGGCGGCGGAGACTCCGGCGGTGAGGATCTCGTCGGCGTAGGGCGGCGGGAGCTGCCCGGTGCGTTCGAAGCGGAGGCGCTCCAGGGGGGTCGCCTGGGACAGGAACGCGGGGACCTGCTTGTCGGCCTCGTTGTTGCTCGCCGTACCGAACATCGTGACCAGGATGGACAGCCCGAGGGAGCCGCCGACCTGCTGGGTGGCGTTGAGGAGCCCGGAGGCGGCGCCCGTCTCCTGGGTGGCCACGTTGGACAGCGCCATCAGGGTCAGGGACACGAACTCCATGCCCATGCCTAGGCTGAAGATGAGCATCGGGCCGAGAATGCTGCCGAGGTAGGTGGAGTGGACGTCGGTCAGGGTCAGCCAGGCGAGACCCGCGGCGGCCAGGATGGCGCCCACCACCATGAACGGTTTGGGCCCGTACTTGGGCAGGAACTGCGAGGCCAGCCCCGCGCCGATCGCGATGACGGCGCTCACCGGCAGGAAGGCGAGACCGGCTTCGAGCGGGCTGAAGTCCAGCACGTTCTGCACGAAGAGGGTCAGGAAGAAGAACATGCCGAAGATCGCGGCGGCGAGGCTCAGCATCATGCCGTAGGTGCCCGCCCGGTTGCGGTCGGCGAACATGTGCAACGGCGTGATCGGTTGCCGGGAACGCGCCTCGACCAGGACGAACAGCAGCAGGAACACGACGGCCGCCCCGAACGCGCCCAGCGTGAGCGCGTCCCGCCAGCCGTCCTGCGCGGCCCGGATGAACCCGTACACCAGCAGCACCATGCCGATGGTGGAGGTCATCGCGCCCAGCACGTCGAAGTGCCCGGCGTGCCGCTCGGACTCCCGGATCCAGCGCGGTGTGGCGAGCACGATGAGCAGTCCGATGGGCACGTTGACGAACAGCACCCACCGCCAGTTCAGCCACTCGACGAGCATGCCGCCCGCCAGCAGCCCGATCGCGCCGCCGCCGGCCGAGACCGCGGCGAAGACGCCGAACGCCCTGTTGCGTTCGGGTCCTTCGGGGAAGGTGGTGCTGATCAGGGCGAGGGAGGTCGGGGAGGCGATGGCGCCGCCGACGCCCTGGAGGGCACGGGCGGCGAGGAGTTGCCACTCGTTCTGGGAGAGTCCGCCGAGCAGGGAGGCGAGGACGAAGAGCAGCACGCCGAAGATGAACACCCGCCGTCTGCCCAGGATGTCGCCCATCCTGCCGCCGAGCAGCAGCAGTCCGCCGAAGGTGAGCGTGTAGGCGTTGACCACCCAGGACAGGCTGGTCGTCGAGAAGTCGAGCGAGCGCTGGATGTCCGGCAGGGCGATGTTCACGATGGTGATGTCGAGCACCACCATCAGCTGACAGGAGGCGATGACGAGCAGCGCCATACCGCTGCCACGGCTCTCGCTCCGCTCCGTCTCCTGCGGGGTGGTCCGTGCTTCGGGCGCCGGCTCGGGGTTGCTCATGGCACTGTGCCGTGGGCGGGGGTCGGATGGCTGGTTCCCGCCACCATTCGACCGTACGCCGGTGCCGTACGGCCCTCCAGTCGATCACCGGGCCGCACTGGACCGGTGTTGCGAGGCGCCGGTCAGCGAGGACCGCGGATCAGTCCCGTCAGATAGCGCCAGAGCGACGAGCGCTGTCGGGCGGAGCGGTCCGGCAGCACCGGATCGGCGCTCTCCGGTGCCGTGTCGGGGGTCGGCCGTGGCGCCGGCGCCCGCTCGGGCGGCGCGGCGAGTTGGTAGCGCACGGGAAGTGAGCGCAGGCCGCGCATGAACGGCGAGGAGCGCCAGGGCAGTTGATCGGCGGGGAGAGCGAGGTCCAGGTGGCTGAACCGCTCGAACAGCCGGCCAACGCCCACCGCCGCGACCGTCGAGGCCAGCTCGCGTGCCGGGCACTGGCGGCGGCCCGCGCCCCAGGACAGATGCGCCCGGGTGCTGATCGTGCTGCTCGCCGCCACATGGCCGGCGAAGAGCGGGTCGGCGTGTGCGGCGGAGGAGGAGACCCAGACCGGGTCGCCCGCCCGGATCGTGTAGTTGCCGAGCGGGGTGTCCTGGGCGGCGAAGCGCGGCACGAAGTTCACCAGCGGCGGCTTGCGCATGACCACCCGGTTCATGGTCTCCCTGATCATCCCGGCGGACAGGCTGGCCCGGGCGGCGCCGTCACCGTCGCCGGAGATGACCTCGACCACCGTGTTGGACATGAGGATGCCGACGTGGTCGGAGGTCATGCCGAGCAGCATGAACAGCTCACGGGCGAGTTCGTCGAGGGAGAGGTCGGGATGCGCCGCCAGCAGGTGGGAGGGGAAGTCGTCGCCCGGCTCCTTCAGCTTCACGGCGGCGAGTTCGGCGAGGGTGGCGAGCAGTCGTTCCAGGGCGGGCTCCGCGTCCGGACCCGCGTCCAGCACACGCCACATGTCCATCAGGGCGTCGTCGCCCTGGGAGCCGGGGAAGCCGAGCAGATGGCTGGCCACCATCAGCGGCAGCGGCCGGGAGAACTGGGCGGAGAGGTCGGCCACGCCGGTGCCGCCGCCCTGTCCGACCAGGGTGATCAGGTCGTCGGCGTAGGCGGTGACGGCCGCTTTGAGGCGCTTGGCCTGCGGATGGCCGGGGTCCTGGAAGGGCTTGAGTGCCGCGTCCCACGCCGTGCGCAGCGAGCCGTATCCGGGGCCGCCCTGGATCAGCACGTGGTTGACCTCGAGGGACGGCCCGAGCGGCCAGTCCGCGGGCACCTCGCCCTCGGTGCGGGCCCGCCAGTTCTCCAGCCCCTTCGGCCAGGCGTCGTCGTCCTGGAGCACCTGGAGCGCCTCGCGGTAGCCGAGGACCAGCCAGGCGGGAACTCCGAGGAGGTCGACCGGGGCGACGGGCCCGTGTTGCCGGCGCAGCCGCTCGTAGACGAGCGAGGGGCGGGTCTCGTAGTCGCGGGTCAGCAGTGGTTGGGGAGTCAGCTCTTCCAGGCGTGTGCCGTCGACGTTCACGGATCCGCTCTCACCCACCTGGGATTCCACCGTCCTGCCGCCCTCCGACACTCCCCGCACCGGCGCACTACCAGTCAGTAGCCGGCAACGCCGGTGACCCTACCTCAGGCGCTCCCGCTGGTGAACGACGGGTGCGGATCGGACGCGTGCGGCTCCGAAGCGTGCGGCTCGGACGTCAGCCTGCCGTCGGCGGGATGTTCTGGTTGGCGTGGAAGAAGTTGTCCGGGTCGTAGGTGTGCTTGGTCGCGGCGAGTCGGTCGTAGTGGCCGCGGTAGGTCGCCCGGACCCGGTCCGGGCTCTCCGCCTCGCCGAGGAAGTTGATGTAGGAGCCGCCCATGGAGTGCGGGTGCAGGTCGGTCCAGTAGTCGACGCACCACTGCCGGATCAGGTCGGCGTTGGCGGGGTCGGGGTCGACTCCGGCGATCACGCCGGACCAGACGGCGTCGCGGTAGGCCCAGGCGGTGTCGTCGGCTCCGACCTGATGGGCCGCCGCGTCCACGGGATACAGGTGCATCAGGGACAGTTCGGTGGGGATGTTCTCGCCGTACTTGTGGTGCACCTCGATCGCGGCGTCGGAGATCGTGTCGAAGAAGTCACCGCGCCAGTACCACTGGTAGCCCTTCGGGATCAGGGTGTCGAACATGCCCTGGAGGGCGGGGTAGGGCATGGGCGTGGTGAAGTGGAAGGCGGACGGCGCCGGTTCGTTGACCGCGGTCAGCGCCTGCTCCAGGCGGTCGCCCGCCGGGTCGCCGGTGTAGCACCAGACGACGCCGCACATCTTCTGCCCGTGGATCGGCTCGGGGAACGGCGGCCCGGGCGGAATGACGAACACGGTGAAGAAGCCGTACAGGTCCTGGGGCGCGGCAGGCAGGAACTCCCGGTACCAGCGCAGCACTTCCGGCGTGCGGTCGACCGGCCAGACCGTCACCGCGACGCCGACGGTGTCCACGGGGTGCAGGCCGAACGTGAACGACGTGACGACGCCGAAGTTCCCGCCGCCGCCGCGCAGCGCCCAGAACAGGTCCGGGTGCTCCTCCTCGGAGGCGGTGACGAACGATCCGTCGGCGAGGACGACGTCGGCGGACCGGAGGCTGTCGATGGTCAGGCCGTACTTGCGGGTGAGGTAGCCGTGGCCGCCGCCGAGGGTGAGTCCGCCGACGCCGGTCATCGAGATGATGCCGGCCGGCACGCCGAGGCCGAAGGTGTGGGCCGCGTGGTCCAGGTCGCCGAGTTGTGCGCCGCCGGCGACCTGTGCGGTGCCCGCACGCGGGTCGACGTGCACCCCGCGCATCGTGGAGAGGTCGAGGACGAGCCCGTCGTCGACCAGGCACAGCCCGGGTCCGCTGTGTCCGCCGCCGCGCACGGCGAGTTCGACTCCGGTGTCCCTGGCGAAGGAGAGCACGGTGCGCACGTCCGCCACGTCCACGCACTGGGCGAAGGCCGCGGGGCGCCGGTCGATCATGGCGTTGTAGATGCTGCGGGCCTCGTCGTAGCCCGGGTCCGCCGCGGTGATGACGGGTCCCCGCATCCCCTCGCGCAGTCCTTCCAGTGCTGTTCCGTTGATGCCGCCCATGGCCGGCTCCCTCCATGTCAGGACGGTGAGCCGCGGACGGATGGCTGCGCCTGACGTCCGAGCGGGCTGCGGGGGCGTGGTGCGCGGATCCGTTCGCACCTCGTATGGATGTCAGCAGGGCGAAGCGGCCCCGCCCAGCCCAGTCTTCACCTGGCCGTGGCAGGCCGCATGTCGAACGCGCGGACCCGCGTCAGACCAGCTCGGCGGCGGACTTCGCCCCCTGCTCGCGCAGCCACCCGACCAGCGTCCCGTGGCCCGCGCGGTCGGCGGCGTCCAGTGCCGTCAACCGGTCGTGGCCGACCCAGTTGACGTCGCCGCCGCGTCGCAGCAGGTGCTCGGCCGTCTCCCGCTGCCCACCGTGGCAGGCGCACCACAGCGCGTTGGTGATGTCCTCGGCGGTGGGCGGGTCGGTCTCGGAGGTGAGGCAGGCGGCGACGCGGTCTGCTGCGCCGAGGGCGGCCGCCTGCCACAGGGTGGTACGGGCGCCGCGTTCGACAAGTCGCCGCGCGCACCGCCACTGCCCGAAGGCCACCGCGTCCGCCAGCGGCGTGCCGCCGCCGATGACCGCGCCGTCGGCCTCGATGTCCGCGCCCAGGTCGAGGAGAGCGTCCAGGACGGGTACGTCGTCGGTGCTGGCCGCCCAGTGCAGCGGGGTCTCGCGGTGCGCACCGGTGAAGCGGGCGTTGACATCCGCCCCGGCCGTGAAGGTCATGAACGCGCCGAGGCCGCGATCGGCTGCCGCGCCGAAGAACTCGACCAGGTCGCCGTAGGCGCTCTCCAGCCACTCCAGCTCGCTCTGCGGGGCGACGTCCCAGACATGCGGGTACACCTTCTCCTTGATCATCCGCTCCGGGTCGAAGTGGGGCGCGAGGCGCTCCCACGGCGTGGCCCGCAGCTGCCGTGCCACGGCCTCGACCTGCTCCACGGACCACCCGAACAAGGTTCCTTCCTCCACGATCAGGAAGCCCTCCATCATGAACTCGCGTCCCACACCGGCCTCACCCAGCAGGAACTGCAGGCCGTCCCACATCTTGTCCAACTCGGCACTCGGGCGGCCGGGCACCGTGGAGTCGTCGCCCCCGAAGAGTTCGTCGACGTCGTCCTCGGCCCGGTCCGGGGCCTTGACCGCCCGGTCCAGCTCCTCCGTGGTCGCGCCGATGAACGAGATGTACATGCCCATGGCAGGTGGTTCCCCCTTGACTTGCCGACGTGGTCTCCCCTCGCGTACCGACTGTTCCACAGGGCACTGACAATCGGGGCCGGCCCTGTCTGTTACGCTCCCCGGGCCTCCCGCGGGGGAAGTCCGGTGAGAGTCCGGCGCTGACCCGCAACGGTGTGCGCGCGGCCCTGGTGGTCCGTCGCGTGAGCCCGATCGCCCGTGGTGGGTGCGACCCGTTGACTGCTCGCCGTGGACTGCGAGAGGGGACCGCGCGGCCGGCACGGTCGTACGGGCTGTCTCCTTGAGCGAGGTTCACCGGCGGCCCCAGGCGAAGGACCCGCCCGCCCGTGCTCCGAAGCAAGTCGCGGATACCCAGACCGGCATCCGTCGCCCCTCGCCTGTCCGTGCCACCGCTGGTCGTCGGACTGGGACTGCTCCTGCTCGCTTCTCTCGTGTGCGGCGTGGGGCTGGGGGCGGCCGGGATCGGGTGGGGCGAGGTCTTCCGGCTGCTCGGGGCCGGGCTGACCGGTGGCGGCATCGACGCCCGGGACGTCGCCGCGTACACGATCGTCTGGGAGATCCGGCTGCCGCGTGTCGTGCTCGGTGCCGTCGTCGGTGCCGGGCTCGCGGCCGTCGGGGTGGCCGTGCAGGCGATGGTGCGCAACGCGCTCGCCGATCCGTTCGTGCTCGGCATCTCCTCGGGCGCCGCGGTGGGTGCCAACGCCGTGATCCTGCTGGGCGCGTTCGCAGGCCTCGGCGTCTGGGCGCTGTCGCTGTCCGCCTTCGCCTCGGCGCTCGCGGCCATGACGCTGGTGTACGCCGTGTCCCGATCGCCGCAGGGGCTCACCCCGCTGCGCCTGGTCCTGACCGGGACGGCGCTGGCGTACGGCTTCGAGGCCGTGACCACGGTGATGGTGTTCGGCGCGGCCCGGGGCGAGGCGGCCCGCTCGGCGATGATGTGGCTGCTCGGGAGCCTGGGTGGTGCGACCTGGGCCCAGGTGCCGCTCGCCGCGGTGACCGTGGCGGCCGGGTGGGCGTGGCTGCGGTGGCGGGCCGAGGCGCTCAACGCGCTCGCGATGGGCGACGAGACGTCCGCCGCGCTGGGCGTCCGACCGGGGCGGCTGCGCAGGGAGTTGTTCCTCGTCACCGCCGCCGTGACCGGGACGGTGGTCGCGGTGAGCGGGGCCATCGGGTTCGTCGGGCTGATGGTGCCGCATGTCGTACGGATGCTGGTGGGCGCCGATCACCGGCGGGTGCTGGCCGTGGCGCCGCTCGTCGGGGCCGTGCTGCTGGTGTGGGCGGACCTGCTGTCCCGGCTGCTCCTCGCCCCCGCCGAACTGCCCGTCGGGGTGATCACGGCCGTGGTCGGGGTGCCCACGTTCCTGCTCCTGATGCGGCGCGGCGGCTATGCGTTCGGAGGCCGTTGACATGCGGCTCGACATCGACGGCGTCACGGTCGAGGCCGCCGGGGCCCGCCTGGTGGACGACATCCGGCTCACCGTGGACAGCGGGGCGTTCGTCGGGCTCGTCGGCCCGAACGGCAGCGGCAAGTCCACGCTGCTGCGGTGTGTGTACCGGGCGCTGCGTCCGGCCGCGGGTGCGGTGCGGCTCGACGGGGACGACGTGCACGCCATGGCGCCACGCGCCGCCGCGCGGGTGCTGGCGGCGCTGCCGCAGGAGTCGTCGGCCGAGTTCGACTTCACCGTCGCCGAGGTGGTGGCGATGGGACGGCTGCCGCACCGGGAGCGTACGGCCGCCTCCGACCGGGAGATCTGCGCCGCGGCCCTGGACCGCACCGGCGTCGCCCATCTCGCCGACCGCGGGTTCCTCGCCCTGTCCGGTGGCGAGAAGCAGCGCGTGCTCATCGCCCGCGCGCTCGCCCAGCAACCGAAGGTCCTGGTCCTCGACGAGCCCACCAACCACCTCGACATCGCCCACCAGTTGGACGTGCTGTCACTGGTACGGGCCAGCGGCCTGACCGCGCTGGCCGCTCTGCACGACCTCAACCTGGCCGCCGCGCACTGCGACGTCCTCTACGTCATCGCCGGGGGCCGGATCGTCGCCTCGGGCGCCCCGCACGACGTCCTGCGACCCGACCTGCTCGCCGAGGTGTTCGGGGTCCGCGCCCATCCGGTACGGCATCCGGAGACCGGCGCGGTCCAGCTCCTGTTCGACCTCCTCCCTCAAGGAACCACATGCGCAAGCTCGTAGCCACCGCCCTCTGCCTCGCCGCGGCCGTCACCACGACTGGCTGCGGCGCCACGGTGGACGAGCCAGCGGACGCCAAATCCGCTGCGGTCACGCTCACCAACTGCGGCCGGAAGGTCACCTTCGACAAGGTGCCCGAGCGGGTCGTCACCAACGACGTCGGCATCACCGAGCTGATGTTCGCGCTCGGTCTGGAGGACCGCATGGCCGGGTTCGCCATGCCCGACGACAAGGGCGACCTGAACGGGGTGCCGTGGAAGGGCGGCTACGACAAGGTGAAGTGGCTGTCCAAGGACCAGCTCACCAAGGAGAACGTCCTCGACGCCCGCGCCGACCTCGTCTTCGCCGGCTGGAACTACGGCTTCCGCGAGGACGGCGGCTTCACCCCCGACGCCCTGAAGAAGCTCGGCATCCCCTCGTACATCCTCACCGAGTCCTGCCACAACGGCCGTACGGAGTCCTCGCGCGGCATCATGCCGCCCCTGGACGCCCTGTACGCCGACCTCACCAACCTGGGCAAGCTGTTCGGCGTCGAGCAGCGGGCCGCGACGCTGATCGCCGGCTTCAAGAAGCAGGTCGCGCAGGTGCGGGCGCAGGCCCCTGCGGCCGCCGACCGGCCGAAGGTCTTCCTGTACGACAGCGGACAGGACCAGCCCTTCACCTCCGGCCGCTACGCCGCCCCCGAGCAGATCATCAGCGAGGCCGGCGGCGTCAACGTCATGCACGACGTCCAGGACTCCTGGACCACGGTGGGCTGGGAGAGCGTCGTACAACGCGACCCGGACGTCATCGTGATCTGCGACTACGGAGACGTCAGCGCCGAGCAGAAGAAGAAGTTCCTCCTGTCCTACGCGCCCCTGCGCAACGTCTCCGCCGTCAAGCACAAGCGGATCTTCGTCCTCGACTACGTCGACCTGGTCGAGAGCCCTCGCAACCCGTCGGCCATCGCGCGGCTCGGCACCTATCTGCGGACGGTCGCCGAGGAGCGCTGACCGGGATCGGCCCCCGGCACCGCGTCAGGCCGGGGCGATGCCGTCCAGCTTGCCGGACTTGGCGTCCGCGACCAGCGACGAGAACTGGTCCGCGCTCATCTGCACCCGCTGCCCGAAGTCGTCCGTGAGCACCACCCGGCGCTCGGCCGGGGCGGCCGGGTCGACGAACAGCTGCGGACAGCCGCAGTCGCAGTCGCCGCAGAACGTCGCCACCGGGTCCAGGCCGTCCATCCCGTGGATGTCGTTCATATCGCTCATATCGTGCACAACCTTTCGCGATCGTGGGCGCTCACCGAGGTGTCCGCCCGGAGGCGATCAGCGGTTCTCCGCCGCTCGGTCAGTAGTCGCGGCGAACCTGGTGTCAGTTCCCGGCGGGGAACTGACACCAGGTTCCGGTCAGGCGGCCTCGGTGAGCAGTTCGACGAGGGTCGCGCGGGCGCGGGCCACGCGGGAGCGGACCGTTCCGACCGGGCAGTCGCTCATCTCGGCCGCCTCCGCGTAGGGCAGGCCAGCCAGTTGGGTCAGGACGAACGCCTCACGGCGCTCGTCGGGCAGCGCGTCCAGCAGGTCGAGCAGCGCGATGCCGTCGTCGAAGCCGGGCAGGCCGGTCGGCTGGGCGCGTTCCGCCGTCAGTGTCCAGTCGTCGGTGTCGCACAGCCGTGGCCGGGCGGCGGCGTACCGGTGGCTGTCGATCACCGCGCGACGCGCGATGGACAGCAGCCAGGCGCGCGCCGAGGAGCGGCCCTCGAACCGGTGCAGGCTGCCGAGCGCCCGCAGGAACGTGTCCTGCGCCAGGTCGTCGGCGGCCTGCGGATCGGCGGACAGATAGGCCACGTACCGCACGACGTCACGGTGCAGCGAGCGGACGAAACGGTCCGTCGCGTCCGGGTCTCCGCCGCGCGCGGCCAGCGCCCACGCGGTCGTCGACTCGTCGCAGGAGGCCGTTCTGGAGGTGTGGTCCGCCTTCGTGTCTCTCACGCGGGCCGCGCGTGAGGAGGGCAGGGCAGGAGTGATCACCTGAGTCCTTCTCGGGTAGTCCGGACTCCGGCGCGGCGACCGGGACGACGGCGGGCGCGAAGGCCTTGCCGACGGGACGCCGATGGGCGCGCACGGGGGTACAAGGCGTACAGGGGCGTACGCGCACGCCGTACCGGAGGGATCCGGGGGGTGTCGGGGACACGGCCGTACGACAGGTACGGCCGGGGCCCGAGGCGCGGTCGGCATCGTCGACGACTCGACGTCCGGGTCCGTACGGCCTCGGGAAACCGGCTGTCTCAGACGACAGCGATCCCCGGTGGAGGACCCCGAGAAGTGATCGTGTGAACGAGCGGCAGCAGCCGCGGCGCCCGGTCGGAACGGCCGCGCCGGGGACGCGGACGCGGCCGGTGCGGCGGTTCGGGGAGGGCGAGCGACAGCCGCAGCGGGGCGGCCAGCCATCCGGCGACAGCTCGCAGGATGCGGAACGCGGCGCGCTCACCGTGTCCCAGCCACAGCCCACACAGCAGCGCGGCGAGGGTGTGGGCGGCGAACATGCCGAATGAGGACATGCCTGCCATGTCATGGCCTACGTCCATGGGGCTCGTGCCCATGTGGCTCGCACCCATGTGGTCCGCGCCCATGTCGTGGGCGCCCATGTGGCTCGCGTCCATGTGGCCCATGCCCATGTGGCCCACGGACATGGAGCCCACGGACATGGAGCCCATGCCGTACCCGGCAACGGTGGAGGACTGCGCGAACTCGAAGGCCGCGTGCAGCCCGCCCTGGGCGACGACCACGACGGACACGACCAGCGGGAGCCCACGCTCGCGGCCGGCCAGGCACCAGCCCAGGCCGCCCGTCAGGACGGCACCGGCCGCCAGCGTCCACCACGGGACGGACGCGCCCGACATCAGGACGTGACCGAGGGCGGCGAGCAGCACGCAGACGGACGCGAACATCGCGGCCCGTATCGCGCGCACCCCACACCCAGCAGTCATGACGGCCCTCATCCTCGCATCCTGGGCCCACTCGTCACGGGTGGGTACGCACCACACCCCCGTCCCGCACTCAAGCCCAGAATGGTGATACAGGACACATCGCCTGGAGGGAACTGGGCACGCACGTGGGCCGACAAGTGACGAGTGCGAGGGTTGCCTTCAGGGCTCCCCCCGTTCCCGGCCGACGCCTCAGGCCGCCCCACCGCGGTGGCGTTCAGCCGGGTTCGACTCCTGTGGCGAGGAGTCCTCGGGACGGGGGTGGCGCAGGCAGGAGGCGACGACGACGAAGGGCCACAGGGACTGGAGGGCGGTCACCAGGCGTTCGGCGACACCGTCGGCGCCGCCCTGACGCATTTCGATCATGAACCAGCCCGCGGTGACGAGCATCAGTGTGGTCGCCGTCAGGGACGGTACGGGCCGCAGCCCCCAGGGTGCGGCCGGGCGGCGATCGGCGGCCAGGACCGGCCACACCGCCAGCAGCGCGAAGCCGACCGCGGCCGCCGAGCCGTGCCGCAGGGAACCTCCGCTGCTCGGCGGCGGAAGCAGGGCCACCACGAACGCGGCGACTCCCCCCGCGCCCAGGGCCAGCCGTCCGGGCAGCGCGGCCGGGCGCAGCCCCAGGGCGGTGATCATGTGGCAGACGCCGAGGGCGGCCAGCGCGCCGGTCATCACCCAGAAGCCGGAGGCGCCATAGGCCGCCAGGACACTGATCGTCTGCGTGGCGGGGTCGTAGGCGGGCCCTTCGAGCTGCGCCGCGAGCGTCCAGCCGCCGATCAGCACGACAGGCGCGCATCCCGACGACAGCAGGGCCCATCTTGGGATAGATCGCACCGAACTACCGTAAAACCTGACCTTGGTTCGTCCGACGCTGCCACGCATGCGCCACGTCGGCGGATCGAACAGTGTCGCGCGATTCGAACAAATCAACCGCAAACGCCACACTGCGCCACCCCTTCCGGCGCATAGAAATATCCACCAGCATGAAGGGCCCTGCCCGGGCAGGCAGACGGACGGACGGGTGGGGTCGGCGAGTGCTGGGGGTAGGGACATGCAGCGCACCATGGGGAAACAGGCCGTCGAGTGGCTCGCCGCGGCTGCCGCGGATCCTCGGTCGTGCAAACGACAGTGGGACCAGGGCGCGGACGCGGTGCTGCTGGAGGCCGGACTGCTCTGGGACGTGCTCAGCGTTCCCGAACACCTCGGCCTGGGCGCCCTGGACCTTCTGAGACGGGCGCGGCCACGGGCGTCCGGCCCCGTCCTGGTGAACTGCGGGGCGCGAAGAGTCGGGTTCTTCCTGCCGCCCGATCCCGTCACCGAGTGGTTCGGACCCGGCGTACGCCATGTCGGCAGGGGGTCATGGGTCGCGGTGCCGCCGCCGTACCAGTCCGCCGGATGGCGCCTGGAGTGGTTGCTGCCGCCCGACGGGACCGGCGCGCTGTACGACCCCGTGGTCGTGGCACGCGCGCTGCGCGCGGCGACGGGGGCTCGTGCCAGCCGGACGCGGTTCAGTCGGCCGGGCGCGGAACGGCGACGCTGACGCGTCCGTTCCTGCCACTCCACTCCCACAGGTCCACCGGTCCGGGAAGGCCCCGGGGGACGACGACGGCCGGTACGCGTTCGGCCGCCTCGGCGTGCCGGTCGCTCGCCGGTTCGGCGTCGGCGGCCCGGGCCAGCCCGGTGAACCGGCCGACTGCCCAGGAGGTGACGGTCTGTCCTTGTCCCTCGCCGGTGCCCACGGCGTCCCACCAGGTGTCGCGGCGCTCCGGTACCGCACGGCCCTTGGCGTGCCACTCCGCGACCAGCGCCGCGTAGATCGACGGCTGGCCCCGCAGGCCGGTGGCGGGTACGACGTACGACACGGGTGCGGCGTCTCCTCCGAGGACCCGCCGCGCCGTCTCAAGTCTGTCCATGCCGGGGCAACGCCGAGTCGTGCGCCGGTGGTACGCCCGCCGCCCCCGCTACCACCCAGTCGAGTGAGACCGTCCCCCGGATGGAGCCATGGAGTACGCGACCTGCCGCTCCCTCCCGCCATCGTCGACCCTCGATCGAGACAGGAGCCGCTTGCATGGACCGCGACGACAGCGACGAGACCCCCGACTGCCCGTGGTGCGCCGCACTGCGTGAGCCGAGTCAGACCCCGACGGCACAGCCGTCCGTAGCACAGGGACGACGGCACGACCCGTATGTGTCGGGGACACAGTATGACGGCGACGACTGGTGACACCCGGCTCGGCTGTCTAGTGGTCGTGGACCTCGCCGGTCCGCGGGGCGCGCCGGCGTAGCCGGGCGGCGAGTACGGCGACGTCGTCCTCGGCGTGCCGGGCGTCGAGGCGGGCGAGCGCCGTGTCGATGACGTCCTCGACCCCGGTGGCGGACGCGAAGTCGACGCGGGCCAGCCGGTCCAGGGACTGGTCGATGTCCTCGCCGCGATGCTCGACGAGCCCGTCGGTGAACAGCAGCAGCGTCTGTTCGGGGTCCAGCCGCCAGGTGGCCGGTTCGTAGCCGCCGAGGCCCGTCCCCAGGGGCGGGCCGACCGGTACCGGCAGCAGTGCGGCGCGGCCCTGCGCGTCGATCACGGCCGGGGGCAGATGACCGGCTCCGGCCAGGGTCACCTGGCCCCGGCCGGGATCCACGCGGGCGATCAGACAGGTGGCCGGCCGGCGCTCCGGTTCGGCGGAGGCGGTGTCGTCGAGCTGGCGCAGCACGCGGTGCGGCGGGAGGTCGGCGGAGGCGATGTAGCGCAGCGCGGAGCGGTAGGCGGTCATGTCCACGGCGGCTTCCAGACCGTGGCCCATGACGTCGCCGACGACGAGCAGCGTCCGGCCGAAGTGCAGCCGGACGGTCTCGCACCAGTCGCCGCCCACCAGGGTGCTCGGCCCGACGGGCAGATGGCGGATGGCCACGTCCAGGTTCGGGTGCGGACGGCCGGGCTCGGCGAGCAACGCCCGCTGCAGCCTGCCGACGATGCCGCTGACCCGGTCGTGCTCCCGCGCGTGCCGGATGTGCGAGGCGGCGCGTTCGGCGAGGAGGGCGAGCAGTTCGGTCTCCGGCCGGGTGAACGGCGCTCGGTCCCGGCCGCAGATCAGCACGCCGTAGGAGTGGCCGTCGGTGGCGAGGGGAACGCAGACGGCCGGTCGTGCGCCGCCGGACACCGGGTAGGGGGTGCTGTCCCCGTCGGAGTGGGCGGCTTCCCGTGCCGCCGCCTCGGCCCACCGCGCGGGAGGCAGCGTCGCCGGGTCGCCGTGGACCGCCTCGTACGCCGGTCCTGCCTCGTCGCCGCCCCGCAGCACCGCCGCGGTGCCGCCCGTCTGCCCGGCGGCCTCCCGGGTCAGTTCCGCGCAGGTGGCGTGCTCGTCCAGCGTGGTGCCGATCCGGGCCAGCGCCGTACGCACCGCGGCCGGCCGGGACGAAACGCCGAGGTCGTGCTCGGGTGTGCCACGGGACGAGACGGGCCGCGCCCAGGCCGGTCTGTGAAACGTCTGGAACCAGCGCACCACACTGAACACCCTAAAGGGTGACAAAAGCACCCAGTGGGCGGACGCGGGGAGCACGGGGGCGCACGCGCTGCATATATCTGCCGGTTTGGCGCGCGGGCGCTCGCCCCATACGGGGAATTGAGCCCCCGCCGTATGGCCGCGACACCGGGCACCCGGTGCACTGAGGCCTCCATCTCTCGGTCGTCGGCGCACCACAGGGAGGCTCTTCATGGCACTCACGGAGTGGACGAAGTCAATGGAGTGGCTGGCAGCGGCATCGGAGGATCCCGGCGCCTGCAAACAGGAGTGGCAGAACGGCAGCACCGGGGTCGCGCTGCTGGCCGCCGGACGGTTCTGGGACGTACTGATCGTGCCGGAGGAGCTCGGGCTGCGCGTCGCCGACCTCCTGGAGGAGCTGCCGCTGCTCGACCGCGGCCCCTGTCTCCTGGACGCCCGACGGCGCAACGTCGGCTTCCTGCTGCCGCCGGAACCGCAGACCGTGTGGATCGGCACCGGCGTACGCCTGCTCGGCGCGGGCACCTGGATCACCGCTCCCGCCCCGCACTGCCGCTGGGGCGCCCTGCGCTGGCTCGTCCCACCGGACGGCACCGGAACCCTGAACATGCCGGAGGTCCTGGAGATGGCCCTCCAGCGCTGCGCGGGCGAGCTGTCCCGCACGCAGGGACACCCCGCACCGGCGGCGTGCGCGGCAGGGGGGCGCGTACGGCCGTGACCGGCCCCGTACGGCGGTGACCGGCCCGGGGGTGCCGCTGTGACGCGGCTGTGACAGTCGACGGACAGCGCCATGACGTCCACCGGCCAGGGTATTGGAAACGGACAAATTGCAGCTTTCGGACATCAATCGCTTCCGGTGATGTGAGCGGAGATGGCCGAGTCGATCTGTCAGAGGACCCCCATGAGCTTCGCCATCACCACCCCGCACGCCGAAGCCGCCGCCCCCGCGCTGGCCCCGCGCGAGAGGGAGACGCTCCAGCACATCGCCCGTGGCTGCACCTATCTGCAGGCGGCCCGGCTCATGGGTCTGTCCAAGCACACGGTCGACGCCTACCTCCGTCGCATCCGCGCCAAGCTCGACATCAACAGCACCGCCGAGCTCACCCGCACGGCCATCGCTCTGGGTCTGTGATCCCGTCCGTATCCCCCGCCGCGCCCCGCGTCAAGTAACGAACAGCCGGGGCTGGGGCGTTCGTCCCCGGCGAGGGACGGTTGCAGTCCACCCCCCGCACAGACCCGAACAGGTTCCCCATGAATGACATCGCCATCGTCGGACTCGGCTGCCGCTTCCCCGGAGCCGCGGACCTCAGGGCGTACTGGAAGCTCCTCCTCCGTGGGGAACGGCAGTTCACCGCGGTCCCGAAGGACCGCTGGAACCACGACACGTTCCACCGGCCCGACGACCCGCAGGCCCCGGACAGCGCCTACACCGACCAGGTCGCCTTCCTCACGGACGTGGACCGCTTCGCGGCCGGGCACTACGGTCTGCCGCCGCGGCGCGCCGAGGCCATGGACCCGCAGCACCGCCTGGCGCTCGACGTCACCCGCGAGGCCCTCGACGACGCCGGTCTTGGCCGCGGCGGCTTCGACCGCGAGCGCACGGGCGTCTTCTTCGGCATCTCGGCATCCGACTACCGGGAACTCGCCACCGCCCGTCTCCGCGCCCTCGGCCTCGCCGACGGATCGCTCGGCACGACCGCCGACACCGACGCCCTGAACGCGCTCAGGGCCAGTTCCGTGCGGGATCTCCCGCCCATCGGCACCTTCACCATGCCGGGCGTCCTGCTCAACATGGCGCCCGCAGCGGTGAGCCGGCACTTCGACCTCGGCGGCCCCAGCCTCGCTGTGGACGCCGCGTGCTCCAGCTCGCTGGTGGCCCTCGACCACGCCGTGGCACAGCTGCGTCGCGGTACCTGTGGGACCGCGGTCGTCGGCGGGGTCTACCTCAGTCTCACGCCGGACAGCCTGATCGGCTTCTCCCGGCTCGGCGCGCTGTCGGCCGCGGGGGTGTGCCGTCCGTTCGACACCAGGGCCGACGGCTTCGTCCTCGGCGAGGGAGCCGGCGCCGTGATCCTCCGGCCGCTCCAGGACGCGCTCGTCGCCGGCAACCGTGTCTACGCCGTCATCAAGGGCATCGGCTCCGCCAACGACGGCGCCTCTGCGGGGCCGCTGACACCGAGCTCCGAGGGGCAGCTGCGGGCCATGCGCGGCGCGTTCGACGACGCGGGTCTGCCCCCGGCTGCGGCCGCCTTCATCGAGGCGCACGGTACCGGGACCAGCGTCGGTGACCGCGCCGAGGTGGAGGCGCTGCGCCTACTGCGGACCGACGGCGGGGAACGGGATCCGGGCCTGTGCTACCTCTCCTCGGGCAAGGCGCTCATCGGGCACTCGCTGTCCGCGGCCGGCATCGCGGGCCTGATCAAGACCGCGCTGGTGGTGCATCACCGCACGGTCGTACCGCAGCCCGATGTCATCCCCCGTCCCGAGCTGGGACTGGACGCCGCCGGCCTGCGCGTAGCCGACACCGCGCGAGCACTGCCGCTCTCCAAGAGTGACGTGCCGGTGTGCGCGGCCGTCAGTTCCTTCGGTTTCGGTGGCACGAACGTGCACGCGGTCCTCCAGCAGGCGCCCACCGCGACCTCCGTCCGGCGGCGGTCGGTCTCCCTCCGGACGCACGGCGTCGCCACCGTCCGGGACGCCGGGCCTCACCTCGCGCTGATCTCGGCCGGCAGCCCGCAGTTGCTGCGGGAGCACATCGACGACCTCCTCGACCACTTGGAACGCCCGGACGCCGCACCCACGGCATCGTTGGCGGCGCTGGCCCACACCCTGGCCGGGCGCGAGCCGCTGCCGAGCAGGCTCGCGATCGTCGCCGGTGACACGGCCGAGTTCACCGAACGGCTGCGCAGGGCACGTCGGCAGCTGGCCGAAGGCGCCCGCGGCGACCTCGGCGACGGTGCCTTCGCCGCGGACGCTCCGCTGCGGCCGGCCGCGCGCCGGATCGCCTTCGTCTACCCGGGCCAGGGCAGCCAGCGCCCCGGCATGATGCGGGAACTCCACGAGCGCTACCCCGACTTCCGCGACGCCGTCGACGCCCTCGGCGCCGAAGCCGGACGGCACACCGGCGTGGACCCGGCCGACCTGCTGTACGGGCCGGCGGCGGACTCGGCGGACGACACCGCGCTCCGCCGCCGGCTCGCCCCCACCGAGGTGTGCCAGCCGCTGCTCGGCACCGTGCAGATCGCCGCCACCGGTCTGCTGGCCGCGTGCGGCGTCGTCCCGGACGTCGTACTCGGCCACAGCGTGGGCGAGTTCGCGGCCGCCACGACGGCCGGTGTCCTCCCGGCCGAGGAGACCGTGTCCCTGCTGGCCCGGCGCGGCGCGATCCTGCGGGACGCGGAGGGCGAGCCGCGCGGCTCGATGCTCGCCGTGCAGACGGACGAGGAGACCTGCCGACGACTGGTCGAAGACGTCCGGGACGTGTGGACCGCGTGCCTCAACGAGCCCCGGCAGACGGTGGTCAGCGGCACGAAGAAAGGTCTCGCCACGCTACGGCGCGCCTGCGCGGAGGCCGGCATCGCCACGAGGGCCCTCGAGGTCTCCAACGCCTTCCACTCACCGCGGCTGACGGCGGGCGACGAGGCCGTGCGCGCCGACCTCGACTCGCGTCCCCTGGCCAACCCCCGTCTGCCGCTGGTCTCCTGCGTGAGCGGGACCGTGTGCGACGACCCCGAGCAGCTGCGCCGGCTGTGGGCGCGGCACGCGTCCGCACCGGTCCGCTTCAGCGCCGCCGTCCGCAGCGCCTACGACGCGGGTGCCCGTGTCTTCGTACAGGTGACGGGCGGCAATTCACTCCTCTCCGCGGTTCGACGCAATCTCGTCGGCCAGGACGACGTCCATGTCGTCGCCGTCGACAGCCCGGCGCCGGACGGGCAGCGCGGCTACCTGGGCGCCCTCGCCCGTCTCGCCGTGCTGGGCGTCGATGTCGACGTACGGAAGCTGATCGAGCCGGCTGACCGCCGGCTGCTGGACCTGCCGATCGCCCGGCTGGAGACGCAGTCGTACTGGTGGGGGCGCCGTCCGACAGCGGCAGCCCACGGGACCCGCTCCGCGGCGACCACCCCGACGACCCCGCCGCTCCCTTCAATCCCCGCGGACACGCCCCGACGCCGGACGTCCGCCGCCCCGACCAAGGACCACGCCATGCACGAACTGCTCGACCTGATCCAGCATCAGGTGACCCTCCTCGGCCGCCTCGGCGAGGCGCTGACCGGCGCGACGGACACGGAACCCGCCCGGCCCACAGGGCACGCCGACGACGCCGGAGCAGAGGCAGGGACACCGGCAGAGGTGGCGGCGGAGACAGAGGCAGCGACAGAGACAGCGCAGGACGCGGTGTTCGAGCAGATAGCCCGGATCAGCGCGTTCCCGGCGAGTGAACTGCACGCCGGTCAGCGGCTGGTGGACGACCTCGGTTTCGACTCGCTGATGCTGACGGACCTGTTCACCTCGCTCAAGCGGCGCTGGCCCTCCCTCACGGTCGACGAGAGGTGCGCCCGGCCGACGGTCGGGAGCGTCACGGCGATGGTGCGGGAGGAGGCCCTGCCCCGGCCGCCGGGCGGCCTGACCCTGCTGCCCCAGCCGGCCGTTCCCCCGGTCCCCGAGCCGAGGCACCCC
>NZ_JAKEIP010000037.1 GCF_021474425.1 Streptomyces muensis | reverse complement strand
CGGCGTCCGTGGGCTGCTCGGTCGACGTGAGGTGCTCGGCCGGCGTGGGGTGCTCAGGCTCGGGGGCGGCGTCGGCTTCGACGGCGGGCTGCTCCTCGGGGAGCTGCGCGGCCTCGGGCGCGGGGTCGGCCTCGGGAGCCGGAGGCTGTGCGGCCTCGGCAGCGGGGGTCTCGGAAACCTGGTCGACCTCGGCCGCGGGTGCTTGGGGCGTCTCGGGAAGCTGGTCGGCCTCGGTGACGGGGTCGGCAACCGGAGCAGCGGCTTCCGGAGTGGAACCCTCGGGCTCAGGAGCCTGGTCGGCCACCTCGACAGCCTCGACCACCGGGGCTTCGGCGACCTCGGCAACCTCACCGGCATCGGCAGCGGGAACCGTCGGCGCGGCAGGCGCCTCGTCGCCCTGAGCGGCACCGGCCACCCGGGACACCACCGCCTGCGCCGCGCCGGGCTGTCCGGTCGGGACAACCGTTTCGGCAGCCGTCCCCTCGGCGCTCACCGGAGCCGGGGCCGGAGCCTGGACCTGCACGGCGGCCGGGGCGGCGGCGCCCCAGGGGGCCGCCGGCTGCGGGGCCGCCGCTTCCTGCGGCTGCGGGACGTCCAGGTACTCGGGGCCGGCCGGGGCCTGCCCGGGCTGGCGTACGGGTGCGCCGACGGCGCCGCGGTCGGCGAGCGAGCGGACCGGGCTGGCGGAGGCGTCGGGGATGGGCGGGCCGAGGTGCAGGGGGCGGCGCGGGGTGATCGGCGGAATCGGCGTCGACGGGGCCGAGGGGACCGACGGGCCGGGCAGCCGTACGGCGCTGAGGTCGACCGAGCCGCTGTCGCGGCCGGAGATCTCGTGCGCGTCCGGTTCGTGCACGGCCTCGACGACCGGTTCCGGCGCGGGCGGAGCGACCTCGTTGCCCCAGGCGCCCTGGGAGCCGGGCAGCAGCAGGTCTTCGTCCTCGGCGGTGGTCTCGGAGAGGTAGGTGTACGAACCGTGCGCCGCGGGGGCGCCCGGCTGCTCCACCATGCCTGCGCTCTCCGGCAGTCCCTCGCCCGGGACCTGGCCGGTGTCGGTCATGCGTACCCCTCGCCCATCGGTTAGTGCTTCTACGACCAGCTCACCGGGGACGGCGCACCGACCGCCCCCGCAGTGAAGAACGAGCGTGTGTGCCCAGCGGCACGAACGACCCGCCCAAAAAAGGCGACAAAGCCATTGAGTGGCATTGTCGTGGCCGTTCGGCCGTCGCGACAGGTTGATCCGCGACAGGCCGCTGTGGACTGCGCCACGTTGCGCGTCCTCCGGTTCCGCCGTACCACACCCACCCCAAACGGGGCGTGTTTTTCCGGACATTGACCGACGAAGTGCCGGGCGACCGAGTGCGGTACAACGATCGGCCAGCCTACCGCGCGCGGTACGACAACAGGATCACGGGGACGGCTTCGCGGTCACCCGGTGCGGTCGGGCAGCACCCCGCTGAGCAGGAACGCGACACTGCGCTCGCGCTCCGTCCAGGCCCGCGTGTCGAGTTCGACGGACTGGAGGAGGGAGCACTCGACGTCGTAGCCGTGTGCGGTGAGGTCGCGTCCGACGATCTCGGCGGCGTCGCGGGTCGCGGCGTGTGTGACGATGCGCTGCGGACGCCGGTCGGCGACGGCCGAGACGACCTCCGCTCCCCCGCCGCCGATGCGTACGACGTCCGGTTCGGGGAGGTTCTCCAGGGCGTGCGGGGCCGTGCCGTTGACGACCTGGAGCTGGACGCCGAAGCCGCGTGCGTTGGCCTCGGTGCGGGTGCAGGCCTGTGGGTCGCGGTCGACGGCGATGACGGCGGCGCCGGCCCGGGCGGCCTCGACGGAGAAGGCTCCGCTGCCGCAGCCGATGTCCCACACCAGGTCGCCGACGCGCGGGCCGAGCCGGGTGAGTTGGGCGGTGCGGAGCGGTTCCAGCTCGCCTTCGCCCATGAGTCCGCCGTAGGACTCGGCGGGCAGGGTCCAGCCGCGGGGTCCGGCGGCGGGGTCGCGGCCGGCGATCCAGTCGCCGGACTCGCGGGCGGCGGCCGTGCCGCCGATGACGATGACGACGTTCGGATCGCGCCAGGTGTGGTCGGCGGCCTTGTCGGAGGTGACGACGGTGACCTGCTCGCGTTCGCTGCCCAGCGCCTCGCAGATGACGAAGGTGCGGTGGACGCCTTCCAGGAGGAGGCCGAGTTCGGCGGGGCCGGCGCCCGGTGAGGTGAGGACGGCGACCTTGGTGTGGGCGCGGCACACATTCACCGCGCGTCGCAGGGTGCGACGGTGTGCGACGACCACTTGTGCGTCGTCCCAGGGCATGCCGGCCCGGGCGAAGGCGGCGGCGACCGAGGAGACGGCGGGCACGACCTCGACCTCCAGGCCGAACTCGGGCGCGCGCAGGGTGCGTACGACCCCGAAGAACCCGGGGTCGCCGTCGGCGAGGACCACGGCGGTGCCGCGGTGGCCGGCGATCCGGCGGGCGGCGAGGGCGACGCTGCCGAGGCGGATGCGCTCGGCGGTGGGCGGCACCTCGGGGAGCGCGAGGTGGTGTGCGGCACCGGCCACCAGGGTGGCGGCGCCGAGAGCGGAGCGTGCCGCGGCGGTCAGCGGTGAGCCGTCCCAGCCGATCACCGTGACGCGGTCGGCCATCGTCGTCAGTCTCCAGGGTTCGCGCAGGTCGCCTGCGTGGGCTGTCCGTGGGCGGGCTCCGTGAGCGTACCCGGTGTCAGTTCCAGTCGCCGAACGAGGTGAAACCGTCGGCGGGCTGATCGCCGACGCCCTCCAGGTCCTCGGGCAGCAGGCTCCACACGATCAGGTCGGTGCGGACGTCGGTCCACTCGCCGCTGTCCGTGCGGGTCCGGGCTATCCAGGCGCCGCGCAGCACGCCCTCGCTGATACAGCCGATCTTCTGGGCGACCTGCTGGGAGGCGGTGTTGTCGGCGGCGGTGCGCAGTTCCAGCCGTTCGAACTTCTGGTCGTGGAACAGCCACTGCGCGGTGGCCAGGGCCGCCTCGGAGGCGTAGCCCTCGCCGCGGGCCCAGGGCGCGACGACGTAGGAGATCTCGCTGGAGCGGACCCGCCAGTCGGTGTTCTGGAGGTGCACGATGCCGACCAGGCGCTGGGTGAGGAACTCGTCGACGGCGAAGACAATGCCGCGACCGTCGGCGCGTTCGGCGGGCGCGAGCCGGGTGATCCAGTCGCGGGCGTCGTCCTCGGTGTAGGGCTGCGGCACGGTGGTCCAGGCGGTGACGAGTTCGTCGTTCATCATCTCGGCGAACGCCTCGACGTCCAGGTCCTCGAAGGGGCGCAGCACCAACCGCTCCGTGCTGATGGAGATGTTGGGGAAGGTGCCAGTCATGCGCCGCTCCGTAACCTTTGAAAATCCGTCAGGGCCTGCTGAACTGCCCAGCATGCAGCATGAAAGCACTGAACCGCACCACGGGGTCCACACCAAGTGAGCGAGTGGACCCCGTGCGTGGCGATACGCCGTATACGCGCCGTCTAAAGGATCAGAAGGCGGCGACGACCGCTCCGTCGTACTTGTCCTCGATGAACTTCTTCACCTCGGGCGAGGTGAGCAGCTTCGCGAGCTTCTCGACGCGCGGGTCGCCCTCGTTGCCCTTCTTCACGGCGAGGAAGTTGCCGTACGGGTTGTCCTTGGGCGACTCGGCGGCGATGGCGTCCTTCGCCGGGCTGAGGTCGGCCTCCAGGGCGTAGTTGCCGTTGATGACGGCGGCGTCGACGTCACCGAGGGAGCGCGGCAGCTGGGCGGCCTCCAGCTCCTTGAAGTTCAGGTTCTTCGGGTTGGAGGCGATGTCCTTCGGGGTCGCCTCGTAGCCGACGCCCGCCTTCAGCTTGATCACGCCGTTGGCTTCGAGCAGCTTCAGCGCGCGGGCCTCGTTGGTGGTGTCGTTCGGCAGGGCGACGGTGGCGCCCTTCTTCAGGTCCGTCAGCTTCTTGACGCCCTGGGAGTACACGCCGAGCGGCTCCAGGTGCACCGTGGCGTTCGGCACTGCGACGACGTCGGTGCCGTTCTTCTTGTTGAAGTCGTCCAGGTACGGCTGGTGCTGGAAGTAGTTGGCGTCGACCTCACCCTGCTGGACGGCCGTGTTCGGCGTCACGTAGTCGGTGAACTCCTTGACCTCGAGGTCGAGGCCGGCCTTCTTGGCGAGGTTGTCCTTGATGTACGTGAGGATCTCGCCCTGCGGGGTGGGCGTGGCGGCGACCTTCAGCGGGGCGCTCGCGTCGGAGCGGGAGTCCTTGTCCGCGCCGCAGGCGGTGAGCCCGAGGGTGAGGGCTCCGGCGGCGAGGACGGCAGTGGTGAACTTGGCGGTGTTACGCACGAAAAGTGCCTTTCCTGATGGTGGTGCATCCCCATGGGGTATTACGGGGAGATCTGGGGGGAGCAGGACCTAGACGGTCTTGGTCGTCGCCGTGGACGCCTTCAGCAGCCGTAGCTTCGGCCCGGGGCCGGAGCGTCCGCCCCGGCGGTGCAGGGAGCGGGCCGCGTAGTCGCCGGCGAACTGGATGAGGGAGATCACGACGGCGAGGATCGCGACGGTGAGCCACATCAGCTCGGTCTCGAAGCGCTGGTAGCCGTAGCGGATGGCGATGTCGCCGAGGCCGCCTGCGCCGACCGTGCCGGCCATGGCGGAGTAGCCGATGAGGGCGACGATCGTGGTCGTGGTGCTGGCGATGAGGGAGGGCAGGGACTCGGGCACGAGGACCTTGCGGACGACGGTCCAGGTGTTGCCGCCCATCGACTGCACGGCCTCGACGAGCCCGCCGTCCACTTCGCGGACAGCCGTCTCGACAAGGCGCGCGAAGAACGGGATCGCGCCGATCGCGAGCGGCACGATGGCGGCCTCGCGGCCGATGGTCGTGCCGGTGACCCAGCGCGTGAAGCTCATCAGCGCGACCATCAGGATGATGAACGGCATCGAACGGGCGACGTTCACGATCTGCCCGATGACCTTGTTGGCCAGGACGTTCTGGAGGAGCCCGCCCCGGTCGGTGAGGACGAGCAGGATGCCGAGCGGGAGGCCGCCGACGACGGCGATGACGGTGGACCAGCCGACCATGTAGAGGGTGTCCCAACACGCCTGCTCCAGCAGGGGCTGCATCTCGGACCAGGTCACAGCTGGGCACCTTCCTTCAGCAGAACGGGCTCCTGGCCCAGTACGTCGATCTGCAGGCCCTGTTCGCGCAGGAAGCCGATGGGCACGACGTTGTCCTCGTAGCGGCCGGGCAGTTCGATGCGCATCCGGCCGACCTGGAGGCCGCCGACGGTGTCGATGGCGGCGCCGAGGATCGAGATGTCGATGTTGTAGGTGCGCGAGAGCTGGGAGATGACCGGCTGGGTGGCCGCCTCGCCCTGGAAGGTCACGTCGACGACGGTGCGGTCGTCGGCGGAGGCCTCGCCGCCGACCGGGAAGAGCGCGGAGGCGAGTTCGGAGCCGGGGGTCGCGAGCAGCTCGCTGACGGTGCCGGACTCGACGATGCGGCCGTTCTCCATGAGTGCGGCCGAGTCGCAGATCGACTTCACGACGTCCATCTCGTGGGTGATCAGCAGGACGGTCAGGCCCAGCTGCCGGTTCAGGTCGCGCAGCAGCTGGAGGATGGAGCGGGTGGTCTCGGGGTCGAGGGCGCTGGTGGCCTCGTCGGACAGCAGCACCTTGGGGTCACCGGCGAGGGCGCGGGCGATGCCGACGCGCTGCTTCTGGCCGCCGGAGAGCTGGGCGGGGTAGGCCTTGGCCTTGTCCGCGAGACCCACCAGGTCCAGGAGCTCGAGCGCCTTGCGCGACCGCTCCTTGCCGGACTTGCCGAGGATCTCCAGCGGCAGCTCGACGTTGTCCTGGACGGTCCGTGAGGACAGCAGGTTGAAGTGCTGGAAGACCATGCCGATACGGCTGCGGGCCTGCCGGAGTTCCCTGCCGGCCCGGGGGCCTCGTCCGGCGAGGGCCGTCAGGTCCTGTCCGGCGACGGTCACCGTGCCGGCGGTGGGGCGCTCCAGCAGGTTGATGCAGCGGATGAGGGAGGACTTGCCGGCGCCGGACTGGCCGATGACGCCGTAGACCTCGCCTTCGCGGACGTGGAGATCGACGCCGTCGAGGGCGGTGACCTCACGGCCGCGTGAGCGGTAGACCTTGGTCAGGCCCGTGGTGGTGATCACTGGGGTTTCCGTCACTGTCGAGTGCGCGGCGCGTCGTGGGCGCCGGGCACGTGGCGTTCATGGTCGAAGGCAGCCGGAACGCAGCACGGTTCTCCGGGACGCGGAGGGAACCGGAGGAGAATCGTGTGCGCGGGGCGCGGCTCAGTCACCTACGCGGGGCGTACGGGCGGACATGAGCGGGCTCTCGCTTCGGGGCGCGAGGCTCAGCGGTGGTGCGGGGGCCCTCTAGAAGGCGCACATTCGACACATACAACGAGCACCGGGCGTCAGGGTCGCCTCGGTCGCAAGGGTGCGGCAGCTCGTCGTGGTCATGCGATCAGTAAACCAGACCTACGGTCCTTACCGGCCGCCGCTGTCCACATACCGGACAGCGGCGGACAGCTCTCAGCCGCGTACGGAGATCTCGATGCCGGCGTCGGTGACCAGGGCGGACAGGGCGGACAGGTCCCGCACCACATGGTCGGCGTCGAGCTCATGGGCCTGGTGGGTTGTGGTGAACGCCACGGTGGTCATCCCGGCGGCGCGACCGGCCTGGAGACCGGCGGGGGCGTCCTCGAAGACGACGCAGTGCGCCGGGTCGACGCCGAGCTGCCGGGCGGCGAGCAGGTAGGGCTCGGGGTCGGGCTTGCCGCGCGTGATGTCGTCGGCGGCGATCATCGTCTTGGGCCGGATGCCGACGGCGTCGAGCCGGGCCTCGGCGAGCCGCCGGGTGGCGGAGGTGACGACGGCCCAGCGGTCGGCGGGCAGCGAGTCGAGGAAGGCCTTGGTGCCGGGCAGCAGATGCACTCCGCCGTTCGGCACGTCCTCGACCTCCAGCGCCTCGATCCGGGCGAGGGCCTGCGGCACGACGTCGGCGGGCAGCAGCTCGGTGACTATCTCCACGGCCGGACGTCCGTGCAGCTCGACCCTGCCGAACTCCTCCGTGATGCCGTACTCCTCGGCCCAGCGTGCCCAGCAGCGGTCCACGGAGGCGAGGGAGGAGACCAGTGTGCCGTCGTTGTCGAACAGGAGGGCGCGCGCATCGATCGTCATGGTCCAGACCCTACGGTGCCGTCCGGGGGCGGCCGCACCAGCCCTTTTGGGCCGTAATAGGCTCGCCGCATGTTTGATGCCCTGACGCTGGCGACCGGGGTCGCCGCGCTGTTGCTCGCCGCCTGGTGCGGCTGGGCGGCCTACCGTGACCAGCCGACGAAGGACTGGCACTTCATCGGGATGGCCGTGGTGACGGTACTGGCCCTGGTGCAGCTGGTGGCCGGGATCGTGCTGCTGGCGCGGGGCGAGAAGCCGGAGCAGGGCACGACGATCTTCGTGGCGTATCTGCTGGGGTCGTTCGCGTGCATTCCGGCCGCGGGCTTCATGTCGCTGGCCGAGCGGTCCAAGTGGGGTTCGGTGACGGTTGCCGCCGGCGGTGTGGTGCTGGCCGTGCTGGAGGTGCGGCTGTATGACATCTGGGGAGGCTGAGGTGACCGTGTCGGAGGACGAGCCCACCAGGACGCGGCTGATCGGCGGTCCCGGGATTCTGCTGGTGTGGCTGTACGGCGTGATGGTCGTCGGGGCCGTGTCGCGGTCGGCGTACCAGATCGCCACGGAGTTCGACCGGGCGCCGCTTGCTTATTCGTTGTCGGCGGTGGCGGGGCTTGTGTACGGGTTCATCACGTACACGCTGGTGCGGGGCGGGGAGACGGCCCGTAAGGCGGCGCGGGTGTGCTGCGCGGCCGAGTTGGCGGGCGTGCTGATTGTGGGTACGTGGACCATGGTCGAGCCTTCGGCGTTCCCCGATGCGACCGTGTGGTCCGATTTCGGTATGGGGTACGTGTTCATTCCGGTGCTCTTGCCGCTGTCCGCGCTGTATTGGTTGCGCAAGCGTGCGCCTCATGGGGATGCCGCCTGAGGTTTTCAGGCGGCATGCGGTCCGTTGTGGCTTGTCGCGCAGTTCCCCGCGCCCCTAAAGGCAGGGGGTTGCAGTCACGCTGTTGTTGCGTATGCGCCGGCTGCCTTCTCCAGGACGACCATCGGGACGCCGTCGGCGCCCTTGGACGTGCCCACCGTTTCGTAGCCGACCTTGCGGTAGAGGCGGAGGTTGCCCTCGCTGCGGTGGCCGGTCTCCAGGCGGAACCTCTTGGCGCCGCGCTGTTCGGCCAGGGCCGCTTCCGCCGCGCGCAGCAGCCTCGCGCCGATGCCGTGGCCCTGGAGGCGGGGGTGGACGCAGAGCTTGCCGATGGCGGCCGAACCGTCCCCGGTGACGCTGCCGCGGACCGAGCCGACCACCTCCTCGCCGAGCCGGGCCACGAAGACGCAGTCCGTGGCGACCTCCGCGCGGACCGAGTCCAGGGTTTGGACGAGCGGGTCGATGCGGTAGTTGCCGTACAGCGCCGCTTCGCTCTGGAAGCACAGGTACTGCAACCTGAAGATCTGCTCCGCGTCCTGCTCGGTCGCCGCAGAGATGGTCACGCTCATGCCCATGTGCGCACGCCTCCCGCTCACCTGATCGCCTGTCGTCCCCCACTCCTATCCCCGCGCTTCGCGGGCCGCAACCTCCGGTGTGAGCAATCGGCGCAGACATCCCAGGCATCTGGAACGTTCCGGGCCGAGACTTCCCTGTGAGATACCCAACTCCCCCGCGATTTCCCGGTATGTCGGGTCCCTCGGGGAGAGGAGGGCCTCGACGAGCCGGGGGCAGCGGCCGGGGAGCCGGCGGACCGCTTCCCGCAGGGCGCGGCGGCGGGCGGCCATCAGGGCGAGGTGTTCGGGATCGTGCCGGTCGGTGTCGGCGGCGGGCTCGTGCTCGTAGGGCCGTTCCCGTCGTGTCGTACGGCGGCTGCGGCGGGCCTCGGAGCGGACGGCCCTGCGCAGCCAGCCCGGTGGGTCCGGGGGCGGGCCGTCGGTGTCGAGGCGTTCCAGGAGGCGGAGCCAGACCGCCTGTTCCAGGTCGCCCGGCTCGGTTCCGGCGGCGTGGGCCTCGGCGGAGGCCTCCGCGAGGAGCAGCGGGCGCAGGGCGGCAACCAGGTCGTGCGTCATATGCGGCACGACGCGGCCGCCCGGGCAGAGGGTTGCCCGGGCGACCGTGAGTCACCCCAACCGGGGCGCGGGTCTCAGCTGTTGACGAAGTCCTCGCGGGCCAGCACCCCGGTGTCGGGGTTGTCGGTGAAGACACCGTCGATGCCGGTCGCGAAGTACGTCCGGTAGGCGCCGAAGACATCGCCGTAGGCGTCGGCGTCGGTGCCCTTGCGGAAGTTCGTGGGGAGGAAGGGGTTCTCGTTGCGCATCGTGTAGGGGTGCAGGATCAGGCCGACCTTGTGCGCGTCGCTCACCAGCGTGGTGGGCGCGGTGAGGTTGCCGTTCGCGTCCTTGGGGATGACCAGGTCCAGGGTGGGGCCGATGCCCTGGGCGTAGGAGGCGATCTCCCTGAGGCCGGCCGGCTTGATCAGGTCGGCGACCGTGCGCGGGTCACCCGTCTCGACGAAGTCCCAGGGGCGGCTGGTCGCGCCGGAGAGCAGGACCACCAGCGGGTTGTCGACCAGCTTGTTCAGGCGCTGGACGCTGGTCGGTTCGAAGGACTGGAGGATGACCGGGGAGTTCCGCCGGTCCTTGCCGTGCTTGTGCAGCACCTTGGCGACCCGCTCCTCCAGGGCGAGGCCCTGCTTGCGGAAGTAGGTGGGGTGCTTGAGCTCGGGGTAGATCCAGACCTGCTTGCCGCGCCCCCGGGTCTGCTCGTCCTGCCAGCGCAGCACCTCTTCGAAGGTGGGGATCTCCCAGCGGCCGTTGTAGAGGGTGTTGTGCGGGCGGTTGGCAGGGATGCGCTCGGTGGCGCGCAGGGTCTTCAGCTCGGCGAGCGTGAAGTCCTCGGTGAACCAGCCGGTGGTGGAGACGCCGTCGAGGAGCTTGGTCTTCTTGCGGTCGGCGAACTCGGGATGGTCCGCGACATCGGTCGTGCCGCCGATCTCCGGCTCGTGCCGGCAGACGAGATGGCCGTCCCTGGTGGGCACCAGGTCGCCGGCCTCGACGATGTCGGCGCCCATGTCGAGGGCCAGCTGGTAGGAGCCGAGGGTGTGCTCGGGCCGGTAGCCGCTGGCGCCCCGGTGGCCGATGATCGTCGGCTTGGGCAGGCTCTTCACTCCGCCACCACCGCCTCCGTGCCGGGTCTCCGCCGCTCTCGCCGTGCCGGAGAGCCCGAGGACCGCTCCGCCCGCGCCGAGCACGGCCGCGCCGAGAAGCATCCGCCGTCCGGTGACGCCCGTCTGCTCGTTCTCCTGGGTTCCCATGTGGACCCTCCCTGACCGTCCGCTCATTCAGTGCGCGCCGATCGTAGGTGCGCGTGCGTGACGGATGGGAGACCTCCGGCGGAACTCGCGGGTGACGCTGAATGTCGTACGGGAAAGGTGAGGTGACGTTCCGTCGGGAGTCGGCCGGAGGGCGCGGGCAGGTCGTCGCTAGGCCCTCGGGGCGATGTCGGTCACATCGTGGCCGGCGTGTTACGGGCCGTCCACGCCGCGTCACCGCAGGTAAACCTGTGTCAACAGTGCGTAAGGCCTCGGTGAAGTCGGCGCACCCGATGTGCGGGACCCCGGGAACCGCGAGTATCGTCCTCACCTGCACAGACTTGTACAGATCCCTCGCCATCCCCTTGACCCCGGAGGGCCCGTTGTCCCGCTTCGCGCTCATCAAGGCAGTGCTCGGACCGATCATGCGCCTGATGTTCCGCCCACAGGTGGAGGGCGCGGAGCACATCCCGGGCGACGGTCCGGTCATCCTGGCCGGCAACCACCTCACCTTCATCGACTCGATGATCCTGCCGCTGGTCTGCGACCGTCAGGTCTTCTTCATCGGCAAGGACGAGTACGTCACCGGCAAGGGCTTCAAGGGTCGTGCGATGGCCTGGTTCTTCACCGGGGTCGGCATGATCCCGGTCGACCGGGACGGCGGCCGGGGCGGGGTCGCGGCGCTGATGACCGGGCGCCGGATCCTGGAGGAGGGCAAGGTCTTCGGCATCTACCCCGAGGGCACGCGGTCGCCCGACGGGCGGCTGTACCGGGGGCGCACCGGGATCGCACGGTTGACGCTGATGACCGGTGCGCCGGTGGTGCCGTTCGCCATGATCGGCACGGACAAGATTCAGCCGGGTGGGGCGGGGATGCCGCGGCCTCGTAAGGTCACGGTTCGCTTTGGTGAGGCGATGGAGTTCTCCCGTTACGAGGGGATGGACCGGGACCGGTATGTGCTGCGGGCCGTGACGGACTCTGTGATGACCGAGGTCATGCGGCTGTCCGGGCAGGAGTACGTGGACATGTACGCCAGCAAGGCGAAAGAAGCCGCGTAAGCACCGTTCGGGTTCTCAGGTACGGCGGCTGCGGGTCCGCTGTGGTTGATCGCGCAGTTCCCCGCGCCCCTGAGGCAAGCTGTCCAGCCGTTGGTCTCGCAGCATGAACCACGCTGCCACTGCCGCAGTGAGCAGGACAACCGCGCCCACGCCCGATGCCAGTGCGAGGCCGTCCACGAAGGACTGGCGGGCGGCGTCGAGCAGGGCCTCGGACGTGGGGGCGGGCAGGTGTGCCGCCGCCTCCACCGCGCCGCCCAGAGATTCGTGGGCCTCGGCCGGAGTGCCTGCCGGGCCCGTGAAGTCGCGGTAGACGCCCGTCACGATCGAGCCGAGCACCGCGATGCCGAGCGCCGCGCCCAGTTCGTACGCCGTCTCCGACACCGCCGAGGCCGCGCCTGCCTGCTCCTTCGGTACGGAGGAGAGGATCACGTCGGAGGTGACCGTGAAGGAGAAGCCGGCGCCGACGCCGACGACCAGGAGGGCGGCGCCGAGCAGGGGGTAGCCCGTCGAGCGGTCGATGACCGTGAGCGCGGCCAGGGCGAGGCCGATCGCCGCGAGGCCGCCGGAGACCACGGCGCGCACCGAGTAGCGGCGGGCCACGCGACCGGCGATGAGTCCGGCCACGACCGCGCCGATCGCGGCGGGCAGTTCGGCAAGACCCGCCTCCAACGGGCCCCTGCCCTGCACGAGTTGCAGGAACTGGGAGAGGAAGAAGACCAGGCCGGACAGGCCGAGGATGGTCAGCAGGTCGGCCAGCACCGCGCCGCTGAAGCCACGGTGCCGGAACAGCCGCATGTCCAGCAGTGGGGACGGCAGCGTGAGCTGGCGGCGCACGAAGCCGTACAGCGCGGCCGCGCCGGCCAGGCCGGCGGCGAGCGTGGCCCAGGTGAAGCCGTGAGCGGCCGCTTCCTTGACGGCGTACACGACACCGATCATGCCGACGAGGGACAGGGCGACGCTGGTCATGTCCCAGGGGCCGGGGCTCGGGTCGCGTGACTCGGGCAGCAGCTTGATGCCGACGAGGACGAGGACGACCATCACCGGCAGGTTGATCAGGAAGACCGAGCCCCACCAGAAGTGTTCGAGCAGGAAGCCACCGGCGATCGGGCCGACGGCGGTACCGGCGGAGGCGGTCGCACCCCAGATGCCGATGGCGAGGCTGCGTTCACGCGGGTCGTGGAAGAGGTTACGGATCAGGGCGAGGGTCGCCGGCATCAGCGTCGCGCCGGCGACACCCAGCAGCGCCCGGGCGACGATCATCAGCTCCGGGGTCGTCGCGTAGGCGTTGAGCACGGATATCGCGCCGAACGCCGTGGCGCCGACGAGCAGGATCCGCTTGCGGCCTATTCGGTCGCCGAGGCTGCCCATCGAGACGAGCAGACCGGCGATCACGAAGGAGTAGACGTCGCCGATCCACAGGAGCTGGGTGCCGGAGGGCTTCAGGTCCTCGCTGATGTAGGGGGTCGCGAGGCCGAGGACGGTCGCGTCGACGGCCACCAGCAGCACGGCGAGCACGAGGACGGACAGCGCGAGCCAACGGCCCGGGCGCTTGGTCACCGCCTCGGTCGTGGTGGCCGGCTGCAGGGTGCTGGTCATGATTCCTCTCTCGGTCGTGCGGGTTGGCGTAGTGCGCCGCCGAGCAGCAGCTCGACGATCATGTGGGTGAAGTCGTTGCGGGCGACCCGGCCCTCCGCGACCGCCCAGGCCGCTGAGCCCAGCAGGCCGTAGAGCGCCTCGGTGAGCCAGACCGGGCTGAGGTCGATGCGGAACTCGCCGTTCTGCTGGCCGCGTCGGAACAGGGCGGCGATGCGGTCGTCGATGCGTGCCCAGCCCGCGTTCTGCTGCTCGCCCTCGAACAGTTGGTTCTCCGTGTAGAGGAAGGCGAGCAGTCCAGCGGCGGGTTCGATGGCGCCGACGAGGCGTCGTACGGCGTCACCCGCCGCGCCCTCGTCCAGACGCGCCGCGTCCAGCGCGGCCTCGCACTCCGCGATGCCGAGCGACTCCAGCGCGCGCACGAGCGCGTCCCGTCCGGCGAAGTGCCGGTGCAGGGTGGCGCGGCTGATCCCGGCGGCCTTGGCGACCTCGTCCATGGTCGCGGTGGATTTGCGGGTCAGCAGGGCCGCGGCGGTGCGCAGCACGTGGTCACGATCAACAGCCATGAGACGAGAGTAGCGCATGTGAGACATGATTGTCTCATCGTGGGCATGCGTGACTCATTGCGCGTCGGCCAGCGTGATCTACGGGGCCGACGGCCGGCGATCAACGGGTGTGCGTCAGTGCCAGGGCAGTTGCCCGCGCGTCTCCCAGTACGCGTCCGGCTCCTCCACCAGCGCGGCCAGCCGCTCCAGTTGGGCGTCGTCCAGGTCCACGACCGCCGCGTGCAGGTTCGACGCGAGTTGTACGGTCGTCGCCGCGCCGGAGAGGACGACGCCGGCCCAGGGCTCACGGAGGATCAGCGCCAGCGCGACGGCGTCGCAGCCGAGTTCCGTCTCCTCGGCCACCGCCTTCAGCGCGTCCGGCGCATACCGGTCCGCGAGTCGTCCGTTGGCCATGCCCTCCTTGACGATCACCGTGAGCCCGGCGTCGTGGGCCTCGGCGAGGGCGGGGCCCGCCGAGGTCTCCAGGGCGTTGAACGTCGACTGGACGGTATGGAAGAGGGGCTCGCCGTCGACCGTCACGGCGAGGGCGGCGCGGATCGCGGCCGCTTGGGCGGGGCCGCTGGTGGAGAAGCCGATGGTGAGGCCGGCGGCCGCGGCTTCGGCGAGCCTCGCGTGCAGGTCCTTGTCGGTGAGGGCGGGGCTGTCCGGGGTCACCGAGTGGATCTGGTAGAGGTCGAGACGGTCGCCGAGCAGGGCGTCGGACTCGGCGCGCTGACGCTCGTAGGTCTGGAGGGTGTGGTCCTTGACCTCGTGTTTCTCGGCGTCGGTGGACCAGTCGGCGGTGTAGGTGTAGCCCCACTTGCTGCCGATGACCACGTCGTCGATGCCGGGGTTCTTGTCGAGCCAGTCCGCGAGGAACTCCTCCGAGCGGCCGTAGGAGCGGGCGGCGTCGAAGTAGCGGACGCCCTGGGCGTAGGCGGCGTCGAGGAGTTCGTGGGTGCGGGTGTGCAGCGCTTCGGCGCTGCGGTGCTCTCCGAGGTCTTCGTGTCGGCCGAGGTTGATGTAACCGGGGCGGCCGACGGCGGCGAGGCCCAGTCCGATGTGGCAGGTGGGGGTTGTCGCTGTCGCCAGTCGGGCGAAGGGCATCGCGGGCTCCGTTCGGTCGGCTCCGGTACGGCTCCTGACCAACGTAACCCGCGATGACCTTCGCCTCAGGGGTTGGGTTGTGCGGTAGTTCGGCGGCTTTCGGCCTGTGGGGTTTGCTCGCGCAGTTCCCCGCGCCCCTTAAGGGCGATTCGCCCACTGGTGCTGGGCTGCCACGTCCTGCTTCACCTCGGCCAGTTGGACGGCCACCGCGCTCGGGGCCGTGCCCCCCCGGCCGTTCCTGGAAGCCAGCGCGCCCGGCACGTTGAGGACCGTCCGGACCTCCGGCGTCAGATGGGCGCTGATCTTCGCGAACTGTTCGTCCGTCAGGTCGTCCAGCTCCTTGTTCTCCGCCTCGGCGACCTTCACGCACTCGCCGGCGACCTCGTGGGCGACGCGGAAGGGGACGCCCTGCTTGACGAGCCACTCGGCGATGTCGGTGGCGAGGGAGAAGCCGGCCGGGGCCAGTTCCTCCATGCGCTCGCGGTTGACGGTGAGGGTGGCCATCATGCCGGTGAAGGCGGGGAGCAGGACCTCCAGCTGGTCGCAGGAGTCGAAGACCGGCTCCTTGTCCTCCTGGAGGTCGCGGTTGTAGGCGAGGGGCAGCGCCTTGAGCGTCGCCATCAGGCCCGTCAGGTTGCCGATCAGCCGGCCGCTCTTGCCGCGCGCCAGCTCCGCGATGTCCGGGTTCTTCTTCTGCGGCATGATCGACGAACCCGTGGAGAACGCGTCGTGCAGGGTCACGAAGGAGAACTCCTTCGTGTTCCAGATGATGATCTCCTCGGCGATCCGGGAGAGGTTCACGCCGATCATCGCGGTGATGAAGGCGAACTCGGCGACGAAGTCACGGGAGGCCGTGCCGTCGATCGAGTTGGCGGCCGACCCGTGCTCGAAGCCGAGGTCCTTCGCCACCGCCTCCGGGTCCAGACCGAGGGAGGAACCCGCCAGGGCGCCGGAACCGTACGGCGACACCGCCGTGCGCTCGTCCCACTGGCGCAGCCGCTCGGCGTCCCGGGACAGGGACTGGACGTGGGCCAGGACGTGGTGGGCGAAGAGCACCGGCTGGGCGTGCTGGAGGTGGGTGCGGCCGGGCATCGCCACGTCCGGATGGGCCTCGGCGAGGCCCATCAGCGCGTCCTGGAGGTCGGCGATCAGGCCGCCGATGACGCGGGCGTGGTCCCTCAGGTACATCCGGAAGAGGGTGGCCACCTGGTCGTTCCGGGAGCGGCCCGCGCGGAGCTTGCCGCCGAGGTCGGCGCCGAGGCGCTCCAGCAGGCCGCGCTCCAGGGCGGTGTGCACGTCCTCGTCGGCGATCGTGCCCACGAAGGAGCCGTCGGCGACATCCGCTTCGAGCTGGTCAAGGCCCGCGATCATCCGGGTCAGCTCGTCCTCCGTGAGCAGCCCCGCCTTGTGCAGCACGCGCGCGTGGGCGCGGGAGCCGGCGATGTCGTACGGAGCCAGCCGCCAGTCGAAGTGGACCGATGCGGACAGCTTGGCCAGGGCCTCGGCGGGACCGTCGGCGAAACGGCCGCCCCAGAGCCGGACGTCACCGCTGTTGCTGCTCACTTGCTGCGCTCCTCGGGAGGGTCTGGATGTGGCACCGCCTCCCCGTGGCGTGAACGGGGAGGCGGTCGTCAGGCTAGTGCGCTTGACCACACATTCACCTGCATGAGTATGCAGAGCTCTGCATGATTCGTCAATTCAGGCGGCCGGGGCGGTCGACTCCAGGGCGGGGCGCGGCAGAAAACTCGCGCTTCCTTTGAACGCGGGAAACCGCTTACCCGTACCTCTCGCCGAACGCAGGCGCCGCGTTTGCAACAGACAGCACGCACAGACGACACCCCCGAACCCGAGTGAGGCATCCGCATGTCCAGGGCTCTTCCGAAGTACAACAAGCGCCGCGTCGCGTTCATCGGCGGCGCCGCCGCGGTGGCGCTGTCCGGCACGGTGATCGCCGGCTTCGCCCTTGCCGGGGAGACGACATCGTCTTCGAAGAGCGCCGGCACGAACGCCCGCACACTGGCCGGACCAGGCACCATCACGTGCCCGGACGTGACCGGTCAGCTGCCCGCGATCCCGGCCTCGGCGCAGGCCGAGGTCGACCGCAACCTCGCCCAGCTCCAGACCCAGATCGACGAAGCCAACCAGCGCCTCGTCGACACCGTCGGCCAGGGCGGACCCAACTTCGTCCAGAACGCCATCCTCGGCCCCCTGGAGGACAAGCGCGTCGCCGCCCTCAACCGCATCGAGACCGCCATCGGCCGGGCAGCCGCGAAGCCCGAGGGGCTGGAGGCGTTCGCCGCCTGCACGCTCGACGCGGATGGCGCCGGTGGCGGGGCGGGTGCGGGTGAGGAGGCCGGTGCCGGGGCCGATGCCGGCGAGGACGCGGGCGCGGAGGCCGGGGCCGGTGAGGACGCCGGTGCCGGTGCCGGTGAGGAAGCGGGCGCGGGTGCGGAGGCCGGTGCGGGCGAGGACGCCGGGGACGCGGCGGGCGACGCGGGGAACGCCGGGGTCGGGACGATCAGCTGCCCGGACGTGACCGGTCAGCTGCCCGCGATCCCCGCCTCCGCGCAGGCCGAGGTCGACCGCAACCTCGCCCAGCTCCAGACCCAGATCGACGAAGCCAACCAGCGCCTCGTCGACACCGTCGGCCAGGGCGGACCCAACTTCGTCCAGAACGCCATCCTCGGCCCCCTGGAGGACAAGCGCGTCGCCGCCCTCAACCGCATCGAGACCGCCATCGGCCGCGCGGCCGAAAAGCCCGAGGGGCTGGAGGCATTCGCCGCCTGCACGCTCACCCAGTGACGTGACAGGCAGCCGTGGCCGCCCCGTTGGCACGCCGGCCGGGGCGGCCGCGGTGTTTCATGCCGCACCCCACAATTACTTAGACATACGAACGACCTACGTCCATAATCGGTTGACGTGGGAAAAACTTACGAACGTATCGACGGCAGACTCCGCACCTTCATCGAGGAGCAGCCCCTCTTCTTCACCGCGACCGCTCCCCTGTCGGCCGACGGCACCGTCAACCTCTCCCCCAAGGGTCTCAAGGGCTCCTTCGCGATCCTCGACGAACTGACCCTGGCCTACCTCGACTTCGCCGGCTCCAACGCCGAGACGGTCGCGCATCTGCGGGAGAACGGCCGGATCACCCTGATGTGGTGCGCCTTCCAGGGGCCGCCCAACATCGTCCGGGTGCACGGCCGCGGTGAGGCCGTCTTCCGTGACGATCCGCGGTTCGAGGAGCTGCTCGGGCACTTTCCCGACATCGACCCGTCCCTGCACGGCCTGCGCGCGATCGTCGTGGTGCGGGCCGATGTCATCCGCGACTCCTGCGGATACGCGGTCCCGCTCATGACGTACGACGAGGACCGCGACCTGCACGCGAGGCGCTTCGCGCGTGAGGACGACGACTCGCTGAGCGCGTACTTCGCCAAGAGGCAGATCGCGAACAGCCTGGATGGCCTACCCGGAGTGCCGTTGCCCCTGCCCCCGTCTAGCGTCTGAGCCATGCGCCCCGGTGTCGTCGCCCTCGTGTCCGCGTCCCTCCTGGCAGTCGGCGCCGCCCCGGCCGGCCCGCCCCGGCCCGCGCTGCCCGCACGCATGGCCGACACCGGCGGCGGCACCCAGCTGATCACCGCCGTGGCCCTGGGAACCGGCTCCACGTCCGGCACCGTGACCTGGTGGGACCGGGTCGAGGGGACATGGGTGAAGGCCGGTTCGGCGTCCGCCCGGTTCGGGGCGAAGGGTCTCGTCGAGGGGGCCCGGCGCAAGCAGAGCACCAACACGACGCCGACCGGGCTGTACAAGCTGCCGTACGCCTTCGGCATCGAGGCGGCGCCGCGCGGGACGGCGTACGAGTACCGCCGGGTGCGCAAGGACTCCTGGTGGTGCCAGGACAACGACTCCCGCGTCTACAACCGCTGGACCGAGCCACGGGCCCGCGACTGCCGGGCCGCCGAGTCCGAGCACCTGATCTCCTACGGCCCGCTGTACGCGCACGCACTCGTCATCGGCTTCAACTACGACCGCCCGGTCAAGGGCCGCGGAGCGGGCATCTTCCTCCATGTGAAGGGGCGCGGGGCGACGGCCGGTTGTGTGTCGGTGTCGCGGAAGGCGATGCGGCGGATCCTGACATGGGCCGATCCGGGGCGGAAACCGCATATCGCGATCGGGACGGCGAAGGGGTCGACGGCCATCACCCGGTACTGAGCGCGCGCCACTGAACACACGGACCTCCCCGCACGTATCTCAGGGCCAAGGGACCACGCCCATCACGCACCCCCCTTGCCCCGTCCCCGGAGGAACCGTGACCACCACGCTCGCAGGCGGCCGTGCCGCTCGCCGCCAGACGATGCGCCGCATCCGCCCGCGCCGCTCCCCGGCCGTCCCGCTGGTGATCGCCCTATGGGCGGGCGCGGCGGCGGTGCTGTGGCTGTGGTGGGACAACACGCCGTCCCTCGCGGACAACACCGCGAAGATCCTCGCCGCGGGGCGGATCACCGGACTGCTCGCCGGCTATCTGATGGCGCTCGTCGTGCTCCAGATGGCCCGGGTGCCGGCGCTGGAGCGGCGGGTGGGCTCGGACCGGGTCGCGCGGTGGCACGCGATGAGCGGGCGGTACACGATCTGCCTGGTCATCGCCCATGTCTTCCTGACCATGTGGGCGTACGCGCTGCAGGCCGGCAAGACGCTCGGCGACGTCGTGCAGCAGACGGTCGACTCGGTCAACACGCTGCCCGACATGGGCAAGGCGGCCATCGGCACCGGGCTGCTGTTCCTCATCGCGTTCCTGTCGATCGGGGGCGTCCGCCGCCGGATCCCGTACGACACCTGGTACCACGTCCACCTGCTGACGTACGCGGCGGTGTACCTGACGTTCTGGCACCAGATCACCACCGGCAACGAGTTCGCCGTCGAGCCCACCGCGAAGACCTTCTGGTACGGGCTGTACGGCGCCGTGACCGCGGCGGTGATCTGGTACCGGGTCCTCACCCCGATCCGCCTCAACATGCGGCACCGGATGTATGTCGAGGCGGTCATCGAGGAGACGCCGGGCGTGGTGTCGGTGCTGATCGGCGGGCGCAAGCTGCACCGGATGGGGGCGGAGGCCGGGCAGTTCTTCCGGTGGCGGTTCAAGGCGCCGGGGATGCGGTTCAGTTCCCACCCGTACTCGCTGTCGGCGGCGCCCCGCCCGGACATGCTGCGGATCACGGTCAAGGCGATCGGCGACCACACGTCGCGGCTGCGTGACCTGAAGCCGGGAACGAAGGTGTGGGCCGAGGGGCCGTACGGTGCGATGACGGCACAGCGGCGCAGCCGCGGCAAGGTGCTGCTGGTGGCCGGCGGTGTCGGCATCACACCGATGCGGGCGCTGTTCGAGACGCTGCCCGGCGCGTCCGGTGACATCACGCTCCTCTACCGGGCCAACAGCACCCAGGACCTGGCGCTGTGGGACGAGCTGGCCAAGATCGCCGACGAGCGCGGCGCCCGTCTGATGTACGCGGTGAACAGCCCTGACGGCGAGCGGCCCGACATCTCGGCGGAGCGGTTGCGGCAGAAGCTGCCCGACATCGACAAGCACGACGTTTTCATGTGCGGGCCGGCCGGCTTCGCGCAGTCCGTCTACGAAGCACTGCGCGGCGCGGGTGTGCCCGCCCGCCGCATCCATCACGAGTCGTTCGAGATGTGAGCGACGGGACTCAAAGACTTCAGGAGCTGTAGGACCGATGAGGAAGAGTCACCCCATCCGGCGTGTCGTGCTGGCCGGCGCCGCCACCGTGTCCGGGATCGTGCTGCTGCTGTCGCTGAAACCGGCGTCCGACCCGGGTTCCGCACAGGCGGCGGGCATCGGCGCACCGCCGGCGGCCTCGGCCCAGGGCGGCGCCCAGGCGGCGGCCACCGGCACGTTCACCGGTGACGCGGCGCAGACCCAGTACGGGGCCGTGCAGGTACGCCTGACGGTGGCCAACGGCAAGATCACCAAGGCGGAGACGGTCCAGGCCCCCAAGGGCGGCCGGAGCGACCAGATCACCGCCAACGCCGTACCCAAGCTCAACCAGGCCGCCGTGGCAGCCGGCAGCGCCGACATCGACGCCGTCTCCGGAGCCACCTACACCAGCGCCGGATACAAGGAATCCCTCCAGTCCGCCCTGGACAAGGCGCAGGCGAGCGCCGGTGCGTCGCAGGGGTCCGGTGCCGCCCAGGCCGCCACGGTCACCGGGGACGCCGTCCAGACCCAGTACGGCGCGGTCCAGGTCCGTATCACCGTCAACGGCGGCAAGATCTCCAAGGCGGAGACGGTCCAGGCGCCCAAGGGCGGCCGGAGCGACCAGGTCACCGCCGACGCCGTACCGAAACTCAACCAGGCGGCCGTGGCAGCGGGCACCGCCGACATCGACGCCGTCTCCGGAGCCACCTACACCAGCGCCGGATACAAGGAATCCCTCCAGTCCGCCCTGGACAAGGCGCAGGCGAGCGCCGGTGCGTCGCAGGGGTCCGGTGCCGCCCAGGCCGCCACGGTCACCGGGGACGCCGTCCAGACCCAGTACGGCGCGGTCCAGGTCCGTATCACCGTCAACGGCGGCAAGATCTCCAAGGCGGAGACGGTCCAGGCGCCCAAGGGCGGCCGGAGCGACCAGGTCACCGCCGACGCCGTACCGAAACTCAACCAGGCGGCCGTGGCAGCGGGCACCGCCGACATCGACGCCGTCTCCGGAGCCACCTACACCAGCGCCGGATACAAGGAATCCCTCCAGTCCGCCCTGGACAAGGCGCAGGCGAGCGCCGGTGCGTCGCAGGGGTCGGGCTCCCAGGGCTCCGGGTCCCAGGGTTCGGGCGCCGCGCAGGCCCGTACCGTCACCGGCGAGGTGTCCCAGACGCAGTACGGGCCGGTCCAGGTGCGCGTCACGGTCGCCGGCGGCAAGATCACCAAGGCCGAGGCGGTCCAGACGCCCAAGGGCGGCCAGAGCGACCAGGTCACCGCCAACGCCGTACCCAAGCTCAACCAGGCCGCCGTGGCAGCCGGCAGCGCCGACATCGACGCCGTCTCCGGAGCCACCTACACCAGCGCCGGATACAAGGAATCCCTCCAGTCGGCACTGGACCAGGCCGGTGGCTGACACGGTGGTGGAACCGACACAAGCTCCCGCCGCGGTGCGTCATGCGGAGGAGGTCATGGGGACGGTCTTCTCCTTCGACGTCCGCGGCGGGGACCCCGGTGCCGTGCGGTCGGCACTGGACGAGGCGGTCGCCGGACTGCACCGGGTCGACGAGGTGTTCAGCACCTACCGCGACGACAGCCAGATCTCCCGGCTGGTACGCGGTGCGCTGACCGTCGACGAGTGCGATCCGGAGGTCGCCGAGGTGCTGGAGCTCGGCGCCGAGGCGGAGCGGACCAGCGAGGGCTGGTTCAGCACGTCGTACGAGGGCCGCCTCGACCCGACCGGCATCGTCAAGGGCTGGTCGGTGGAACGGGCGGCCCGCCGCCTCGCGGACGTCCCCGGCGTGAGCGGCGTCAGCCTCAACGGCGGCGGCGACGTCCAGCTCCTGGGCGTCCCGGGCGCACAGCGCCCCTGGCGGGTGGGGGTGGCCGACCCGCTCCGCCCGGGCGGCCTTGCTGCCGTGATCTCCGCTGCCGGTCTGTCCGAACTGGCGGTCGCCACCTCCGGCACCGCCGAACGCGGCGCCCACATAGTCGACCCCCGCACGGGCCGCTCCGCGGTGACGGACCTGGTGGCGGTGACGGTCGTAGCCCCCAGCCTCACCTGGGCCGACTGCTGGGCGACCGCCGCCTTCGCCATGGGTTCACGCCAGGGTCTGCGCTGGCTGGAGTCGTTGCCGGACGTAGAAGCGCTCTTGATCACAGCGGGCGACGAGGTCCGCTGCACCGGGGGGTTGGCGGCGCGGCTGGGCTGACGCGGCCGGGGGGCTGAGGCGGGGGCAACCTCGCAGCCCACGCGAGCCGACCCACCCAGGGGCGCGGGGAACTGCGCGACCAGCCACGAACAACCCGCGCCCAACCAGTCACAGACCCCCTACGGCGACTAGTGCCCGTTCTGAGCCAACCGCAGCAAATGATCGGCCAGAGCCTGACCCCCCGTAGGATTCCGGCTGATCAACAGCAACGTGTCGTCACCGGCGATGGTCCCCAGGATGTCCTGCAGCTCGGCCTGATCGATGGCCGAGGCCAAGAACTGCGCCGCCCCCGGAGGGGTCCGCAGGACCACGAGGTTCGCGGAAGCCTCCGCGGAGATGAGCAGCTCCTGCGACAACCGCCGCATCCGCTCCTCCTTCGCCGACTCCCCCAGCGGCGCCCGAGGCGTACGAAACCCGCCCTCACTCGGCACCGCGTAGATCAGGTCACCGTCGTTGTTCCGGATCTTCACCGCGTTGAGCTCGTCCAGGTCCCGGGAGAGCGTCGCCTGCGTGACGCTCAGCCCGTCGTCCGACAGCAGCTTCGCCAGCTGACTCTGCGACCGCACCGGCTGCCGGTTGAGGATGTCCACGATCCGGCGGTGGCGTGCGGTACGGGTCTGCGGCACGGCAGGCCCGGCGGCCCCGCCCTGCTCGTGGTCCTGCGCCTGACTCATCGTCGTCTCATTCCCCGGATCATCCGTCCCCGTTGGCAACGTCCAGGATGCCGGGAAGGGCCTGAAGAAGCGCTTCCACTTCGTCGTCCCCGAGGTTCAGCGGCGGCATGAGCCGTACGACATCGGGGGCGGGCGCGTTCAGCAGGAATCCGGCGTCCTGAGCCGCCTGCTGCACCTTCGCGGCGTGCGGCTCGGTGAGCACGATACCCAGGAGCAGTCCCGCGCCCCGGACATGGCTGACCAGCGGATGGCCCAGCGCCTCGATCCCGTCGCGCAACGTCTCGCTCTGCCGCTTGACGTTCTCCAGCAACCCGTCGTTCGCGATGGTGTCCAGCACCGCGAGACCGGCGGCGCACGCGACCGGGTTGCCACCGAACGTCGTCCCGTGGTGCCCGGGCTGCAGCAGCTCGGCGGCCCGCCCGAAAGCGACCGTCGCGCCCAGCGGCAGGCCGCCGCCCAGCTGCTTGGCGAGGGTGACGACGTCGGGCAGGACGCCCTCGTGGGCCTGGTACTCGAACCAGTGCCCGGTACGGCCGACGCCGGTCTGCACCTCGTCCAGGACGAGCAGCGCACCGCTCGCGGCGGTGATCGCCCGCGCCGCCTTCAGATAGCCGGCCGGCGGCACCACGACGCCGAGCTCGCCCTGGATCGGCTCGATGATCACGAGGGCCGTCTCCTCGGTGACGGCCGCGGCCAGCGCCTGCGCGTCGCCGAAGGGCACATGCGTGACGTCACCGGGCAGCGGCAGGAACGGCTCCCGCTTGCCGGGCTGCCCGGTCATCGCGAGGGCGCCCATGGTGCGGCCGTGGAAGCCGCCGTCGGTGGCGACGACGTGCGTCCGCCCGGTCAGCCGGCCGATCTTGAAGGCCGCCTCGTTGGCCTCCGCGCCGGAGTTGCAGAAGAAGACCCTGCCGTCCCGGCCGAAGAGCTGGAGGAGCCGTTCGGCGAGGGCGACGGTCGGCTCGGCCATGAAGAAGTTGGAGATATGGCCGAGGGACGCGATCTGCTTGCTGACGGCCTCGACGATCGCCGGGTGGGCGTGGCCGAGCGCGTTGGTGGCGATGCCGCCGACCCAGTCGTAGTACTGCTTGCCCTCGGCGTCCCAGACCTTCAGGCCCTCACCGCGGACGAGAGGGAGCCGCGGGGTGCCGTAGTTGTTCATGAGCGAGCCCTGCCACCGCTGGGTGAGCTCCTGATTGTCGGTCATACGGCATCCCCCTCTTGCGCGTCCGGCACGACCATCGTGCCGATGCCTTCATCGGTGAAGATCTCCAGCAGGATCGAGTGCTGGACCCGCCCGTCGATGACGCGGGCGGTGGTGACGCCCCCGCGCACGGCGTGCAGGCAGCCCTCCATCTTCGGCACCATGCCGGAGCTCAACTCCGGCAGCAGCTTCTCCAGTTGGGAAGCGGTGAGACGGCTGATCACCTCGTCGGAGTTGGGCCAGTCCTCGTAGAGGCCCTCGACGTCCGTGAGGACCATGAGGGTTTCGGCGCCCAGAGCAGCAGCGAGTGCCGCAGCCGCCGTATCAGCATTGACGTTGTAGACATGTCCGTCGTCCTCGGAACGGGCGATCGACGAGACGACCGGGATCCGGCCGTCGGCCAGCAGCGCCTCGATCGCGCCCGTGTCGATGGCGGTGATCTCGCCGACCCGGCCGATGTCGACCAGCTCGCCGTCGATCTCGGGCTGGTGCTTGGTGGCGGTGATGGTGTGCGCGTCCTCACCGGTCAGGCCGACGGCCAGCGGGCCGTGCTGGTTGAGCAGGTTGACCAGCTCGCGCTGGACCTGTCCGGCCAGCACCATCCGTACGACGTCCATGGCGTCCTCGGTGGTGACGCGCAGGCCGGCCTTGAACTCGCTGACGATGCCGTGCTTGTCGAGGGCGGCGCTGATCTGCGGGCCGCCCCCGTGCACGACGACCGGCTTGAGGCCGGCGTGGTGCAGGAACACGACGTCCTGGGCGAAGGCGGCCTTCAGCTCCTCGTCGATCATGGCGTTGCCGCCGAACTTGATCACGACGGTCTTGCCGTTGTGCCGGACCAGCCAGGGCAGCGCCTCGATGAGGATCTGGGCCTTGGGGAGCGCGGTGTGCTTGCGCGCGGGTGAGTTGCTCATGAGGAGTAGGCGCTGTTCTCGTGGACGTAGTCGGCGGTCAGGTCGTTGGTCCAGATGGTCGCGGTCTCGGAGCCCGCGGCCAGGTCGGCGACGATGTGCACCTCGCGGTAGCGCATGTCGACCTTCTCGCGGTCCTCGCCGACGCCGCCGTTCTTGCACACCCAGACGCCGTTGATGGCGACGTTGAGCCGGTCGGGCTCGAAGGCGGCGGACGTCGTGCCGATCGCGGACAGGACACGGCCCCAGTTGGGGTCCTCGCCGTGGATGGCGCACTTGAGGAGGTTGTTGCGGGCGATGGAGCGGCCCACCTCGACGGCGTCGTCCTCGGTCGCGGCGTTGACGACCTCGACCTTGATGTCCTTGCTGGCGCCCTCGGCGTCCCGGATGAGCTGCTGGCCGAGGTCGTCGCAGACCTGCCGTACGGCTTCGGCGAACTCCTCGTACTGCGGGGTGACTTCGGCGGCGCCGGAGGCGAGCAGCAGCACGGTGTCGTTGGTGGACATGCAGCCGTCGGAGTCGACGCGGTCGAAGGTGACCTTGGTGGCGGCGCGCAGGGCCTTGTCCAGGGCGTCGTTGTCGAGGTCGGCGTCGGTGGTGAGGACGACCAGCATGGTGGCGAGGCCGGGGGCGAGCATGCCGGCGCCCTTGGCCATGCCGCCGACGGTCCAGCCGTCCTTGGTGACGACGGACGTCTTGTGGACGGTGTCGGTGGTCTTGATGGCGATGGCGGCCTTCTCACCGCCGTGCTCGGAGAGCTGCGCGGCGGCGGTCTCGACGCCGGGGAGCAGCTTGTCCATGGGGAGCAGGACGCCGATGAGGCCGGTGGAGCAGACGGCGATCTCGATGGCGCCCCGGCCGAGGGCCTCGGCGGCCTTCTCGGCGGTGGCGTGGGTGTCCTGGAAGCCCTTGGAGCCCGTGCAGGCGTTGGCGCCGCCGGAGTTGAGGACGACGGCGGCGACCTGGCCGCTCTTGAGGACCTGCTCGGACCACAGGACCGGCGCGGCCTTCACGCGGTTGGAGGTGAAGACACCGGCGGCGGCGCGGCGGGGCCCGGTGTTGACCACGAGGGCCAGGTCCGGGTTGCCGTTCTCCTTGATCCCGGCGGCGATGCCCGCCGCCGTGAATCCTTTGGCTGCCGTGACGCTCACGGTGCGACTCCGATCGTCGAAAGGCCGGTGGCCTCGTCAAATCCCAGGGCGATGTTCATGCTCTGGACGGCACCGCCCGCGGTGCCCTTGGTCAGGTTGTCGATGGCGCTGATCGCGATGATGCGGTTCGCGGCGGCGTCGTACGCGACCTGCACCTGAACGGCGTTGGAACCGTAGACGGACGCCGTGGCGGGCCACTGCCCCTCCGGGAGGAGGTGGACGAAGGGCTCGTCGGCGAACGCCTTCTCGTAGGCGGCGCGCACGGAGTCCGCCGTGACGCCGGGGCGGGCGTGGGCGCTGCAGGTGGCGAGGATGCCGCGGGGCATCGGGGCGAGGGTCGGCGTGAAGGAGACCGACACCCGCTGGCCCGCCGCCCCGCTGAGGTTCTGGATCATCTCGGGGGTGTGCCGGTGGCCGCCGCCGACGCCGTACGGCGTCATGGAGCCCATGACCTCGCTGCCCAGCAGATGGGGCTTGGGCGCCTTGCCCGCGCCGGAGGTGCCGGAGGCGGCGACGATCACGGCGTCGGGCTCGGCGAGGCCGGCGGCGTAGGCCGGGAAGAGGGCGAGCGAGACGGCGGTCGGGTAGCAGCCGGGTACCGCGATGCGCTTGGACCCCTCCAGCGCGGCGCGGCCACCCGACAGTTCGGGGAGGCCGTAGGGCCAGGTGCCGGCGTGCGGGGAGCCGTAGAAGGTCTCCCAGTCGGCCGCGTCCTTCAGCCGGAAGTCGGCGCCCATGTCGACGACCAGGACGTCCGGGCCGAGCTGCTCGGCGACCGCGGCGGACTGTCCGTGGGGCAGGGCGAGGAAGACGACGTCGTGTCCGGCGAGGACCTCGGGGGTCGTCTCCTGGAGTATGCGGTCGGCGAGGGGCAGCAGGTGCGGCTGGAGCGCGCCGAGCCGCTGTCCCGCGTTCGAGTTGCCGGTCAGGGCCCCGATCTCGACCTCGGGGTGCGCCAGGAGCAGACGCAGCAGTTCCCCGCCCGCGTACCCACTCGCTCCGGCCACTGCCGCACGTACCGCCATGGAATCCTCCTCCTAGATGGCATGACTATACGTTTCGCCGCAGGTTTATGCAATCTTGGCCGGGCGGCCTACCCCGCCCGGCCGACGCGCCGCACCCCACCCGGGCGAGAGGGCACGAAAACCGGCTTTGTCCATGTCATGTCCATGGGCTAGTGTCCCCGGGCACGTATCAGGGGATCACGGCAGGTGGGGGACATGGCCGAAAAGATCGGCTCGCCCGAGAAGGGCCACAACGCTTGGGGGCAGGCCTTCGCGGCCGTGGCGTTGTTCGCGGCGCTCGGGGGCGCCCTGTGGGCGTCCGACGTGACGTCCGGGAACGGGAGCAGCGGCACGCCGGCCGCCAGCTGCTCCGACGAGAAGGAGCCCGGCAAGCGGACCGGCCGGGTGACCGGGAAGCAGCTGTGCGAGGCCCTGCTGCGGCCCGACCTCGCCGAACTGCTGGGCACTCCGACGGAGACCGCGAAGACCGCCTTCGGCAACGACGGCTCCGTGGGGCTCTCCGGCGGCAAGGACATCCCGATGCCCTCCGCCGAGGTCGAGTTCGACACGTACACGGTGACGGTCTCCGCCACCTACGACGACCTCCCCGTGGCCGGGTCGCACGAACTGCTGGGGAGCGCGACCGAGCGGACGGTGCTCGGCCGTCCCGCTGTCCTCTACTCGGACCGGACCATAAAGATCAACTTCCGTCTCGACGGCGGCGACGCCGAGAGCGGCACCGGCGTCCCGCTGCGCTCCGTCGTGGTGGCCCAGGACGAGAAGGACAGCGGCGGTTCCTACGACGTGACCCTGTGGCGCGCGGACGGCATGGTGCCGGACGACGCCGTACTGCTCCGGGTCGCCGAGAAGGTGCTGCCGACGGTCCCGGGGTGGGCCGCCGGCAGCTGAGCCTCTCGGAGCTCCTTACCTCTGCTTGATCCGCAGGAAGGTGACGGAGTTCGCCGGGAAGGTGTACGTGAACTTGTCGGTGACGCCCCGGAAGGTGGAGCTCACCGGGGTGACCGGCGTGTCCGTCTCGGTGTTCACCGCGTCCTGGTCGGCGGCCAGCGTGGTGACGCGGGCGGTGGAGGCGACCTTGGCGCCGCCGAGGTCGATGGCCGTGCGGGCCTCGGCGGACTGGGCGTTGACGACCTTGACGATCAGGTCACCGGTCCTCGCGTCCTTGGTGACGACCTGCCGGAACGGCTCGGCCGGCTTGTCGTCGGTGAAGCTGCCCCACTCCTTGCCGTCGAGGAGCAGGGTGACCTGGCGGCCGCGCACCTTGATGTCGATGTCGTAGGCGCGGCCCGTCTCGATCGACCCGGGTTTGGTCATCAGGGTGCCCTTGCCGCCGTCGACGGCCTGCTCGATCGCGGACTGGGTGTTGTTCCAGCCGCCCAGGTTCCACCAGTAGTAGTTGCCGGTGTCCTTGACGCCGAAGGCGACGAGGAAGCCCTCCTTGCCGGACTTCTTGGTGGCCTTCACATGCAGGTCGTAGTCCTTCCAGGCCGGGTCGCCCGCCGTGACCATGGTGTTCTCGGCGGCGGCGTCGGTCTGGACGTACTGGCCGTCCTGGATGCTCCAGCTGCCGGCGCCGCTGTGCGTCCACTTCGAGGCGTCACCGGAGAAGTCGTCGCTGAGCAGCGTCGAGCCGTCCGCCGAGGTGACCTTGACGTCGTCGTACGCGGCGCTGGTCGCCCAGGTGGACAGGCCGACGGCGCCGCTGATGGGGCCGCTGACGTTCGGCGTGGTGGTGGCCCTGGACGGGACGACGCGGTCGCCGACGTTGTTCATGAACAGCTTCTGGACCTCGTAGTTTGCCGAGTTCCAGGAGGCCCGGTTGTTGAACCAGATCATGTCCGGCCGCCACTGGACGTAGTCCTCGTTGGCGAGCAGCGGGGCATACGAGGCGAGCTTGACGACGTCCGCGTTGCGCTCCAGGCCGGTCATGAAGGCGGCTTCGGAGAGGCCGTTCTTCCAGGCGTTGCCCTGGGAGGCGTACTCGCCGAGGAAGACCTTGGGGCCGTTCCTGTCGTAGGAGTCGTAGCGGTCGTTGTTCTGCAGGAACCAGTTCGGGCTGTTGTAGTAGTGCTCGTCGACCATGTCGACCTTGCCCTCGCGGTTGAGCTGCCACGCGGTGTCGAAGGTCGTGCCGGCGTCGTCCGGGCCGGAGTTGGAGATGACGGTGATGTCCGGGTACTTGGCCTTGATGGCGGCCCGGAACTGCTCGAAGCGGGCGAAGAACTCCTTGGGGAGGTTCTCCTCGTTGCCGACCCCGATGTGGGTCAGGTGGAAGGGCTTCGGGTGGCCCATCTGGGCGCGGACCTTGCCCCACTTGGAGGTCGCCGGGCCGTTGGCGAACTCGATGAGATCCAGGGTGTCCTGGATATGCCGCTTGAGCAGCGCCTCGTTGTCGGTGGCCTTGTTCTGGCCGCAGCCGGTGACCAGGGCGGGGACGACGGGCAGCGGCATGGCGCCGATGTCCTCGGAGAAGCGGAAGTACTCGTAGTAGCCGAGACCGTAACTCTGGTTGTAGCCCCAGAAGTTGGCGTTGGTGGCGCGCTGTTCGACCGGGCCTATGGTGTCCTTCCACTGGTAGCTGCGCTTGCGCTGCCAGTTCGAGGCCTCGCTGTAGTCCTCCATCGAGCCGGTGTTGACCAGGCAGCCGCCGGGGAAGCGCACGAAGCCCGGCTTCAGGGCGGCGATCTTCTCGGCGAGGTCCTTGCGCAGGCCGTTCGGCTGGTTCTTGTAGGTGTCGCGCGGGAAGAGCGACACCTCGTCGAGTGCGGCCGCGGCGGTCGAGGCCACGGCGAGCCGGCCGCGGTTGCTGGTGCGGGTCGCGGTGAAGGTGGCCTTGTACTTGGCCCAGCCGCCCTTCACGGCGACCTGCCGGGCGGTGGCCAGCGTGCCCGCGGCGTCCTTCAGGGAGACGGTGAGCGTGCTGCCGCTCTCGGCGCGGGCCCACACCGAGAAGTCGTACCTCTTGCCCTGCTCGACCCGGATGCCGGTGTTGTAACCGGCGTTCGTGACGGACGAACCGGCGCCCAGCGAGAGGTAGTTGCGGTTGCGCGCGTTGAGCCGGCCGGTGTCGTTGACGACCTGGGCCGTGCCGCCGACGGTCCACGAGGTCAGGGGCGTGTACGAGCCGTTGTCGGCGGTGGAGTACTCGAAGGACCGGTTCTGCACGAGCTCGGCGTACAGTCCGCCGTCCGCGGCCCGGTTGATGTCCTCGAAGAAGACGCCGTACATCGTGTCGTCGATCGCCGCGCCTTGGGCGCTCGGGTCGACGGTGATCGCGTAGTCGGTGACGTCCTCGGCGTGGGCGGGCGACGGGATGAGACCGGCTGCCACCAGGAAGGCGGTGGTCGCTAGGCCGAATCTCCAGCGGCTGGGATTGCGTGGCATGGATACTCCGCGGCTCGATGTTCGAAATATCAAACGCTGATCAGCACTTCGAACGGCAAGATAGGGAGGGTGATCCGGAGCGTCAACGGGTCGCGCGGTACCGAAAGTGTCGGAAGCGAGGAGCGGATGAGCGAGTTCTGGCCAGTACCGGAGGTGCTGACGTATCTGACCGGAGACTGGCGGGTCGAGCGGTCCGTGCGGGATCTGACGACGGGGGAGGCAGGCGACTTCTCCGGTACGACGGTTTTCGGCCGACTCGACGACGGCGGCCTCCTGCACCACGAGTCCGGCACTTTCGTCTGGCGTGACGTCCCGCGCCCCGCCGAACGCACCCTGCGTTTCCTCCCGGGCGGTTCACCGGGAACGGCGGACGTCCGCTTCGCCGACGGCCGCTTCTTCCACGACCTGGACCTGACGACCGGCCGGCACATCACCGACCACCCGTGCTCGGCCGACCTCTACCGGGGCGAGTTCACCGTCCGGGACGAGAACCACTGGCGGACGGTGTGGCGGGTTCGGGGCCCGGCGAAGGACCTCGTCCTCACCACGGACTACGCCCGCGAGGGCTGAGTCGGCGCCCCGTCGAAGCGGAGGTTCCAGCGGCCGGCGTGGCCGGTCACGGTGGTGGTCGACAGGGGGCGTACGTCGATGTTCCAGTAGGTGGCGGGCGGCGCCTTCAGGGCGTAGACCAGGGCGGCCCGGATCACGGACGGTTCGGCCACGGCGACGATCCGGCCGCCGTCGTCCACGGGACGGGTGTCGAGCCAGCCGCCGACCCGGCCGATGAACGCGAGCAGGGACTCCCCGCCGTGCGGCGTGCCGCGCGGATCGGCGAGCCAGGCGTCCACGGCGTCCGGCTCCCGGGCCATCGCCTCGCCCAGGGTGAGCCCGCGCCAGCGGCCCATGTCACAGTCGCGCAGGGCGAGTTGGACCAGCGGTGCGTAGCCGAGGGCGTCGCCGGTGGCGCGGCTGCGCGGGGTCGGCGAGCAGTAGCGCAGCTCGGCCGCCGCCAGCGGCAGCAGGTCGCGTGCGACGCGCTGCACCTCGTCCCAGCCGGCCTGGTCCAGCGGCCGGTCGTCCTCGAAGCGCTCGGCGAGCAGCGGGGAGCTGCGCGCGGCGGCGACGAACGTGACCCGAAGCGACATGCGGCGATGGTGTGTCGCGGAAGTGCGCAGGTCAAGAGGGTCTGTGCGGGCGTCACGGAGGGTGGACGAAGCCTTACTGCGGAGTCAGGACCAGGCGGACAAGTCACTGGAAAACGGCTGTTGGACATTCAAGTACGCAACTAGAAGTAGAGCGCCATCCATTGGTCGGGGTTCTCCAGCGCCGCGAACCCGAGCTTCTCGTAGACCCCGTGCGCGTCGTGCGTCGCGAGCAGCATCCGCCGCAGCCCGTACGGCCGCAGATGCTCGCGTACCCCCTCGACGAGCGCCGTCCCGATGCCCTTGCCGCGCACCGACGGGTCGACGTACACGTCACACAGCCACGCGAAGGTCGCCCGGTCGGTGACGACCCGGGCATACGCCACCTGCTCTCCCGAAACCGTGTCGTACACGCCGAAGTTCAGCGAGCCCTCGATCGCCCGGTCCTGCTTCTCCCGCGCCCGCCCGAGCGCCCAGTACGCGTCGGTGGACAGCCACCGGTGCACACGCTCGGCGTCGATGCGCCGGAGGTCGGTGGAGATCTCGTAGCCGTCGGCGAGGGGCGGGGTGTCGGTCATGCCGTGAGGCTCGCAGGGCGGGGGCGGGGGCGTCGAGCGGTTTTCGCCGGGCGCCTGCAACGCCCCAAGGGACGCGGGGCTGCGTCGATATGCGGCTCCGCCGCGCGAGCGCGACCAGCCACGACGGCGCCGCAGACAAACGACGGCCCATCGCGGCCCTCCCAGCGAAGCGTCAGCGCACCTCGTCCCACGCGGCCCGCAGTCGCCGTACCCCCTCCGCGATCTCCCCGATCCCGGCCACCGCGGCGAAGCTCAACCGCAGATGCCCCGCTGAAGGCTCCGCGCTGAAGTACGGGCGGCCGGGTGTGATGGCGACACCTGTGCGCAGGGCCGCCGAGGTCAGGGCGGGCTCGTCGGTGCCGTCGGGGAGGCGGAGCCAGAGGTGGTAGCCGCCGGACGGGATGTGCGGGAGGGAGAGTTCGGGCAGGTGCAGCCGCAGGCCCGCGGTCATGGCGTCGCGGCGGGCCCTGAGTTCGGCGGACAGGGTGCGCAGATGGCGGGGCCAGGCGGGCGAGCCGACGAGTTCCAGGGCCGCCTCCTGCAGCGGGCGGGACACGAAGAAGGTGTCGACGACCTGGATGGCGCGCAGCCGTTCCAGCACCGGTCCGCGCGCGGTGAGGGCACCGACCCGGAAGCTGGGCGAGGTCGCCTTGGTGAGGGAGGAGACATGGACGACGACACCGTCGGGGTCGTCGGCGGCGAGCGTGCGCGGCAGCGGGCCCGCGTCCTCGTGCACCAGGCGCCGTACGAAGTCGTCCTCCACGACGAAGGCACCGGCCTCCCGCGCGATGCGCAGCACCTCCGGGCGGCGCTCGGGGGCGAGGACCGCGCCGGTCGGGTTCTGGAAGAGCGGCTGGCAGACGAAGACACGGGCGCCGGTGGCGCGGAACGCGTCGGCGAGCAGGGCCGGCCTCACTCCGTCCGGGTCCACCGGTACGGGCACCGGGCGCAGTCCGGCCGCGCGGGCGATGGCCAGCATGCCCGGGTAGGTGGGCGATTCGACCAGGACCGGCGCGCCGGGCGGGGCGAGTGCGCGCAGCGCGGTGGTCAGCGCGGACTGGCCGCCGGCCGCGATCAGCACCTCGGCGGCGGTGACGGTGCCGCCGATCTGGCGGGCGAACCACTCGCGCAGCTCGGGCAGTCCGTCCAGCGGCGGCCTCCCCCAGGCGCCGGGTCGGCGGCCGGCCCGGGACAGCGCCGCTGACATGGCCTTCTCGGGCTGGAGGGAGGGGTGGGGGTAGCCGCCGCTGAACTCGATCACTCCGGGCGGCGGCGTGGCGAGACAGACGGTGACGCCGGAGGCGTCCACGGTGCGGGGTACGACGTCGGCGGCGCCGTCGGCGCTGAGCGCGACCTCCTGCCAGGAGGTGTCGCCCGCCGCCGCGAGCGGGGTGCGCGGCACGGCACGGAAGGCGCCGGCGCCGGGCCGGGTCACCACCAGCCCTTCGGCGGTGAGCTGCGCGAGGGCACGCGAGACGGTCACCGGGCTCACCCGGAACCGCTCGACGAGCGACCGGCTCGACGGGAGCTTTCCGCCGGGAGAGTAGCGGTCAAGTTCCCTTCGGAGCTGTTCCGCCAGGTCAGCCACACTGCTACGCTCTTGCATGAGAACACAGAGTAGCGCTATCGCACCGATCGGGATTGCGGTCAGCGATCGGCCCGGCACATCGGTCGGCACCCTGCAGGCCGCCCTCGGTGTCGCGGCCTTCTCCCTCACCTTCCCCGCCACCGCCTGGGGCCTGGAGGGCTTCGGCCCCTGGTCCCTGGTCGCCGTGCGCAGCGTGCTGGCCGCGCTGATCGCGGGCGGCTGTCTGCTGGCGCTGCGGGTGCCGCTTCCCGGTCGCCGGCACTGGGCGGGCCTCGCGGTGGTCGGCGCCGGAGTGGTCCTCGGCTTCCCGCTGCTGACCACGCTGGCGCTCCAGACGTCCACCACCGCGCACGCGGCGGTCGTGGTCGGCCTGCTCCCGCTGACCACCGCCCTGTTCTCGGCCCTGCGTGTCGGCACCCGCCCGTCGCGCACCTTCTGGATCGCGGCCCTCGTCGGCGCCGCGGCGGTCGTCGCCTTCACCGTGCAGCAGAGCGGCGGCACCCTGACCACGGCCGACCTGTATCTCTTCGGGGCGCTGCTGATCTGCGCGGCCGGCTACACCGAGGGCGGCCGGCTGGCCCGGGTCATGCCGGGCTGGCAGGTGGTCGGCTGGGCACTGATGCTGTGTCTGCCGCTGAGCGTGCCGGCCGCCGCGGTGGCGCTGTCGTACGAGCCCGTCCAGCTGACCTGGCACGGTGTCACCGGACTGCTGTGGGTCGCGGCGGGCTCGCAGTTCCTCGGGCTGGTCGTCTGGTACCGGGGCATGGCGGCGATCGGCATCCCGAAGGCCAGCCAGTTGCAGTTGGCCCAGCCCCTGCTCACACTGGTGTGGTCGGTGCTGCTGCTGGGCGAGCACCTGACAGTGGCCGCCCCGCTGACGGCCGCGGCGGTGCTGGTGTGCATCGCCGTGACCCAGCGGGCGCGTGGCTGAGCGGGCCCCGGCCGACCCACTTCCAACCACCGCTCCACGCCGTAGACTCAAGGCCACGGACCGCTGCTCCCGCACCTGGTGAGGAGGACCGACAGATGCGTGCAACCGTGGGCGACCAGCTTGTCCAGCACGGCAGGGTGGTCGGGCAACACGACAAGGTCGGCGAGATCGTCGAAGTCCTGGGCCAGGAGGGCAACCCTCCGTACCGCGTCCGCTTCGAGGACGGGCACGAGGGCCTGTGCTCCCCCGGCCCCGACACCGAGATCCGTCACAGGGACACGATCAAGTAGCTCGGCGAACAGGTCAGCGCGGGGGAATCGCCGGCTGCGTGTAGTGGTCGGCGACGACCCGTGCCATGGCCCCGATCCGGTCGGTGGCCAGGTCCTTCGCTGCGAAGTACATGTGCCCGCAGACCTCCGCGTGCTCCTTGGCCAGCGTGAGATGCCGGGACAGCTCGGCCGGTTCCTGCCAGGCGGCGGGCTGCGCCGGGTCACCCGCCTTGTACAGCGCCTCACCGACGTACAGCTTCGTCCTGCTGCCCCGGGCCACCTCCGACCACCAGGGCACGAGCTTGGCGTAGTCGGCGGCGGCGAAGCCGATGTTCCAGTACAGCTGCGGGCAGATGTAGTCGATCCAGCCCTCACGGACCCACTTGCGGGTGTCGGCGTACAGGTCGTCGTACGTCTGCACCCCGCCCCGGGTGTCGGAGCCGAGCGGGTCGGTGCCGGCGTTGCGCCACACCCCGAACGGGCTGATGCCGAACTCCGTGGTGGGCCGGATCTCCCTGATGCCGGCCGCCGTCTCACGGACCAGCTTGTCGATGTTGTCCCGCCGCCAGTCGGCCCGCACCGAGAAGCCGCTGCCGTGGCGGTCGTAGGCCTCGTCGTCGTCGAAGGTCTGGCCGGCCACCGGGTACGGGTAGAAGTAGTCGTCGAAGTGGACGGCGTCGATCTCGTACTTCTCGACGGCGTCGAGCATCGCCTTCCGCACGAACTCGCGGACCTCGGGCAGCCCGGGGTTGTAGTAGAGCTTGCCGCCGTACGTCACCACCCAGTCCTCGTGCTCGCGTGCGGGGTGGGAGGCGGCCAGCTTGGTGAGGTCGGTGTGGTTGGCGACGCGGTACGGGTTGAACCAGGCGTGCAGTTGCAGATCGCGGGCGTGGGCCTCCTCGACGGCCGTGCCGAGCGGGTCCCAGCCGGGGTCCTCGCCCTGGGTGCCGGTGAGGACCTGCGACCACGGCTCGTACGGCGAGGGCCACAGGGCGTCGGCCGTGGGCCGTACCTGGAAGACCACGGTGTTCAGGCGGGCCTCCGCCGCCGCGTCGAGGTGGGCGATCAGCTCGGCGCGCTGCTCGTCCGCGGTCAGGCCCTGCTTGGAGGGCCAGTCCCGGTTCGCCACGGTCGCGATCCACACGCCGCGCATCTCCCGCGTCGCCCGTCGCCGGTGGTGGTGGTCCTTGCCGCCCGCCATGGCGGAGCCTGCGGCCATCGCGCCGCCTGACGCCACGAGTGCCGACAGGGCGGTCACCGTGAACGCCCGTCGTGACAGCCGGGACTTCCGGTGCAGCATCTTCTTCGTACCTCCGTGTGCCGTGGTCAATGGCCCACCCCATGACAGATCAGCGCGTTCCGGACCTGTCCCGGCGACAGCCTTTCATGAGGCACCCGAACGATCGATCAAGCTTCGCCGAAGGTAACGTGCAGGTTTGGAGCAGGCGCCGAACAACGGCGGACCTGCCGCAGTCGTGGATCAGCGAAGGGGACGATGTGACCGGCATCTCCGGAGATATTGCACGCGTAGGCGTGGTGGGCTGCGGCCAGATGGGAGCGGGCATCGCCGAGGTGTGCGCCCGCGCCGGGCTGGACGTGAAGGTCGCCGAGACCACCGGCGAGGCCCTGGAGATCGGCCGCACCCGGCTGTTCACCTCCCTGGCCAAGGCCGCCGAGCGCGGCAAGATCGGCGAGGAGGAGCGCGACTCCACGCAGGCCCGGCTGTCCTTCACCACGGACCTCGGCGAGTTCGCCGACCGTGACCTGGTGATCGAGGCCGTCGTCGAGAACGAGCAGGTGAAGACGGAGATCTTCCAGGTCCTCGACCAGGTCGTGACCCGGCCCGACGCGATCCTCGCCTCCAACACCTCCTCGATCCCGCTGGTGAAGCTCGCGGTCGCCACCTCGCGCCCGGACCAGGTCATCGGTGTCCACTTCTTCAACCCGGCCCCGGTGCAGAAGCTCGTCGAGCTGATCCCGGCGCTCACCACCTCCGAGGGCACGATCGCCCGCGCCCAGACGTTCGCCGAGAAGCTGCTCGGCAAGCACGCGATCCGCGCCCAGGACCGCTCCGGCTTCGTGGTGAACGCGCTGCTGATCCCCTACCTCCTCTCCGCGATCCGGATGTTCGAGTCGGGCATCGCCAGCCGCGAGGACATCGACAACGGCATGGAGCTCGGCTGCGCCCACCCGATGGGCCCGCTGAAGCTGTCCGACCTGATCGGCCTGGACACCGTCGCCTCGGTGGCGCAGAGCATGTACGACGAGTTCAAGGAGCCGCTGTACGCCGCTCCCCCGCTCCTGCAGCGCATGGTCGACGCCGGCCGGCTGGGCCGCAAGACCGGCTCCGGCTTCTACACCTATGGCTGATCACATCCACGGCTGACCACATCGACGGCTGATTACAGACGGTCAGATTCCGGCCAACCGCACGGGCCCGGCACCGCGAAGGTGCCGGGCCCGCGGCATTCACACACCGTGTGCGCGCCGGGCCCGCATATGCCCGTCGCACACTCTCCCCACGCGCCCACCAGCCGAGTTCACTTTCCCTGCGCATGCAAGGGATGTGAGACCACTACGGAAAGGAGCGGACTCGTGACCGTCGATCCCGAGCATCCGGTCGTCACTGGAGAACTCGCAGAGTTACGACGCCGCCTGGACGTCGCCTACGCCCGCGTGGAGGGCGGGCTGGCTCTGCTCACGCACCGCACCGAGGAGACCGCCAAGGAACTCGACGAGCTGAACACCCGGATCAACACACTGGAACACGCGCGCTGGCCGCTGCCCGCGGTCGCCGCCCTCACCGCCGTGGGTGCTCTCGTCGTGGCGATCTGGCAGGCAGTGGGGCATTAGCCGAGCCTGAGATGGTGCAGCAGCAGTAACGCCGCCGCCATGTTGGCGGCCGGGACCTCCCCACGGGCGACCATGTCGGGGACGAGCTTGAGCGGAACCCATTCCCGGCGGTCCGACTCGAAGTCGTCCACGGGATGTCCGACGTACTCGCCCTCGTCGGCCCAGTAGATGTGGTGCCGGGCGTCGGTGAGCCCGTTGGAGGGCTCCACGCTCATGAGGTGGTGCAGGGGTCCCGGCCGCCAGCCGGTCTCCTCCTCCAGCTCCCTGGCCGCCGCGACGGCGATGTCCTCGCCGTCCTCCACGACGCCCGCCGCGAGTTCCCACCCCCAGCTGTCGGTGATGAAACGGTGGCGCCACAGGAGGAGGACCTCATTGGCCTCGTTGACCACCGTGGCCACGGCGACCGGCCGCAGCCGTATGAGGAAGTGGTCCAGGTGCCGGCCGTCCGGCAGCTCCACGTCTGCCAGGTTGACGGTGAACCAGCGGTTTTCATACACAGTTTGTTCGTTCTGTTTCGTCCACTGCACGGTTCTGCCACCTTCCGTCGAGTAAGTGGCAATATCGCAGCAGGGACTATGAGGTGTCGGCGTTCCAGCGCGGGTCTACAGCGGGACGCGCAGTGCTCCGTCGATGAGTTCGGCGGCCTCGGCCGTACCGGCGCAGCCGCTGCGCACCAGGTGTTCGCGCACCGCCCGGAGTCTGTCGCGCAGCCGCTGGGACTCCATTCCCCGCGCCTGCTCGGCCATCTGCACCGCGATGGCCACCGCCTTGTCCGCGTTGCCCTGACGGAGTTCGATCGTGCTGAGCATGGCCAGCCGGTGCACCCGGCCCCGGTCGTGCGCGGGGTTGTCGACGGCCGCCGTGGCGTGCTCGCCCGCGGCCACCAGCTCCCCGAGGCTGAGCAGCGCCTCCGCCACCTGGACGTTGACCAGCCCCGGCTGGACATAGCCGGTCTCGTCGGGTTCGTATCCGCGCCGGATGCGTTCGGCGGCCTGCTCGGCACGACGGATGCAGGACAGGGCGCTCGTGCCGTCGCCGAGGTGGGCGTACGCCTTCGCCTGCATCGCGTACAGGTCGGAGGCGAGGGCCGGGGTGATGTGCTTGCCGGCGGCCCGCAGCGCGGCCTCGGCGAAGGCGACGGCCTGCCGGAACTCCCGCATGAACAACGCCTGGTTGACCAGCAGCGCGATCACATACGCGCCGAGCCCCCGGTCCCCGCTGGCCTTCGCGAGCCGCAACGCCTGATGGAAGTAGCGTTGCGCCAGTCCGTGCGCGTCGGAGTCATAGGCGCAGATGCCCGCAATCGCCACCAACCCACCTGTCGCCCGGTGGAGTTGACGACCGGTGGCGTCGGTGTAGCTGCCGCGCAGCAGCGGAGCGGCCTCGGAGTTGAGGAAGCCGACGATCCGGGTGCGGGTCGCTATGCCGCCCGCCTTGCGGTACATCTGCTCGTAGTGGGTACGGGCGGCGCGCAGCATCTCCAGATCGGCGGGAGTGACCCGGTGCCGGCCGCCGCGCGAGACGTCGACGTCCTCGGGCGGGTTCTCCCACTCCCACACGGGCATGACGGCGGGCGTGCCGGTGACCGCGGGCGCGCCCAGGATGTGCGGCCGCTGCTGCTCGTCGGAGCGCCACAGGGCGGTGGCCCGCTCGACGAAGCCGTTCAGCGAGGTGGTGTGCGCCGCGGACTGCTCACCGGGCACGCCGAGACCGATGTCGTCGAGCGTGACGGTACGGTGCAGCCGGCCGGCCAGCACCTCGCAGATCAGGTCGGGCACTTGGCCGCGTGGCCGCTGCCCCTTCAACCACCGTGCGACGGCGGTGTGTTCGTATCTGAGCGCGAGGCCGCGGGCCCGCCCCGCCTGGTTCACGTGTGCGGCCAGCCCCGCGTGCGAGATCCCGGCCTCGTCCAGGATCGCGTCGAGCAGAGTGTTGGGCTGCATGTATGCCCCCCGGGTGGCTCGGTGCCGTCAGAGTAGTGCGAACCGCTTCACACGGGGTGTGAACGGAGTGCTCGAATCCGCAGCGTGCGCGCGCTGTCGCGGAGAGTTTCCAACCGGTTGACTGAAATGCCTCGCAAGAGGCCGGCCGGGCCGCCGGCTCCCCCTCGAACAGTGCGGCGGCCCGCATCCGCGCCGTCCGCCCAGCTGCCTGCCCGACACTCCGTGGCTGGGCGGATGGCGTCTGATCGCCGTTGTGTCAGAGGTGGTTGGACGGCTGCGGGTTCGTTGTGGCTGGTCGCGCCCCGGCGGCGGAGCCGCCTATGTCACAGCCCCGCGCCCCTAAGGGTGTGCACTGCACCGGAGTTCGGTCGTTCCGTAGGACCAGTAGTGCTATGTCGTCTGCCTGCCTTCCACCTGTGTGGCGAATGAGGGCTGTGAAAAGGGTGCGCAGGATCGTCTGTGGGGTGATGGGATGAAGGCGTACGGCGTCGATGAGAGCGGCTTGCAGGGGAAAGAACCGGCCTCGCACGTCCCTCGCGTCCTCGATTCCGTCCGTGTACAGAACCAGGGAATCGCCGGCCCGTAGGCGGCCGCAGGGCAGCGGGGTCAGCTCCGTCGGGAGGGGGAAGAGGCCGAGGGGTGGGAGAGGCTCTGCTCCGGTGAGACTTTCGACGCCTCGATCGCTCACTACGTACGGCCAGGGATGGCCGCAGTTGAGTGCAATGATCTCGCCGTCGCGGCCAAACTCAAGCAGCAGTACCGTGACGAACTCCTCCTCGTCGCACGCCCGCTCGCTCAGATACCTGGCCAGAGCCCGATCCAGTCTGCGCAGCACCCCGTCCAGACCGGGTTCGTCATGGACGGCCTCGCGGAAGCTGCCGAGGACGGCGGCGACCGTGCCGAGGGCGGCGATGCCATGGCCGCGTACGTCGCCCATCACCGCCCGTACGCCGTGCTCGGTGGCGATGACCTCGTACAGGTCGCCGCCGACACAGGCACTGCGATCCGCCGAGAGCTGGGCGGCCGCGACGTTCAGCCCGTCCACGCGCGAGGGCAACGGCCGCAGCAACGCACTCTGCGCGGCCCCGGCGACCTTGCGCACTTGCCGGAGTTCACGCAGCAGAGCCTGCCGGACGTGCACGATCAGCCCCGTGCCGACGGCGAAGAACACGGCACTGGTGACGACCCGTGCCCCGAGGCTGTCCTCCTGCGCCAGCGGACAGGCCAGCTTGTACGAGATCGCCATCGCGCCCCATGCGGTGGGCAGCCCCCACGCGAGCGCCTTGCGGGGAACCCGACCCTTGATGCGGAACATGCCGATGGCCCCCCAATAGGCCCTGACAACGCAGAACGGACCGACCCCGAAAGGCCGGTCCGATTCTGTCGGGGGATGACCCGGAAGTACCAGATCACCCAGAGAAGTCACCCTATTGAGTGAGGTGACTACAACACGCTTCTTTTAGGGGCGCGGGGAACTGCGCGACCAGCCACGACGAACCCGCAGCCGGTGAACCGCCCAGTCCCCCACGGCGACTAGCCCCTCAGGACAGCCCCCGTACGCTCCCCGGCAAGGGCAACCGCAGCGTCCCTGGCCGCCGAAGCCTCATCCACCGTCAACGTCCGGTCCCCCGCGCGGAAGCGCAACGCATACGCGAGCGACTTCTTCCCATCACCGAGCTGGTCGTCATTGACGTACACGTCGAACAGCCGGATCCCCTCGAGAAGTTCACCCGCCCCCGCACGCAACGCCGCCTCGACCTCCGCGGCCGGCACCGGCTTGTCGACCACGAGGGCGACATCCTGCGTGGCGACCGGGAACGTCGAGATGCTCGGCGCCTGCGGCACACCGTCCCCGACCCGCTCCAGGGCGTCCAGGTCCAGCTCCATCGCACAGGTACGCGCAGGCAGCCCCAGCGCCTTGAGCACCCGCGGGTGCAGCTCACCGGCGTGCCCGACGACCCGCTCGGCACCGTCGACGGTGATCGCCAGCTCGGCGCACCGCCCGGGGTGCCACGGCCCGTACTGCCCGGCCCGCACGATCAGCTCGGCCCCGGCCTCCCGCGCGACGCCACGCGCCGCCTCGACCGCGTCGGCCCAGTCGGCCGGACGGCCCTTGCCCCACCAGCCGGTCCGCTCCAGCGCGCCGGCGAGCACGACGGCGACGTGGCGCGGCTGCTCGGGCAGCACGGCGTCGAGGGCGGCGATCTCCTCGTCGGTCGGACGGCGGTCGACGGGCAGGTGCCCGGCGACGCGCTGCTCCTCGCGCGGCTGGAAGACCAGACCGGTCTCGAACAGCGCCAGGTCGTGCGAGCCCCGCCCGTCGTTGCGGCGCAGCGCGCCGAGCAGACCGGGCAGCAGCGACGTACGGAGCGCGGGCTCCTCGTCGTTGAGCGGGTTGACCAGCTTGACGACACGGCGGGCCGGGTCGTCGGCGGCCAGGCCGAGCTGGTCGAAGACCTGCTCGCTGACGAAGGGGTAGTTCGGAGCCTCGACATAGCCGGCGCCGGCCAGCGCGCGGCCGACCCTGCGGTGCAGCCGCTGGCGGTGGGTCAGGCCCCGGCCGGACGGCGGCTTGGGCAGCGTGGAGGGCAGGTTCTCGTAGCCCTCGAGGCGGATGACCTCTTCGGCCAGGTCGTTCGGCTCCAGCAGGTCGGGCCGCCAGGACGGCACGGTGACGATCAGCTCGTCCTGCCCGTACACGTCGCAGCCGATCTGCTGCAGTCGCCGTACGACGGTCTCGCGGCCGTACTCGACGCCGGCGACCTTGTCGGGGTGGTCGGCCGGGACGGTGATGGTGTGCGGCGCGGACGGTGTGACGACCTCGGTGACACCGGCATCGGCGGTGCCGCCCGCGAGCAGCACCAGCAGGTCGACCGTGCGCTGGGCGGCGGCCGCGGCGGCGGCCGGGTCGACGCCTCGCTCGAAGCGGCGGGACGCCTCCGAGGACAGCTTGTGGCGGCGGGCCGTGCGCGCGATGGCGACCTGGTCGAAGTGCGCGGCCTCGATGACGATCTCGGTCGAGGCGTTCTCGACGTCCTCGTGATCCGCGATCTCCGTGTTGGCGCCGCCCATCACGCCCGCGAGGCCGATGGGGCCGCGCTCGTCGGTGATGACCAGGTCCTCGGCGTGCAGCTTCCGCTCGACGCCGTCGAGGGTGACGATCTTCTCGCCCTCCTCGGCGCGCCGGACACCGATCGTGCCCTGGACAAGCCCCCGGTCGTACGCGTGCAGCGGCTGGCCGAGCTCCATCATCACGTAGTTGGTGACGTCGACGGCGAGCGAGATCGGGCGCATGCCGACCTTCTGCAGGCGCCGCTGGAGCCAGATCGGGGAGCGGGCCTCGGGGCTGAGGCCGGTCACCGTGCGGGCGGTGAAGCGGTCGCAGCCCATCGGGTCCGAGACCTGCACCGGGTAGCCGAAGGCGTTCGGCCCCGGCACGTCGAGCAGCGCGGGGTCGCGCAGCGGCAGGCCGTAGGCGATGGCGGTCTCGCGGGCGACGCCGCGGATGGACAGACAGTCGCCGCGGTTGGCGGTGACGGCGATGTCCAGGACCTCGTCGACCAGCTCGAGCAGCTCGATGGCGTCCTTGCCGACCTCGGTCTCCGGGGGCAGCACGATGATGCCGTGCGTGCCGTCGTCGCCCATGCCCAGCTCGGAGCTGGAGCAGATCATGCCGTGGGAGGTGCGGCCGTAGGTCTTGCGGGCGCTGATCGCGAATCCGCCGGGCAGCACGGCACCGGGGAGGACGATCACGACCTTGTCGCCGACGGCGAAGTTCCGGGCGCCGCAGATGAGCTCCTGGGGCTCGCCGGTGCCGTTGGCCTGGCCGACGTCGACGGTGCAGAAGCGGATCGGCTTCTTGAACTCCGTCAGCTCCTCGATGGTCAGCACCTGGCCGACGACGAGCGGGCCCTTGAGGCCGTCGCCGAGCTGCTCGACGGTCTCGACCTCGAGACCTGCGGAAATGAGCTTGGCCTGGACGTCACGGCCGGTTTCGGTGGCCGGCAGGTCGACGTACTCCCGCAGCCAAGAAAGCGGGACCCGCATCAGATCTCCATCCCGAACGGCCGGGTGAACCGGACGTCACCCTCGACCATGTCTCGCATGTCCTCGACGTTGTGGCGGAACATCAGCATCCGCTCGATGCCGAACCCGAAGGCGAAGCCGCTGTACTTCTCCGGGTCGACGCCGCAGGCGGTGAGCACCCGCGGGTTGACCATGCCGCAGCCGCCGAGCTCGATCCAGCCCTCGCTGGAGCAGGTACGGCAGGGCCGGTCGGGGTTGCCGACGGATTCGCCGCGGCAGACGTAGCACACCATGTCCATCTCGGCGGACGGCTCGGTGAACGGGAAGAAGTTCGGCCGCAGCCGGGTCTTCATGCCCTCGCCGAACAGCGACTGGACCATGTGGTCCAGGGTGCCCTTGAGGTCGGCCATGGTCAGGCCCTCGTCGACCGCGAGCAGCTCGACCTGGTGGAAGACCGGGGTGTGCGTGGCGTCCAGCTCGTCGGTGCGGTACACGCGGCCGGGACAGATCACGTAGACCGGCAGCTCACGGTCGAGCAGCGAGCGGATCTGCACGGGCGAGGTGTGGGTGCGCAGCACGACACCCGATTCCGAGCCGCCGTCGGGGCCCTGTACGAAGAAGGTGTCGGCCTCGCCGCGGGCCGGGTGGTCCGGGCCGATGTTGAGGGCGTCGAAGTTGAACCACTCGGCCTCGACCTGCGGGCCCTCGGCGACCTCGTAGCCCATGGCCACGAAGATGTCCTCGATGCGCTCGGACAGGGTGGTGAGCGGGTGGCGGGCGCCGGCCGGTACGCGGTCGTACGGCAGTGTGACGTCCACGGCCTCCTCGACCAGTACCCGCTGGTCGCGCTCGGCCTCCAGCTCGGCCTGGCGGGCGGCGAGGCCCTTGTTCACGGCGCCGCGGGCCTGGCCGACGCGCTTGCCGGCCTCGGCCTTGGCGTGCGGGGGCAGCGCGCCGATCTCCCGGTTGGCGAGCGCCAGCGGGGACGTGCCGCCGGTGTGGGCGACCTTGGCCTCCTGGAGCGCGTCGAGGGAGTCCGCGGCGGCGAAGGCGGCGAGCGCCTCGTCCCGCATGCGCTCGATCTCTTCCGGTTTCAACGCCTCGACCTCGACAGGGTCGTACGACTTATTCGGTGCCGACATCTCTTCCCGTGCTTCCGATTGGCTGGCGGATGGTCCCCGTACCGACTCGTGGACTGATCGTCACGGATTTTGGGACACAAAGGTGCCAAAGGCCGAGTCTAACGGGGTTGAGGAACGCGAATGCGCCCGTGGTGCCCTACGCCATGAAGGCGGGTGCCGCCACGGGCAACGTAAATCGGAACTGCGCGCCGCCGCCGGGGGCGCGGCCGACCTCCACGGCGCCGCCGTGTGCCTCGACGATGCCCTTGACGATGTAGAGCCCGAGGCCCGTGCCGCCGCGCTTGCTGCCCCGCCAGAAGCGGGTGAAGACGCGGTTCATGGACTCCTCCGGGATGCCGGGCCCCTCGTCGCTCACTGTGATCGACGTGCCGGTGTCCTCGTCCTCGCGCGGGGACGCCGTGGCCGTGATGTCAATGGTGACCGTTCCGTCGCCGTGCCGCACGGCATTTTCGATGAGGTTGCTGAGCACCTGGTCGATCTTGTCGGGGTCGGCCCACAGATCGGGCAGCGGCTGCTCGATCCGCAGCAGGAACCGGTCGGCGGGCTGCCCGGCGGCGACGTACGCCTGGATGTGCCGCCCGACGGCCGCGCCGATGTCGACGGGCTGGCGTCGCACCTCAAGGCGCCCGCTGTCGATCCGCGAGATGTCGAGCAGCTCGGCGATGAGCCGGGTGACCCGGTCGGCGTCGGCGTCGACGGTCTCCAGCATCAGCCGCTTCTGGTCGTCGGTGAACCGTGCCCACTTGGCCAGCAGCGTCGCCGTGAAGCCCTTGACGGAGGTGAGCGGCGAGCGCAGCTCGTGGGCGACGGTGGCGATCAGCTCGGCGTGCGAGCGTTCGGTACGGCGGCGGGCCTCGGTGTCGCGCAGCGAGACGACGACACGACGGACGGGCCCGGTCGGCTCGGTACGGACGTACCGCACGGAGACGAGGACCTCACGTCCGCCGGGGAGCAGCAGGTTCCGCTCGGGCTGCCTGCGCCTGATCGCCAGCCCGCCGTACGGGTCGGTCAGCTGCCACCAGCGCCGCCCCTCCAGGTCCTCTAACGGCAGGGCCTTCTCCAGTCGCTGCCCGAGGGCGTCGGCGGCACGGACGGCGGTGATGCGCTCGGCGGCGGCGTTGAAGCAGACGACGTGCCCCTGCTCGTCGGCGACGACGAGGCCGTCGGGCAGGTCGTCGGGATCGATTCCGAGCTCGGCGAGGTCACCGGGCCGGGACGCGGACGGCCGCCGCACCTGACGTGCCCCCGGCGCGCCGCTCGTGCCGACACTCATCCCCGTACCCCACCTCTCACGACGGCTTTGGGGCCCCCGAGCTGGTCACCCTACTAGCTCTCGGTGACGGTGCGGCACCCTCCGGGGGCGCGCTGTGCACGGGCCGACGCATAGAGACATACGGCGGCGGCGGTGGCGAGGTTCAGACTCTCGGCCTTCCCGTGGATCGGGACGCGCACGACGGCGTCGGCCAGCGCGCGGGTCTCCTCCGGAAGCCCCCAGGCCTCGTTCCCGAACACCCAGGCGGTCGGTCCGCCCATGCTGCCCTTGTCGAGCTCGTCGTCGAGATCGTCGGTCCCGGCACCGTCGGCGGCGAGAATCCGCACACCGGCGTCCTTCAGCCCGGCCACGGCCCGCTCGACGGGCACGCCCACGGCGACGGGGAGGTGGAACAGGGAGCCCACGGAGGCCCGTACGGCCTTGGGGTTGTACAGGTCCACGGAGGCGTCGGTGAGGACGACGGCCTCGGCCCCGGCGGCATCGGCGCACCGCAGCACGGTCCCGGCGTTCCCCGGGTCCCGCACATGCGCGAGTACGGCCACGAGCTTCGGCCGGGCGGCGAGGATCTCCTCGAACGGGGTGTCGATGAACCGGCAGACGCCGACGAGCCCCTGCGGGGTGACGGTGGTGGAGATGTCGGCGATGACCTGCTCGGCGGCGAGGTGCACGCGGGCGCCGGCGGTACGGGCCTCGCCGATGATGTCGGCGTACCGCTCCGCGGCGTCCAGCGTGGCGAACAGCTCCACCAGGGTGTCCGAGTGCCCGGCCGCCTCCCGCACCGCCTGCGGTCCCTCGGCCAGGAACAGCCGCTCCTTGCCCCGGAAGTTCCGCTTGCCGAGCCGCCGGGCGGCGGAGACACGGGGGGAACGGGGGGAGATCAGCTCGGGGCTGGCGGGGGCCATGGGGTTCACCTTGGAGTTCTGAGGTTCACGGACACAGCAGGACCCGCAGACCTCCTCGGCCTGCGGGTCCCTTCAGTCACGTCGGCTCGAGCCGAGCGCAGCGGTCAGGCCGCCTTGGGGGCGTTGACGTCGCTCGGCAGCGCCTTCTGGGCGACCTCGACCAGCGCCGCGAAGGCGCCCGCGTCGTTGACGGCCAGCTCGGCCAGGATCTTGCGGTCGACCTCGACGTTCGCGGCCTTCAGACCCTGGATGAAGCGGTTGTAGGTGATGCCGTTGGCGCGGGCAGCGGCATTGATGCGCTGGATCCACAGCTGGCGGAAGTCACCCTTGCGCTTCTTGCGGTCGTTGTAGTTGTAGACCAGCGAGTGGGTGACCTGCTCCTTGGCCTTGCGGTACAGGCGCGAACGCTGACCGCGGTAGCCGGAGGCCTGCTCGAGGATCGCCCGGCGCTTCTTGTGGGCGTTCACTGCCCGCTTGACGCGTGCCACTTTTTAACTCCTTGTAGCGGGGCCGCGGTTGGACTCACACGGCCCGGAAACGATTGGGTCCCGGTCCAGACGTACGGCGCGGATCGATCGGACGATCAAGCGCCGGGTACGTCACTTGCCGAGAAGCTTCTTGATCTTCTTGGCGTCGCCCGGGGCCATCTCGGCGTTGCCGGTGAGGCGGCGCGTCAAGGTCGACGGCTTGTGCTCGAGGTAGTGGCGCTTGCCGGCGCGCTCACGGAGCACCTTGCCGGAGCCGGTGATCTTGAAGCGCTTGCTGGCACCGCTGTGCGACTTGTTCTTCGGCATAGCGCCGTTCTCTCCTCGTCGGTGGCGTTCCGGTGCCCGGTCGTGAAACCGGGCACGGTGGAACGTCGTTCTTTGTATCGATTACGTCCTGGGGACTCGCGTCCCCCGGGATCACGCCTCGGCGGAAGCCTCGGCAGGTGCCTCGGTCTCCACGGCGTTCTCGGAGTCCGCGGCGTTCTGCGACTTGCCGGGGTTGGCCTTCGCTTCTGCCTTGCGGGCTTCCTGCGCCTGGCGGGCCTCGGCCATCGCCTCGGTCTTCTTCTTGTGCGGACCGAGAACCATGATCATGTTCCGGCCGTCCTGCTTCGGGTTCGACTCCACGAAACCGAGGTCCTGGACGTCCTCCGCGAGACGCTGCAGCAGTCGGTAGCCCAGCTCGGGCCGGGACTGCTCGCGACCACGGAACATGATCGTGATCTTGACCTTGTCGCCCTGCTTGAGGAACCGGACGACGTGACCCTTCTTGGTGTCATAGTCGTGCGGGTCGATCTTCGGCCGGAGCTTCATCTCCTTGATGACCGTGTGCGCCTGGTTCTTGCGCGCCTCACGGGCCTTCATGGCCGACTCGTACTTGAACTTCCCGTAGTCCATGAGCTTGCACACGGGCGGACGGGCGTTCGCCGCGACCTCGACCAGGTCCAGGTCGTACTCCTGCGCAAGCTCCAGTGCCTTGGCCAGCGGGACGATGCCCACCTGCTCGCCACTGGGACCGACAAGTCGCACCTCGGGAACGCGAATCCGGTCGTTGATGCGGGGCTCGGCGCTGATGGATCCTCCTCGGTTAGCACCACACGGCGGTCTGGCGGACAGCCGCGTATGTCTCTTTTCCGTAGACCTAACCGCGCCGAAGCACAAAAAATGCCCCGGACGATCACAGGCGGGGCTCCAAACACTGCCGGAGCACCGCCGCGATGATCGCGGGGCGCGATTTCGGGCGACTCCATCGTCCGTACGGAACGATGGTGGCCGCCTGACCGGGTGACCCGCCGTCCCGGGGGACGGTCAGGTGGGAAGTCGGAGCCTCCACTTGTTGGCTGGGCAGTAGCTGTCCAGCCGGTCGTTACACAAGGTTAGCAGCTAGCCGGGGGTGGTGCTAATCGGCTTACACCTGGGCCTATCGTGTGGGACATGAGTGACACCCCTGCTGAGTCTTCCGAGGCTCCCGACTTCGACGAGATGACCCGCGACATCGCCGAGGTCCCCGCCGTCGAGGTGATCGTGACGGTCGCCGTCAACCTGATGAGCGCCGCCGCCGTGAAGCTCGGTCTGACCGAGGAGGGCGACAAGCACAAGGACCTGGACGAGGCCCGCAAGCTGGTACACGCCCTGGCCGGTCTGCTGGACGCGAGCACGACCGAGATCAGCTCGTTCCACGCGGCGCCGCTGCGCGACGGACTGAAGTCGCTGCAGCTGGCCTTCCGCGAGGCGTCGATCGTCCCGGACGAGCCGGGTCAGGGACCGGGCGAGAAGTACACCGGCCCGATCTACGGCTAGTTCATCCGCTGCTTCATCCGCGTACGTAAAGGGGCTCGCCCGGAGGCGTCGTCCCGGCCGGCAGCAGTGCCAGGTCGAGACCGCGCACCAGGCGGGCCCTCAGTGTTTCGTCGGCGGCGAGCCGCTCGGCGACCGAGCGGGCGGCCCGGGCGGGTACGGCGGACTCGTCCAGTACGAGGGCGAGCGTGCCGTCGGCCTGTCCGGGCCCGAGGTGGGCGCTGAGCACGGCGGCCTCGGCAGCCACCGCGGCCCGTACCGCTTCCCGTACGGCCGGGTCGGCCAGCGGGTCGGTCATGGTCCGCCCCTCGGCCAGCGCGAGCAGCGCACGCCCGGTCAGCTCGTACGGCACCGGCCCTGCCAGGTCCAGCACGACCGTGTCCGCCTTCTCGTGCGCCGCGGCCTGGAGGGCCTGCGCCAGGGGTACGGCGACGGGGCGGGCCGCCGGGTCCCAGCGGGCGAGCGACTCGGTGGACGTGAAGGCGGGCAGGGCGACACGGCCGCCGGCCTTCAGGGTCGGTACGGCCATGTCGCTGGTCTTCTCGCGGCGCAGTCCGTTCTCGTCCTCCTCGACCTCGCCGAGCACGGCCACCACCGGGACGAGCAGCCGGGCCTCCTTGAGGGCCTCCAGGACCGGGCCCTCGGCGGTGCGGTCCTCGGCCCAGGCGGCGAGCGCGGCGCTCAGCCGGGGGGAGGCGGAGCCGTCGTCGTCGGAGAAGGGAGAGTCGGGAATGTTCTTGTTCGCCACGGTCACCGACCCTATCGGGGGGATGCTGCTGCGCTTGTGCGGGCCCGGAAACCGGGCTGTGACGCGATTCACCGGAATCTCAGATTTCCCTGACACATATCTAACGTCCGTCTAACGGCCCGCACAGTCGCCGCCCCGACGATCGCGGCATGGAGTTCTCCGGAGCCCGCCGCGGTCGCCGCGCTCGTCCGGCCAAGAGCCGCTCACTGGTGTACGTCGCCCTCGCCACGGTCGCCGTCGTGGGCGCCACGGCCGCCGGGACCGTGTACGTCCAGGCGCGGGCGCACTCCGGGTCGGGCGCCGTATCGTCGGCGGCGGTGACGCCGTCGGCGAGCGAGGAGGTTTCGGTGGAGTCCGTGGCGCGGCCGACGGTGGACCACGACGAGTTGCTGACGACGGCCATGAAGGCGGTGGACGTCCCCGAGGGCGTCGAGGTGTCGGTGGCGGTGCTGGACCTGGCGTCCGGCGCGAGTGCCTCGTACGGGGACCGTGCCTTCGACACGGCGAGCATCGTCAAGGTCGACATCCTGGCGGCGCTGCTGCTGCAGGCGCAGGACGCGGGGCGGCGGCTGACGGCGACCGAGAAGTCGTACGCGACCGCGATGATCGAGCGCAGCGACAACGCCTCCGCGTCGGAGCTGTGGCGGGCGATCGGGCAGGCGGAGGGGCTGGACGCCGCGAACGAGCGCCTCGGGCTCACGCGGACCGAGGGCGGTGACGGGATGCTGTGGGGGCTGACGCAGACCACCGCCGAGGATCAACTCCGGCTGTTGCGGCAGGTGTTCGGGACGGACTCGGAGCTCAGCGAGGACTCGCGGACGTATCTGGGCGGGCTGATGGGGCGGATCGCGGCGGGTCAGCGGTGGGGGGTGTCGGCG
>NZ_JAKEIP010000036.1 GCF_021474425.1 Streptomyces muensis | reverse complement strand
GGCTATACGGGGGGCTTCGCGCGGGGCCACCGAATTACGGGCGCCGGGGGACCGGTCCCTCGGCGCCCACCCCGCCCCCGGTGCCTAGGCCGACTCGTTCAGCAGCCGCGACAGGTGCTCCCGGCCCGCGCCCAGCAGCCCGTCGAGCGGCGCCGCCTCCTCGTACCAGCGCTTCTCGTACTCCCAGCACAGCCAGCCGTCCCAGCCGTGCCGGGAGAGCACCTCCACGCAGTCGGCGAGCGGCAGCACCCCGGCGCCGAGCGGCAGCGGGGTCGTGTCGTCGGCGGAGGCGATGTCCTTGACCTGGACGTAGCCGAGGAACGGGGCGAGGGCGGCGTAGCTCTCCGAGGGCTGTTCGCCGCCCAGCCAGGTGTGCATGACGTCCCACAGCGAGCCGACGTGGCGGTGGCCGACCAGGCCGAGGACGCGGATCGCGTCGGCGGCGGTGCGGTGCGAGTCGTGGGTCTCCAGCAGGATCCGTACGCCCATGTCGGCGGCGTGCTCCGCGGCCGTTCCCAGCCGCCGCGCGGCGATGGTGTCCGCGCGCTGGCGGGTCTGCTCGGGGTCGGCGCCGGGGAAGACGCGGACGAAGGGCGCGCCCAGGTCGTGGGCGAGGTCGACGAGGCTGCGGATCTCCTCGATCACGGGTCCGTCGTCACCGGGCGCGGCGACCCGCGCGTACCCGGCCAGGCCCAGCAGCTCGATGCCGGCGGACTTGAACTCGGCCGCCACGTCGGCCCGTTCGGCGGGCCCGAGGCCCGGGTGGACCGGCTCCTCCGGGTGGGTGCGCAGCTCGACTCCGTGATAGCCGTGCGCGGTCGCGAGCCGCAGCACGTCGGGGAGGGGGAGACCGGGGACGCCGAGGGTGGAGAACGCCAGTTTCATGCACCCCACCTTGCCAGGGAAACGCGGACGCGCCCATCCGGCGGGCGCGCCGGCCGGGGCCTCACTCCTGCGTGCCGTGCAGATCCAGGCGCCAGTCCTGGCCGTTCAGGTCCCGGCCGAAGGAACGGTGGGGTTTCTCGGCGGCCAGGACGAAGCCGTGGCGCTGGTAGATGCGGCGGGCGGCGGCCAGGACGTCGTTGGTCCACAGGACGAGTTCGCGGTAGCCGACGCCACGGGCGAAGTCGACGACGGCCGAGACGAGCCGGTCGCCGATGCCGAGGCCGCGGGCGTCGGGCTCGACCAGCAGCAGCCGCAGCCGGGCGGTGGCGGGCGCCTCGTCCCGTACGCACATCACGCAGCCCACCGGCCGGCCGTCCAGCTCGGCGATCCACACCTGCTCCAGATGCGGGTCGTGGTCCTCCGCGAAGTCCGCGACGATCCTCGCCACCAGCCCCTCGTAGTCGGCGTTCCAGCCGTACTCGGCGGCGTACAGCGCGGCATTGCGCTGCACGATCCAGCCGAGGTCGCCGGGGCCCGGCTCGCGCAGCAGGACGTCCTCGCGGCGGGCCGGGCGGCCGTGGGACAGGATCGTACGGACGGTCGTCATCGCCTCGGCGAGGCGTGGCCGCTCGGCGGCCGGCACGGTCGACAGCAGCGAGCCGACCGATTCGTTCGCCCGCTCCTCCAGCAGCTTGCCGGTCTCCCGGCCGCGCGCGGTGAGCGTGACGCGCCGGCGCCGGGGGTCCTCCCGGGAGGCGGTGCGCTCGATGAGCCCGTCCTGCTCGAACTTGTTCAGGATCCGGCTCAAGTACCCGGCGTCCAGCGAGAGTTCGGTCCGCAGGTCGGCCGCGTCCGTACGCGGGGAGTGCGCGAGCTCGTACAGGACGCGGGACTCGGTGAGGGTGTACGGGGCGTAGAGGTGGCGGCTGTAGTCGAGGGCGCCGATGACGTTCGTGTAGAAGCGGTTGAAGGCGCGGATGTCATGGACGGTCATGATCGTGAACCTCGGATACTTGACTCAGTCAGAGATATCGTGGTTCGAGCCTAGGACGCCCGCGCCCGCACGGCTACCCCTCGGCGCCCGCCGGCCGGTACACGCACACCTGCGCCCCGGTCTTGGCGGAGGTCGTGGAGACGAGTTCCAGCGGACGCTTGCCGCCGTCGGCCGGGAAGATCGACTTGCCGCCGCCGAGCAGCACCGGCATCACGACCAGCTGGAGCTCGTCCACGAGTCCCTCCTGGATCAGAGTCCGTACGAGGGTGGGGCTCCCCATCATCGCCAGGTCCCCGCCCTCCGCGGCCCGCAGCTCACGCACCCGGGCGACCGCGTCGGCGCCGGGGATGAGGCTGGTGTTGTGCCAGGTCAGGTCGGCTTCGGTGAGGGTGCTGGAGACGACGTACTTCTTGATCGAGTTCATCCGGTCGGCAAAGGGGTCCCCGGCCCGCTCCGGCCACGCCGCCGCCATCGTCTGCCAGGTACGACGCCCGAACAGCAGCGCCTCGGCCTTCCGCATCCCCGCGTCGAAGGCCCCGCCGAGCACCTCCGCGTCGAAGTACGGATGCGACCAGCCACCGTGCGCGAAGCCGCCGTCGGTGTCCTCCTGGGGGCCGCCGGGGGCCTGGACGACGCCGTCGAGGCTGATGAACTCGGTGATCGCGATGCGCATGGGATCCGCTCCTGTGGTCCGCTCGGGCTCGGTCCGGTTCGGGCGAGCCGGTGGTTGCGGCATGGAAGACCGGGGTGGGCCCCGGAAATCATCGGTGGGTCGAGTCAAGACGCGGAACGGAGGATTCGGGAGGGGGAGAGGGCCGCCCGTCTGTCGGTCCCCTACGGGAAGTCGGGAAGTCGGCCGTCGGCGGTCGGCAGTCGGTAGTCGGGCAGGGAACGAAGGGACCTTCGCGCGGGTGGGGACGGTGGCGGCTGGTTCTGCTGGTGCTCCCACGGCCCCACGGCCCCACGGCCCCACGGCCCCAGGGCGCCCGGGTGCGCGGACCACCTCCGTTCGGGGCCCCGCAAGGGGCGGGGGCCGCCGTGTCGCCGCAGCATGGTGCTGTCAGGTGAGAACGGCACGACTGGGAGTGGCCATGGCGACAGGTTGGGATCATCGGGCCGCCACCGACCCCGGGGGCGGCGAGTGGCTGCCCGTCCTGGACATCCCCCCTGCCGCGCGGCAACGGCGCTGGACCGTCCTGCTGCGCTGGCTGCTGCTCCTGCCGCAGTTCGTGGTGGTCTGCCTGCTCTCGATCGCGGCGTTCTTCGTGACCGTCGTCGGATGGTTCGCCGCGCTGTTCATGGGCCGGCTGCCGGAGGGGATCTTCTCCTTCCTCGGCTCCGTCCTCGTCTACCGCACGCGGGTCGGAGTGAGCTCGATGCTCCTGGTCGACCGCTATCCGCCGTTCGCGTTCTCCGCACCCGACCACCCCGTGCAGATCGAACTGCGCGCCACACCGCTGAACCGGCTCGCGGTGCTGTTCCGGCTGATCCTGATGATCCCGGCGGGCATCGTCAACAACCTCGCCCAGGCGGGCTGGTTCGCGATCGGCTGGATCTTCTGGCTCATCGGCATCGTGCTGGGTCGGCTACCCGCACCGGTCTTCGCCGCCACGGCCGCCGTCGCCCGCTACCAGATGCGCTTCACCGCCTACGCCACGATGCTGACCCCCGCCTACCCCAAGCGGCTGTTCGGCGACGAGCCGGTTCCGCAGGAAGCGGTCCGCTCCGGCACCCGGCCGCTCCTCCTGGACACCGCGGCCAAGGTCCTCGTCGTCCTCTTCCTGCTGTTGGGCCTGTGCGGCCATATCGTCAGCGGCACCGTGGACTACGGCGACGACGACGAGATGAACGACCGCACGGCACCGGCGGCGGTCTCGGCACGCTGACCGGCGGCGGCGTACCTCCGGTGCGCGCAACCCCCTCGACCGGCCACCCGGCACGGGCGGCCGCGTGCTGCTTCCGTTCGCGGCGCGCGGGCGCGAGGTCTCAACAGGCCCGCGGGGCACGGAAGAAGGTTCGCGGCCGCACAAGCACGGCTCCAGATCCCTGGGGCCCTCGCAGCGCCCTGCCCCGAGCCTCAGCAGTACCCCTGTTTCCGAGCCTCAGCAGCGCCCTGCCCCGAGCCTCGGCAGTACCCCTGCCCCCGAGCCCCAGCGGCGCCCTGCCCCGAGCCTCGGCAGCGCGCCCCTACTTCCGAGGCCCCCCAGAAGACCCCCGCACCATCAGTTCCCCCCGAATCGTCGCGATCTCCCCGGGCGGCGGCTCCTCACGTCCCATCGCGATCCGCCCGGCCCGCGCCCCCGCCTCCGACAGCGGCAGTCGCACCGTCGTCAGCGAAGGCACCGCGTCGATGCTGAAGGGCAGATCGTCGAAGCCGGCGACCGAGACGTCCTCCGGGATGCGCAGCCCGGAGTCCCGCAGGGCTGCACACGCGCCCAGCGCGACGGAGTCGTTCGCGGCGACCACCGCGGTCAGGGACGGATCCCGGCGCAGCAGCTCCAGCGTGGCCTCGTAGCCGGACTGCCGGTCGTAGCGGCCGTGCACCGTCCACCCCGGGTCCTCCGTGATGCCGTGCGCCTCCAGCGCCGCGCGGTGGCCCTCCAGGCGGTGGCGGGTCGTCGTGCGCTCCTCCGGGCCCGCGATGTAGCCGAGGCGCCGGTGGCCAAGGCCGATGAGGTGCTCGGTCAGTTCACGGCCGCCGCCGCGGTTGTCGAAGGTCAGCGCGATGGCGCCGGTGTCGGGCGCGGGTGGCCGGCCGCAGAGCACGACCCGGGTCCCGGCGTCCGCCAGCTTGCGCAGCTTGGCCGCGACCGCCGCCGCGTGCGGCGCGTCCTCGACGGCGCCGCCGGTCAGCACCACCGCCGCGGCCCGCTGCCGCTGCAACAGGGTCAGATACGTCAGCTCGCGCTCCGGCGAACCCCCGGTGTTGCAGACCACCGCCAGGCGCTCACCGCCCGCCCGGCCGCCCGGCCCGCCGATCTCCGCCTGGATCGCGCTCGCCATGATCCCGAAGAAGGGGTCGGCGATGTCGTTGACCAGGATGCCGACCAGGTCGGAGGTGGCAGCGGCCAGCGCGCTCGCGGGACCGTTCAGCACGTAGTCCAGCTCGTCCACCGCCCGCAGCACCCGCTCCCGGGTGGTGGCGGCGACGGGGTAGTTCCCGTTCAGCACGCGCGACACCGTCGCGGGGGAGACCTGGGCGCGGGCCGCCACGTCCGCCAGGGTCACCGTCATCTCGTCGTCCTCCGGTCGCGCATCTCGTCGTACCACCTCGTACCGCTCACGCTCGTACTGCTCACGCTCGTAGTGCTCATGGACAGGCCTGCCTCCTCGTAGACAGCCCGTCAGCGGCCACGGTTCCGTGTATGTCGAGCAGACCTTACGGCCAAGAACCCCGGTTGTTCGTCCCCTCGAACAACTCAACCCGGTCACGGTCTTGTCCGGACCCCTGGTCAGAGGCTAGCTTCTTATCCGATAGAAAGCGCTTGCTGTGACGCTCAACAGGGTAGGGGCGTACGCGGCACGCAGAACCGCGTACGACGCTGCGTACGACGCCTACGAAGGGAATGACGTGACACGCAAGACGGTGCGTATCGCCATGAACGGTGTGACGGGGCGCATGGGCTACCGCCAGCACCTGGTCCGCTCCATCCTGGCCCTCCGTGAGCAGGGCGGTCTCGACCTCGGCGACGGCACCGTGCTGTGGCCCGAGCCGATCCTGGTCGGCCGCCGCGAGCACGCCCTCAAGGCGCTCGCCGAGCAGCACGGCCTGGACCCGGAGAACATCTCCACCGACGTGGACGCCGTCCTCGCCGACCCGACCGTCGAGATCTACTTCGACGCCCAGGTCACCTCCGCCCGCGAGGAGGCGCTCAAGAAGGCGATCGACGCCGGCAAGCACATCTACACCGAGAAGCCGACCGCGACGGGTCTCGAGGGCGCCCTGGAGCTGGCGCGCCTTGCGAACGACGCCGGCATCAAGCACGGCGTCGTCCAGGACAAGCTCTTCCTCCCCGGCCTGCTCAAGCTCAAGCGGCTCATCGACGGCGGCTTCTTCGGCCGGATCCTCTCCATCCGCGGCGAGTTCGGCTACTGGGTCTTCGAGGGCGACTGGCAGCAGGCCCAGCGCCCGTCCTGGAACTACCGTGCCGAGGACGGCGGTGGCATCGTCGTCGACATGTTCCCGCACTGGGAGTACGTGCTCCACGAGCTCTTCGGCCGGGTCAAGTCGGTGCAGGCCATCGCCACCACCCACATCCCGCAGCGCTGGGACGAGAACGACAAGCCCTACGACGCCACGGCCGACGACGCCGCCTACGGCATCTTCGAGCTCGACGGCGGCGCCATCGCCCAGATCAACTCCTCCTGGGCCGTGCGCGTCAACCGCGACGAGCTGGTCGAGTTCCAGGTGGACGGCACCGAGGGCTCCGCGGTCGCGGGTCTGCGCAACTGCCGTGTCCAGCACCGCTCCCTGACCCCCAAGCCGGTCTGGAACCCGGACATCCCGGCCACCTACTCCTTCCGCGACCAGTGGCAGGAGGTTCCGGACAACGCCGAGTTCGACAACGGCTTCAAGGCCCAGTGGGAGCTGTTCCTCAAGCACGTCTACGCCGACGCCCCCTACCACTGGGACCTCCTGGCCGGCGCCCGCGGCGTCCAGCTCGCCGAGCTGGGCCTGAAGTCCTCGGCCGAGGGCCGCCGCATCGACGTTCCGGAGATCCAGCTGTGACGATCCGACTGCCTGACTTCAAGGGCGGGGTGCGGGCCTACGAGCCGCGCACCGAGCCCCTCGCCCTCACCCCGGGCGCGCCCTTCACCTCCCGTACGGTCTACTCGGCCGCGCATGTCGTCGCCGACCCGTACGCCGACGTGTCGCCCGACGCGCCCGCCGCCGTCGACTGGGACGCCACCCTCGCCTTCCGCCGCCACCTGTGGTCCCACGGGCTCGGCGTCGCCGAGGCCATGGACACCGCCCAGCGCGGGATGGGCCTGGACTGGGCGGGCGCGGCCGAGCTGATCCGCCGCAGCGCCGCCGAGGCGAAGGCGGTCGGCGGGCTGATCGCCTGCGGCGCCGGCACCGACCAGCTCACCGGCCCGGCGTCCCTGGCCGAGGTCCGGGCGGCGTACGAGGAGCAGCTCGCGCTCGTCGAGGCGTCCGGCGCGCGGGCCATCCTGATGGCCTCCCGCGCCCTCGCGGCCGCCGCCTCGGGCCCCGAGGACTACCTGGAGGTCTACGGCCATCTGCTCCGCCAGGCCACCGAGCCGGTGGTCCTGCACTGGCTCGGCCCGATGTTCGACCCGGCGCTGGAGGGCTACTGGGGCTCGTCCGACCTGGACGCGGCCACCGACACCTTCCTGGAGGTCATCGCCGCCCACCCCGACAAGGTCGACGGCATCAAGGTCTCGCTGCTGGACGCCCAGCGGGAGATCGACATCCGCCGCCGCCTCCCGCAGGGCGTGCGCTGCTACACCGGGGACGACTTCAACTACCCCGAGCTGATCGCGGGCGACGAGCAGGGCTTCAGCCATGCCCTGCTCGGCATCTTCGACCCGCTGGGGCCGCTGGCCGCCGAGGCGGTACGGGTGCTGGACACGGGGAACGTCTCCAGCTTCCGCGAACTCCTCGACCCCACGGTCGAGTTGTCCCGCCACCTCTTTCAGACGCCCACCCGCTTCTACAAGACGGGCGTGGTCTTCCTGGCCTGGCTGGCCGGCCACCAGTCCCACTTCACCATGGTCGGCGGCCTCCAGTCGGCCCGCTCTCTGCCGCACTTCGCCCGCGCCTACGAACTCGCCGACGGCCTCGGCCTGTTCCCGGACCCGAAGCTGGCCGAGGAGCGGATGAAGAACCTGCTGAACCTGTACGGAGTGGCCCAGTGAGCGCCGAGAAGGACCTGACCCGCTTCTCCATCAACCAGATGACGGTGAAGCAGCTGAGCCTGCCCGAACTGGTCGAGGCGTGCGGCCAGTTGGGTGTGGTGAACGTCGGCCTGTGGCGCGAGCCCGTCCAGGCGTACGGCCTGGAGGCGACGGCCAAGCTGGTCCGCGACGCCGGCCTGACCGTCACCACCCTGTGCCGCGGCGGGTTCCTCACCGCGATCGACCCGGCCGAGCGGGCCGGCGCGCTCGACGACAACCGGCGCGCGGTCGACGAGGCGGCGGCACTGGGCACCGACACCCTGGTGCTGGTCTCCGGCGGTCTCCCGGCCGGATCGAAGGACCTGCACGGCGCCCGGGAGCGGATCGCGGACGCGTTGGCGGTGCTCGGCCCGTACGCCGAGGAGCGCGGGGTGAAGCTGGCGATCGAGCCGCTGCACCCGATGTTCGCCTCGGACCGCTGTGTGGTCTCCACCCTCGCCCAGGCCCTCGACCTCGCCGAGCGCTTCCCCGCCCGGCAGGTCGGCGTCACGGTCGACACGTACCACATCTGGTGGGACGACAACGCGCCCGCGCAGATCGCCCGGGCCGGCGCGAGCGGCCGTATCCACACCTTCCAACTCGCCGACTGGACCACCCCGTTGCCCGAGGGCGTCCTCAACGGCCGCGGGCAGATCGGCGACGGCTCGATCGACATGCGGGAGTGGAAGGGCTACGTCGAGGCGGCCGGATACGCCGGCGCGATCGAGGTGGAGCTGTTCAACGACCAGCTGTGGGCCCGTGACGGGCGGGAACTGCTGGCGGAGACGGCGGCGCGGTTCGTGGAACACGCGGGTTAACCCCTGGGCGCGGGCTCACGGCGGTGGGAGCAGGGTGCCCAGGGGCCCCAGGTCGAGGTTGAGGTCCTCCAGCGTGAGCCCGTAGCGGTCGCACAGTTCGGTCATGCGGTCGTTGAGGAGCATCAGGGTCAGACCCAGGCGCTCCTCCTGTTCCTCGGTCAGGTCGCCCTCGTCGACCCGGTGCAGGGCCTGGCGCTCCATCAGCTGGCGGAGCAGCTCGACGATGGTGAGGACCAGCCTGACCAGGTCGCGCTCCACGGTGTCGGGGTCGGCGCGCAGCCGGCGTGCCGCCGTCCGTCCGGCGGTCGGCGGAGCCACGTCGTCCGGCTGGGCGGGCAGCAGCGAGAACGCGCGGTGCGCGGCGTCCGCGACCTCCCGCAGCCGGTCGGGGGGCGGGCGGTCAGCCGGGGATGTCACCGTGGCCGCCGTGGTCGTACCCCGTGGGCGTCCGGTCCGGCAGGACGGGCGCCCACTGTTCGTCCAACTGCTCGCGAATGGCGATCACCACCGCGCGCAGCGAGATCCGCACCAGGTCGATGTCCGCGATGGACAGGACGACATCCCCGGTGATCACCACGCCGCCGCTCAGCAACCGGTCGAGCAGATCGACCAGCGCGACCTGGGTTCCGGCGAGCGGGCGGTCGTCGTCGTACGCGTCGTGCCCGGTCACGGCTGCCGCACCCCTTCGAGGGAGGCGGTGAAGGAGTACGGCGCCCAGGGGCCGGTGACCTCCACGCGTACGCCGGGCAGGTCGTCGGCGGCGTGCAGCATCCGGTCGCGGAACTCCCCGGCCGCGTGGCGCGGGACGAGATAGGCGTCGTTGGCGACGTTCTCGCCGGGGAGCCGGGCCAGGGTGCCCTGCTGCGGGCGGTGCCGGGCGCGCTCCATCGCCAGTCCGCGCGCCCTCAGCTCCGTGCGCCTTACAGCCTCCTCGGCGGCCCGCCAGGTCTCCTCGCGTGCCTGGCGGTGCTGCCTGCGGCGACGCAGATACGCGCGACCCGTGTCCGGTGGGTCCGACGGGCTCGGCCCGGCCGGGTCGGACGCGGCGGGGATCTCGGCGTACACCTTCACGCCCCACTCCACATGGTCATCGAACCGGTCGAGGAGCGCGGTGAAGGCGTCCTGCCGCTCGCCCAGCATCCGCTCGACCCGGCTGTCGTCGAGGTACACCGTGGCCAGCCGCAGGGGGAGGACCGTCGTGCGGGCGGCCAGCGTCTCGATGACCAGGTGGTGGGACCGGGCCGTCGACTCCAGCCAGTCGAGGTCCTCCAGCCGCGTCCTCAGCGCCGCCTCCGAGAACTCCGCCCCGGGCACCGCGCTCACCGCGGCGGCCACCGCGCCGGAGCGGACCAGGGTGACGGGCGCGTCCGCCACGCCCCTGAGGCCGGCCAGGGCCGCCCGCGCCCGTTCGGCCGCGGTGCCGGACGACCTGACCACGGCGTAGGCGTAGCTGAGGCGTTGCCCGTTCACGGCTGTCGGTCTCGGTTGCGGTCTCGGTCCCGGTCCTTCTCCCTGCCTCGGCTCCGGTCCCGGTCCTCCGCGTCGTCCTTCTTGCGCCGGGGGCGTCGCGGTTCGCCGCCGGCCTCCCGGTCCGTCGGCTCGCGGTCCGGCTCTCGGGGCCGGCGGCGGCCGGACGATCCCGACCCGCGCTCGGTCAGCTCGCCCGCCGACTCCGCCCGCTCGGCCTTCTCGACCTTGCGGCGCAGTTCCTCGACCTCGGCGCGCAGCCGCTCGTTCTGCTCCCTGAGGTCGTGCCGCCGGTCGGCGCGGGAGGAGAGCGCGGGGTCGTGCTCCCACCAGTCGATGCCGATCTCCCTGGCCTTGTCGACCGAGGCCACCAGGAGGCGGAGCTTGATGGTGAGCAGCTCGATGTCCAGCAGGTTGATCTTGATGTCGCCGACGATGACGATGCCCTTGTCGAGCACGCGTTCAAGGATGTCCGCGAGGTTCGCGCCGGAGGACTCGCCGTACGGGGACATCGCCCTCGACGGCGTGGAGCGGGTGGGGACGGGCTCGGTCACGGGGTACTCGACCTCGTTTCCCGGTCGGTGTCGTCGTCGTGGTCGTAGCGGTCGCCGGGCTCCTGGTCCTCCTCCTCGTCCAAGTCGTCGTCCTCGTACTCGTCCTCGGCGGCGTTCTCGTCCTCCTCGTCGTACTCCTCGTCCTCGGCCCGGCTCTCCTCGTCCTCCTCGACCTCCTCCGGCTCCCGGACCACCTCGCCCTCGCGGATCTCGCCGCGCCAGCCTCCGGTAGCCTCCCCGCGCATCATCACGAAGGTGCGGAAGAGCTTCAGGTCGAGCCGGGCGCGGCGGCCCTGGGCCCGCACCCAGCTGCCGACCCGCTCGACCGGCCCATGGGGGAAGTACCGCAGGACCAGCAGCACCTTGGTGAGGTTGTCGGTGAGGGGATGGAAGGTGACGACGCCCTGGGTGGTGGCCTTGTCCCCGGAGCTCGTCCAGGCGATGCGCTCGTCAGGCACCTGTTCCGTGATGGTGCTCCGGAAGTGCCGGTTGGACTTGCCGACCTTCACATGCCACCTGGCCGTGGTGTCGTCCTGTTGCTCGATGCCGACGACACCCTTGGCGAACCGGTCGAACTCCTGGAACTGCGTCCACTGGTCGTACGCCTCGCGCACGGGCACGCCCACGTCGATGTCCTCGATGATGGTGATCCCCTTGCCCATGCTGTCCGGGTCGTTGCCGGGGTCCTTGTCGTGGCTCTGCCCGGGCAGCTGCCCGGCGGCATCCTTGGCCATGTCCACCACCGCGTCCTTGGCGTGCGAAGCCGTCTCCTTCGCGTGGGACGCCGTCGAGGCCAGCGCCCCCATGCCCGACGGCAGCCGCTCGCCGAGCATCCTGCCGCCCTTGGCCACCGCGCCGGCCAGCCCACCTGGGCCGATGTGCGCCTCGCTCAGCCGGCGCGCGCCCTCGCCGAGCCGGTGGCCCATGCCCTCCAGCGCCAACTGGAGGCGGGCCTGGACGTAGTGCTCCAGTTCGTCCTTCAGCCGATCCGTACCGGGCAGCCGCTCGCCGGCCTTCGTCAGGGTCCCCGTGCCGCCGCCGCCCGAGCCGCGTCCTGTGCCTTTGCGCTCAGCCATCGTCCTGCCCCTGCCTGCGCGAGGTGGAGGTCTTCTTCGTACGGCGGGACGCCGCCTTCCGGGGCTTCGGCCGAGGCTTCTCCCGGGGTTCCTCCCCGTTCGTCTCGTCGCGTGGCTCCTCGTCAGGTCCCGTCTCGCCCTCGTCCCGGTCCTCGTCCCTGTCCTCGGCTTCGTCCTGCGCCTCGTCGTCCGCTTCCTGCTCCCGTTCCTGCTCCTGTTCCTGCTCCTGCGCCTTCTCCCGCAGTCCGGCGGTGCGCTCGTGCAGGGCGTCGGCCAGGCTGTCGGCCTTGGCGCTGAGGACGGTGGTCGCCGCCGCCTTCCCCGCGTCAGTCAGCTCGGTGCGCACCTGGTCGGTGAGGGTGTGCAGGAAGGGGGAGTCCTGGAGGGCCTTGCCGACCTGCCCGGGCTTGATCCGCGATCCGGCGAGCAGGGCGCCGAGGCCGATGGCGAGCTTCGCCTTCTTGGTCCGCCCCAGCACATAGCCGCCCAGCAGGGCGGTGCCGATCTTGGCGTTGTTCATGACCTGTCTTCTTTCCTCACCACAGCCCGGGTTCCCCGCCCTGGCCGCCCTGGCCTTCCTGTCGCAGCTGGTAGTTCCTGATCTCCTCCAGGCGGTGCAACAGCGCCTCCTCCTGCCGTGCGAACTCCTCGTCGTCGACATCGCCCTCGTCCCGCGCCCGCTCCAGGTTCACGAGCGCCTCCTGCACGGGAGCCGGGTCGTAGTACTCGTCCTCGGCGGCCTTGACCGCCTTGTCGAGCACCCAGCCGATGCCCCGCACGGGTGCGAACGGCAGCGTCAGGATCCCGGTGACCAGTCCCACGGCACCTCCCAGAGGACCCGGAGCTCAGACGAAGCTGTACGGCGGCAGGGGGCCCCGGATCCGCAACTCCACGCCCTCGCCGTAGCGTTCGGCCAGCTCCTGCCCGGCCCGGCCGAACTCCTCGGACCTGTCGTCCGTCACGAGGAAGGACGCGCTCACGAAGTACTGCTGCGACGGCGGCGCGACCTTCTCGGCCTGGGCGAGCGGCCGCAGCCCGGCGAGGACCTCCTCGGCGAGGGCGTCCTGGCGGCCCTGCACCTCCTGGGCCACCAACTGGCCGAGCGCCAGCCGTTCGTCGTACGCCCCTCCGCCCTCCAGGGTCCGCCGGTTCAGCTCGCGGGCCTGCGCGTTCTCCTCAAGGACGGCACGTACCACCGTGTCCTCGTCCAGGACGCCCTTGACGTTGAACTCCGCCCGCCCGGCCAGCTCGTCGAGACGCTGGCCGAACAGCTGCGCCCGCTCCTCCAGGACACCGCGTACGGCGTCGTCGTCGGCGGCGACGAACCCGAAGCTGAGCGGCAGGGCGGGGCCCTCGGTCCACAGCCGCTCCTGGACCTGGTGATGCGCCTCCAGGTCCCGTCGGGCCATCGACAGGTCGTCCGGGCACTCGCTGACGACCGCGCACAGGGAGCCGGCGCGCACCACGCGCAGCTCGCCCGGAGGGTCGCCGACGCCTTCGGTGTCGCTCAGGTCCAGGGGATGCGCGTCCTTGGTGATCGCGTACACATACACGGACATCGGCTCGCTCACTCCTCCCGGTCCCGTGTGGAACGGCGCTCCGAGCGGCGTTCGCCGCGCTCCCGCCGCTTCTCGCGCGCGGGCCTGCGCTCGGCGTCCTCGTCCTTGTCCTCGTCTTCCTCCTTGTCCTCGTCACCACCGCCCTTGAACGAGTCCGTGATCGCCTCGACCGCGCCCGACAGCGCGCCTTTGCTCTTGCCGTGCGCCCCGCTCTCGACGGAGCCCTCGACGATGTCGGTCAGCTGGGCCGGCGCCTTCTTGCCCGACTCCAGATCCAGCCGGTTGGCCGCCTCGGCGAAACGCAGATACGTGTCGACGCTGGCGACGACCACCCGCGCGTCGATCTTCACCAGCTCGATGCCCACCAGGGAGACCCGTACGAACGCGTCGATGACCAGGCCCCGGTCCAGGACGAGCTCCAGCACGTCGTACAGATTTCCCGAACCGCCGCCTCCTGCTGCGGCGGGCACACCACCACCGTTGCCCTGTGGCACCACCGTCACGGTGACTTCCCTTCCGGCCCGACTTCCCGGCGAAAGGGCGAGCGACCTATGGGGTGTCTTCCCCTAGCGGCCGTCCTTCCTGTCCACCTGAGCGCGGGTGTAACGACGCCCGCGCTCGTACGCCAGCAGCTTCCCCTCCGGGTCCAGAACCACTTGGTAACTGGCCATCACACTGGTCGTCTCGGGAATGCGTTCCAGTTCCACGACCTCGACATCGGCTTCCCAGCCCTGGTCCGTCGGCCTCAGCGAGGAAACCGACTCGGGAGCCCTCCCCAACAGCTCACTGAGTTGTTCGATCGCGGACCGCATCGCATCGGCGGCGGACACCCGCTCTCCGGCGGACTCCTGCCGTGATGAGGACCGAGCCTTGCGCGGCTCACGATCACTCGTGATCAATCACCCTCTCGGTGTACCCCTCATTCTTCGGACTCACACGGAGCCCACGCCACTCTGCTACTTCCCGGCCGCCCGTTTCGTGAGCACCGCCAGCACCACCGGAATCACCGTCTCCACCACCCGGGACACGGCACCCGGCGCCAGTCCCGTCCTGCGGGCCACCGCGTCCGCGACCGGCCTGGCCTCCTCGGCCAGCAGCCCGGCCATCAGGCCGCCGGTCGCGAAGCCGCCCAGCGTGGCCACGCCGGTGAGCGGGGCGTCGTGCGGCGTCGCCACGCTCTCCGCCTCGCCGGACAGCGCCGCCACCGTCGTACCGACCATCTGTCGGGCCCCTGCCTCGTCCGTGTCCAGCAGCACCGCGATATCCGCGATCCGCTCGTCGCCGAGCTCGTCGAGCACATCGTCCTGGAGGGACGTCAGGGGGTTTTCGTCCAGCTCCTGCATATCTGAAACGCTACGTCTGTCCGGATTGCAGGGCACGTCGAAAAAAATCCGCGGGGACCGTACAACCCTTCCCGTACCCGGCGGGTCGTACTTGGAGTCAGGACTCTTGGAGGGGGATCTGGGGGGATCGCGGGGGTTCTGACGGGGAGGGGAAACCCCGAGGGGCTCGGTCGACGGACCGGGCCCCTCGAAACATCAGAGGAAGACCCCGCCCATCAGAAGAAGACCCCGCACCGCAGCAGCACGTTCGCGTACGGCCGTGCCTCCCCGGTCCGCACCACCAGCCGCGCCCCGGCCGACAGCTCCTTGAGCCGCTCGTGGGTGACCAGCTCCAGTCCGGGAAACTCCCCGGCCAGCAGCGCGGCCGCCGAGGGGTTCGCCTCGTGGATCTCCCGGGCCGCCGTCGCGCCCTCCACCACCAGCTCGGCCAGCAGACCCTCCAGCACCTCGGCGAAGGACGGCACCCCGGCCCGGAAGGCCAGGTCCACGACCCGGGGCCCGGCCGGTATCGGCATGCCCGCGTCGCACACCAGCACCCCGTCGCCGTGGCCCAGCTCGGCGAGGGCGCCGGAGAGATGACGGTTCAGGATTCCGGACTTCTTCACGGCGCCTCGACCTCCGCCGCCGTCGGGAACGACTCCTGCGCGCCCTCCTTGGTGACGGCCGCCGCCCCCACCCGAGCCGCGTACGCCGCCGCCTCGGCCAGGGCCGAGCCCGTCCCGAGCTTCCAGGCCAGCGCGGCCGTGAAGGCGTCGCCGGCGCCGGTCGTGTCCACCGCGTTCACCTTCACGGACGCGACCCGCGTCACGCCCTGCGCGGACGCCACCAGCGCACCCTCCGCGCCCAGGGTCACGACCACCGAGCGAGGGCCCTTGGCGAGCAGGATCCGCGCCCAGTCCTCCGGCGTCTCGCCCACCGCGGAGTCGCCGAGGATCACCTTCGCCTCGTGCTCGTTCACGATCAGCGGGTCGCAGGCCGCCAGCACCTCGGCCGGCAGCGGGCGCGGCGGCGAGGGGTTCAGGACGAAGCGGCCGCCGTCCGCGAGGTTGCGTACGACCTCGACGACCGTCTCCAGCGGGATCTCCAGCTGGACCGACACCACCCTCGACGCCTGGAAGAGGCTCGCGGCGGCCCTCACGTCCTGCGGGGTGAGCCTTCCGTTGGCGCCCGGCGAGACCACGATGCTGTTGTCCCCTGACGGGTCCACCGTGATCAGCGCGACGCCGGTCGGTGCGCCGCCGACCAGGACACCGACCGTGTCGACGCCGGCCGCCCGCTGCGAGTCGAGCAGCAGCCTGCCGTACGCGTCGTCGCCGACCCGGGCCAGCAGGGCCGTACGCGCACCGAGCCGGGCGGCCGCGACCGCCTGGTTGGCGCCCTTGCCGCCCGGGTGGACGGCCAGATCGGAGCCGAGCACGGTCTCGCCGGCCCCCGGCCGACGCTCGACGCCGATCACCAGGTCGGCGTTGGCCGACCCTACGACCAGGAGGTCGTAGTCGTACATGAGTTGCTCCCCTGATAGGTCCCCGTGGTGGGCCGAGGCGGGCGGCCCCGTGCCTCTGCAACGACCGCCCGCCCGCTCACCGTTCCCCGATGTCGGCCGACGTCAGCGGACATCAGCCGATATCGACTGATGTCAGCCGCTGATGTCAGCCGCCGAAGCCGGCCACGTTCTCCTTCGTGACCACCTTCACCGGCACCTTGACGGTCTCGGCGACCTCCTTGCCCTCGGCCGCCCGCACCGCGTTGTCCACGGCGATCTTCCCGAGCTGCTTGGGCTGCTGGGCGACGGAGGCGTACAGCGTGCCCGCCTCGACCGCCTTCAGGCCGTCCGGGGTGCCGTCGAAGCCGACGACCTGGACGTCCTTCCCGGCCCGGTCGCCGAGCGCCTTGATCGCGCCGAGCGCCATCTCGTCGTTCTCGGCGAAGACGCCGTCGATGTCCGGGTGGGCCTGGAGGAGGTTGGTCATGACGTCCAGGCCCTTGGTGCGGTCGAAGTCGGCGGGCTGCTTGGCGACGACCTTGATCCCCGGGTAGTCCTTCAGGCCCTCGGCGAAGCCGGCGCCGCGCTCACGGCTGGCGGACGTGCCGGCCTGGCCCTGGAGGATCACGATGGTGCCCTCGCCGCCCAGCTTCTCGGCGAGCGCCTTGGCGCCCAGCGCACCGCCCTCGACGTTGTCGGAGGCGACCAGCGCCGCCGTGTCGGCCTTGTTCACGCCCCGGTCGACGCCCACGACGGGGATGTCGGCCTTGTTCGCGGCCCGTACCGAGGGGCCCGCCGCGTCCGAGTCCACCGGGTTGACGACGATCGAGTCGACGCCCTCGGAGGTGAAGTTCTGCAGCTGGTTGGCCTGCTGGGAGGCGTCGTTCTGCGCGTCGGTGACCGTCAGGTCCACGCCCAGCTTCTTCGCCTCCGCCTCGGCACCGGCCCGGATCTGCACGAAGAACGGGTTGTTGAGCGTCGACAGCGACAGGCCGACCTTCTGCGTCGTCGTCGCCGACGAGCCGCCGTGCAGCAGGGAGGTGGCGCCCACGATCGCCGCCGCGACCACGGCCGCGAGCACATACGTCGCCGCCTGCTTGCCCCGGCTGCCCGGCGAGCCGGTTCCGGCCGCCGCCGGGGTGGCCCCGGCCTTGCGCCGCACCGTGTCCAGCAGGACGGCCAGCGCGATGACGACACCGATGACGACCTGCTGCCAGAAGGCGGACACCGAAAGGAGGTTGAGGCCGTTGCGCAGCACCGCGAGGATCAGCGCGCCGATCAGCGTGCCGGACGCCTTGCCCGTGCCGCCGGCCAGCGAGGCGCCGCCGATGACGACCGCCGCGATGGCGTCGAGCTCGTAGCCCTGCGCGGCCTGCGGCTGCGCGGAGGACAGCCGGGCGGCGAGCACGATGCCCGCCGCGGCGGCGAACAGCCCGGAGAAGGCGTAGATCGCGAGCTTCTGCTTCTTCACCCGCAGCCCGGAGAGCCGGGCCGCCTCCTCGTTGCCGCCGATCGCGTACATCGAACGGCCGATGTACGTACGTCCCAGCACGAACGCCGTGATCAGACCCATGGCGACCATCACGAGCACCGGCACCGGCAGCCAGCCGCCGAGGGTGTCGCCGAGATGCGAGACCGAGTCGGGGAAGGCGATGGGCGAGCCCTGCGAGATCACCAGCGACAGACCGCGGGCCACCGACAGCATCGCCAGCGTCGCGATGAACGGCGGCAGCTTCCCGTACGAGATCAGGATGCCGTTGACCAGGCCGCACGCTATGCCGGTCGCGACGGCGAGGACGACCGCGAGGACGACCGGGATGCCCTGCGAGGTGGCGCTCCAGGCCAGCACGGTGGCCGACAGGGCGGCGACCGAGCCGACCGACAGGTCGATGCCCGCGGAGACGATCACGAAGGTCACGCCGAACGCGAGGATGGCGGTCACGGCCGCCTGGACGCCGACGTTGAGCAGGTTGTCCGCCGTCAGGAAGTCGCCGGACAGCGCCGACATCGCGATGACGAGGACGATCAGCGCGGTCAGCGCGCCGTTGTCGAGAAGGAGGCGGCGCAGGCCGCCCGGGGCGCCACTCGCGCCCGCCGGGCTCTTGAGCGTGTCAGTGGCCACGGGGGGCCTCCGTTCCGGTCTTGTCGGTGGTGGGGTCGGTGGTGGGGTTGCTGACGGCGAGCGCCATCACGGAGTCCTGGGTGGCCTCGTCGGCGGAGAGCTCGCCGGCGATCCGGCCCTGCGCCATCACCAGCACCCGGTCGCTCATGCCGAGGACCTCGGGCAGATCGCTGGAGATCATCAGTACGGCGGCGCCCGCGGCCGTGAGTTCGTTGATGAGCTGGTAGATCTCGACCTTGGCGCCGACGTCGATGCCGCGCGTGGGCTCGTCGAGGATCAGCACCTTGGTGTCGGCGAGCAGCCACTTGCCGATGACGACCTTCTGCTGGTTGCCGCCGGACAGCGTGCGCACATGCTGGCCGAGACCCGCCATCCGCACGCCGAGCTGCCCCGCGATCCGCGCGGCCGCCTCCCGCTGCCCCTTGAGATCGACGAGCCCCGCGCGGGTGGCCGAACGCAGCGTCACCAGACCGAGGTTCTCCTCGACGGACGCGTCCAGCACCAGGCCCTGGCCCTTGCGGTCCTCCGGGATCAGCCCGATGCCCGCGGTCATCGCCGCGTTGACGTCGTACTTGGGAAGGGCGGAACCGCCGACCTTCACGGCCCCCTTGTCGTACGGATCCGCCCCGAACACCGCCCGCACGACCTCGGTACGCCCGGCGCCGACCAGACCCGCGACACCGACCACCTCACCGGCGTGCACCTCGAAGCTGACGTCGTGGAAGACACCGTCGCGGGTCAGCCCCTCGACGGACAGCAACGCCGCGCCGCGGTCGGCCCGTTCGCGCGGGTACTGCTGCTCGATGGAGCGCCCCACCATGAGCCGTACGAGCTCGTCCTCGGGCGTGGAGGCGGGGACCTGCCCGACGCTCTTGCCGTCCCGGATGACCGTGACCCGGTCGCCCAGGGCGGCGATCTCCTCCAGGTGATGCGTGATGAAGACGATCCCGACGCCGTCCTCGCGCAGCTTGCGCACGATCGCGAAGAGCTTGTCGACCTCCTCCGAGGTGAGCACGGCGGTCGGCTCGTCCATGATCAGCACGCGCGCGTTCAGGCTGAGCGCCTTCGCGATCTCGACCATCTGCAGGCGTGCGATGCCGAGTTCCCGCACGCGCGCGTGTGGCGACACGTTCACGCCCACGCGCGCGAGGAGCACCTCGGCGTCGGCCTCCATCCTCTTCCGGTCGATCATCCCCAGGCGGCGCGGCTGGCGCCCCAGGAAGATGTTCTCGGCGACCGTCAGATCGGGAACGAGGTTGAACTCCTGGTAGATCGTGGCGATCCCGAGGCGCTCGGAGTCCTGCGCACCGTGGATGCGCACCTCCTTGCCGCCGGCCAGGATCCGTCCGGCGTCGGGCGTGTAGGCGCCGGAGAGCATCTTGATGAGGGTGCTCTTGCCCGCGCCGTTCTCACCGAGGAGGACGTGCACCTCGCCCCGGCGCAGCTCGAAGTCGACGCCGTCCAGCGCGACCACGCCCGGGAAGGTCTTCCGTATGCCCTCGATGCGCAGCAACTCGTCCGCGTTGCTCACGACTGGCTCCTGTTCGTTACGGGGGACGGCTCCGGTGAAGCCGGTGGTTCGCCGCAGGAGCGGCGTACGACGAGACGGGCGGGGAGGGTGACGGACTCGCCGGCCCGTCCCTCGATGCGGTCGACCAGGGCCCGTACGGCGGCCCGGCCCAGCTCGCCCGTGGGCTGGGCGATGGCGGTGACCGGCGGATCGGTGTGCACGAACCACCGGATGTCGTCGAACGCGGCCAGTGCGAGGTCGTCCGGTACGCGCAGCCCACGCGCGCGTACGGCGTCCAGCGCGCCGAGCGCCATCAGGTTGTCGGCCGCGAAGACGACCTCGGGCGGCTCGGGAAGGTCGAGGAAGCCCTCGGTGACCCGGCGTCCGCTCTCGGCCTGGAAGTCGCCCTGCCCTATGTAGGCGTCGGGGAGTTCGAGTCCGTGGGCGCCGAGCGCCTCCCGGAAGGCCTCGACCCGCTCCCGTCCGGTGGTGGTCGCCGCGGGGCCCGCGATGATGGCGAGCCTGCGATGCCCCAGCCCGTGCAGATGCGCCACGAGGTCCCGTACGGCACCCCGCCCGTCCGCCCGCACCACCGGCACGTCCACGCCCGGGATCCACCGGTCCACGAAGACCATCGGCGTCCCCGCGCGCGCGGCGTCCAGCATCAGCGGCGAGCCGCCGTCGGTGGGGGAGACGAGGAGTCCGTCGATACGGCGGTCCAGCAGGTTCCGTACGTGGTGGTCCTGAAGATCCGGTCGCTCGTCGGCGTTGCCGATGATGACGCTGTAGCCGAGCGCGCGGGCCTCCTCCTCGACGGAGCGGGCCAGCTCGGTGAAGTAGGGGTTCATCACGTCGCTGATGACCAGGCCGAGGGTGTGGGTCTGGTCGGTGCGCAGGGAGCGGGCGACGGCGTTCGGGCGGTAGCCCAGGGCCTCGACGGCGGCCAGCACGCGTGCGCGTGCCTCGGCGCTGACGGACGGGTGGTCGTTCAGGACGCGCGAGACCGTGGCGACGGAGACGCCCGCCTCGGCAGCGACGTCCTTGATGCTCGCCATCGCCGCTCCACCTCCTTGTGGATCGTTCAGGGAGCCGATGACCGATCCTCGTGGAATCGATTACATCGACGTGTTACGGAGGATTGGAATCGATTACACGGAGGTTAATCAACCCCTCGACCACATCCCGAGACCGGATCGTGATGTCGCGACGCGATCCCGAATCGGGTCCACGCTGGAAGTGCAGGGGGTCGTTCCTCGAGGCAGTGCCCGCGTCCCCGTGGGCCGGAGCGGAGGAGTCATGACGGCAGCGACGCGCGACGACGTACCCGTCGTCCTGGGCGGCGACGGAGTGGAGGTACGCACCGAGCCCATCGGCGGCGGCATGTCCGTCGGCTACATCAGCCTCCCCGAGGGCACGGACATGGGCCCCGCCCTCAAGGGCCTGGAAGGCGACGCCTGCCAGTGCCCGCACTGGGGCTACCTGCTGAAGGGCCGGCTGCGGATGCTGACGGCCGAGGGCGAGGAGTACTACGAGGCGGGCCAGGCGTACTACTGGGGGCCCGGCCATGTCCCGGTGGCCCTGGAGGACTGCGAGTTCGTGGAGTTCTCGCCGACGGAGGACTTCCAGGCGGTGATCGACCACGTGATGTCGCAGGCGGGGTGAGGGGCCAGGCCTGTCCGGGGCGTCGGACGCCCCGGCATCGGTCGCATCTCAGACGCTGGGCGTCCTCGACGGCACCCCGTTCGCGTTCGGGACCGGGACGTCCATCCCTTGTCGGGGGCATCGCCGCCCTGGGAGCTGCCCGCACAGTCCTCGTCGACGCCGGGCGGCACCGCCGGTCGACCGGTGGTGCCGCCGCAGTGCCGGCTCAGTCGATCGTCTTGATCACCCGGGCGGGCACTCCCGCGACCAGGGTGCCGGCGGGAACGTCGCGAGTGACCACCGCGCCTGCGGCGACCACCGCACCGGCACCGATGGTGACTCCCTGCGTGATCACGGCAGCCGTCCCGATCCAGACGTGGTCTTCGATGGCGATCGGGGCGAAGGAGAGGTACTCGCGGCGCTCGGCCAGGGGCAGTGGATGGCCTCCTGTGATGAGGCTGACCTTCGGGGCGATCATGACGCCGTTGCCGATACGGATGCCTCCCTTGTCCATGAAGGTGCATCCCTGGTTGACGAAGACGTTCTCCCCGAACGTCGTGTTCAGCCCGTACTCGGTGAAGAACGGCGGGTAGATCGTCACCGACTCCGGCAGCGGGCCACCGAACACAACGGAAAGTAGTTCCGCGCGGCCTTCGCCGTCGCTGAACGGAAGCACGTTCAGCCGCGACGTCGCATCGGTCACCTCCACGATCCGCTCCGCATGACGCGCGAACTCAGGCGTCCGGACATACATGACCTGCTCTGTGCGCGTAGACATGCGCAGATCCCACCACCGCGCGGAACACTCGATCAAACAACCCTGCACCACACCAGACACAACCAACGGTTGTGCAAGGAGGGTGGAAGCGTGGAGGCCCGGCACGCGCAATCTCTACTCGTAGGGGACATCGACCGACCTCATGCGCGGAGCGCTCGTGAAATTCCGTCAGGTCGTCGGTGGGCGCAGGCTAGGCTGCCTCCGGTCGTTTGCGGGTGGCATGCCCGCGCCAATCGAACGGGGAGATACAGACAATGCGCGCAGCCCGGATGCTCGGTGCCACCATGGGGGCCGCGGCCCTGGTCGGGACCTCGTTCGTCGTCGCGGGTCCGGCGGCGGCGGCCGGTTGTACGGCGAAGGCCCTGGAGACCGTGATCATCCGATCCACGACGAGCACCAGCGGCACGGCGCTCGCCCAGCTCAACAAGGGCGAGAGCGCGCCGGCGTCCTGCACGATGTACTACGGCAGCTCCTCGTACGAGAAGTGCGGCATCGTCAGCAAGCGCTGGGTGAAGGTCACCAGGAGCGGCGTCACCGGCTACGTGGTCGGGACCTGCGTGCTCACGAACCAGACCTGATCCCGCCTCCCGGCACCGACGAGCGACCCGTTGTCGGTGCCGGGCGGTAGCGTCGGATCATGTCCAATCAGGCGGGGAGCCAGACGGGGAGCCAGACACAGAGCGGCGAGCGGCGACTCGCCGTGCTCGAAGGCGTCCTGGAGCGGATCACCTACGCCAACGAGGAGAACGGCTACACGGTCGCCCGGGTCGACACCGGCAGAGGAGCGGGCGACCTCCTCACGGTCGTCGGCGCGCTGCTCGGCGCCCAGGTCGGCGAGTCCCTGCGGATGGAGGGCCGTTGGGGCTCCCACCCGCAGTACGGCAAGCAGTTCACGGTGGAGAACTACACCACCGTCCTCCCGGCCACCGTCCAGGGCATCCGCCGCTATCTCGGCTCCGGCCTGGTCAAGGGCATCGGCCCGGTCTTCGCCGACCGCATCACCCAGCACTTCGGCCTGGACACCCTGACGGTCATCGAGGAGGAGCCCAAGCGGCTCATCGAGGTCCCCGGCCTCGGCCCCAAGCGCACCAAGAAGATCGCCGACGCCTGGGAGGAGCAGAAGGCGATCAAGGAGGTCATGCTCTTCCTCCAGACGGTCGAGGTGTCCACCTCCATCGCCGTGCGCATCTACAAGAAGTACGGCGACGCCTCGATCTCCGTGGTGAAGAACCAGCCGTACCGGCTGGCGGCCGACGTCTGGGGCATCGGCTTCCTCACCGCCGACAAGATCGCCCAGTCCGTCGGCATCCCGCACGATAGCCCGGAGCGCGTGAAGGCGGGCCTGCAGTACGCGCTGTCGCAGGCCACCGACCAGGGCAACTGCTACCTCCCCGAGGAACAGCTGATCGCCGACGCGGTCAAGCTCCTCCAGGTCGACACAGGGCTCGTCATCGAGTGCCTCGCGGAGCTCGCCCAGGTCCCCGAGGACGGCGGCGACCCCGGTGTCGTACGGGAGAAGGTCCCCGGCCCCGACGGCGGTTCGGAACCGGTGACGGCCGTCTACCTCGTCCCCTTCCACCGGGCCGAACTCGCCCTGTCCGCTCAGCTGTTGCGCCTCCTGCGCACCGACGAGGACCGGATGCCGGGCTTCCGTGACGTGGCCTGGGACAAGGCGCTGGGCTGGCTCAAGGGCCGTACGGGCGTCGACCTGGCCCCCGAGCAGGAGGCCGCGGTCAAGCTCGCGTTGACGCAGAAGGTCGCCGTCCTCACCGGCGGCCCCGGCTGCGGCAAGTCCTTCACCGTCCGCTCGATCGTGGAGCTGGCCCGCGCGAAGAAGGCCAGGGTCGTGCTGGCCGCCCCCACCGGCCGCGCCGCCAAACGCCTCGCCGAGCTGACCGGGGCCGAGGCCTCCACCGTCCACCGGCTCCTGGAGCTCAAGCCCGGCGGCGACGCGGCGTACGACAGGGACCGCCCGCTCCAGGCCGACCTGGTGGTGGTCGACGAGGCGTCCATGCTGGACCTGCTGCTCGCCAACAAGCTGGTCAAGGCCGTACCGCCGGGTGCTCATCTGCTCTTCGTCGGGGACGTGGACCAGCTGCCGAGCGTCGGCGCGGGGGAGGTGCTCAGGGACCTGCTCGCCCCCGACAGCCCGATCCCCGCGGTCCGCCTCACCCGCGTGTTCCGCCAGGCCCAGCAGTCCGGCGTGGTGACCAACGCGCACCGGATCAACGCCGGGCAGCACCCCGTCACCGACGGCATGAAGGACTTCTTCCTCTTCGTAGAGGACGACACGGAGGCGGCCGGCCGGCTCACCGTGGATGTGGCGGCCCGGCGCATTCCGGCCAAGTTCGGCCTCGACCCGCGCCGGGACGTCCAGGTGCTGGCCCCCATGCACCGCGGCCCGGCCGGCGCGGGCACGTTGAACGGGCTGCTCCAGCAGGCCGTCACCCCCGGGCGGCCCGACCTGGCGGAGAAGAGGTTCGGTGGCCGGGTGTTCCGCGTCGGCGACAAGGTCACCCAGATTCGCAACAATTACGACAAGGGGAAGAACGGCGTCTTCAACGGCACCGTGGGCGTGGTCACCTCGCTCGACCCGGTCGACCAGCGCCTGACCGTACTGACGGACGAGGACGAGGAGGTTCCGTACGACTTCGACGAACTGGACGAACTGGCGCACGCGTACGCGGTGACCATCCACCGTTCACAGGGAAGTGAATATCCCGCAGTGGTGATCCCCGTCACGACCGGTGCATGGATGATGCTGCAGCGCAACCTGCTGTACACCGCGGTGACCCGGGCCAGGCAACTGGTCGTTCTCGTGGGGTCGCGCAAGGCGATCGGCCAGGCGGTGCGCACGGTGTCGGCCGGGCGGCGCTGCACGGCGCTCGACTTCCGTCTCGCCGGTCTCTGATCTTCTTCCGGGGGTCGTCGGAGGTCACCCTTCTGACCTGGCGCTTCGTGAGGCATCGAAAAAAATGATCGATCAAACGAGTCGTGAAGGTCACAGAGCACTTCCGGATAGGGAAAACACGGGGCAGGATGACAAGTTGGCGGCACTCAGTGCCGCCAATAGGCCCAATGGTCGACCCCGAGTGCACTCTCCTGAGCCGAATGGGGGAGGGTAGAGACAGTCAGGGCAACCTCGAAGATGAGGCACAACGTCGGTGAGGGAAGACGTGAGCGACAACTCTGTAGTACTGCGGTACGGCGACGGCGAGTACACCTACCCGGTGATTGACAGCACCGTCGGCGACAAGGGCTTCGACATCGGCAAGCTCCGCGCCCAGACCGGTCTGGTGACGCTGGACAGCGGTTACGGCAACACCGCCGCCTATAAATCCGCCGTCACCTACCTCGACGGCGAGGCGGGCATCCTGCGCTACCGCGGCTACCCGATCGAGCAGCTGGCCGAGCGCTCCACCTTCCTGGAGGTGGCCTACCTGCTGATCAACGGTGAGCTGCCCACCGTCGACGAGCTCTCGACCTTCAAGAACGACATCACGCAGCACACCCTGCTGCACGAGGACGTCAAGAACTTCTACAAGGGCTTCCCGCGCGACGCCCACCCGATGGCCATGCTGTCCTCGGTCGTCTCCGCGCTGTCCACGTTCTACCAGGACAGCCACAACCCGTTCGACGAGACGCAGCGCAACCTCTCGACGATCCGGCTGCTCGCCAAGCTTCCGACGATCGCGGCGTACGCGTACAAGAAGTCGATCGGCCACCCGTTCGTCTACCCGCGCAACGACCTCGGCTACGTCGAGAACTTCCTGCGGATGACCTTCTCGGTGCCGGCCCAGGAGTTCGAGCTCGACCCGGTCGTCGTCTCCGCCCTGGACAAGCTGCTGATCCTGCACGCGGACCACGAGCAGAACTGTTCGACGTCGACGGTCCGCCTCGTCGGCTCGTCGCAGGCCAACATGTTCGCGTCGATCTCGGCCGGCATCTCCGCCCTCTGGGGCCCGCTGCACGGCGGCGCCAACCAGTCCGTGCTGGAGATGCTGGAAGGCATCCAGGCCAACGGCGGCGACGTCGACTCCTTCATCAACAAGGTGAAGAACAAGGAGGACGGCGTCCGCCTGATGGGCTTCGGCCACCGGGTGTACAAGTCCTTCGACCCGCGTGCGAAGATCATCAAGGCGGCGGCGCACGATGTCCTCTCCGCCCTCGGCAAGTCCGACGAGCTGCTGGACATCGCCCTGAAGCTGGAGGAGCACGCGCTCTCCGACGAGTACTTCGTCTCGCGCAACCTCTACCCGAACGTCGACTTCTACACCGGCCTGATCTACCGCGCCATGGGCTTCCCGACCGAGATGTTCACGGTCCTCTTCGCCCTCGGCCGCCTCCCGGGCTGGATCGCCCAGTGGCACGAGATGATCAAGGAGCCGGGCTCCCGCATCGGCCGCCCGCGCCAGATCTACACGGGCGTGGTGGAGCGCGACTTCGTTCCTGTCGAGCAGCGCTAGACGCTCCGCTGGGGGCGCGTGAGGGGGTTGTCGGTCGGCTGCGGGTTCGTCGTGGCCGGTCGCGCCCCCGCGGCGGAGCCGCATATGTCACCGCCCCGCGCCCCTATAGGGGCCTGCGGCCCTCATAGGGCTTGATGCAGTGCAGGCAAAAGAAGAAAGGCGCCCTGGCGGCGGTCCCCCCACGGGCCGACGTCCAGGGCGCCTTCCCATGTCCCGGTGCGGATTCCCCCCACGGGATCCGGCCGGGCGTCTGAGAGACCAGCGCCTGAATTCGCTGTCTTTCTGTGCTGCCATTGAGCAGAACGAGCAAAACTCGTCGTACTCATGGGTGGATGCGGTCTGCCGGGACAGCGCACGGTCGGGAGGGCCGCTCAAAGCTTCCCGAAGTACGTGCCCCGGCAACGCAACTCTGAGGAAGTCCCCCAAGACATCCTCAGATGCCAGTAAGCGCCCCCCAAGACGCTGCCTGACATCGTCAACTTAGACCTTCGAACCCCTTCGATGGTTACGTTCACATCACTGTGATCTGCGTCTCTTGCATATGTCCGTTAGATACGCAAGAGCCCCGATATGGCGATCGGGACCCAAGCGTAAGGATGATGCGCGAGCCTTGTGAAGAGCTTATGTGAGCCGGGCGCCGGACTCCAGAGGGACCCAGTGGGGTTCTTACTACGAATTCACCGGAACGTCCGCAGCCTCATGCTGGTCCGAGGTTACGAACGCCTCCGCGACGTCATTCCCTGAGGAGGGACCCGGATCGGCGGTGGTAAGCGCGGCCGCGTCGTTGACGCCATCGCCGACGGGTCGAGGGCCGGCGTCCGGCGTCAGTCCCGGCTCCCGTAGCTCGCTCGCGCCCCGCGTGGTTCCGCTCCGGTCGGCCGGGACGGGCGTACGGCCGTCTCTCTCTGCCTCTTCCTCGGGACGGGTCGGCCCTTGGTGGCTTTGTGGGCCATGCGGCTAAGGAGCGGCCCCATGGCCACGTCACGGACCGCCACGAGTGCGCGTACGCCCCGCCCGGGCGCGGCGCTCCGGAAGCCCTCGACCTCCCGCAACCTCCTGCGGCCTCCCGCAGCCGCCCGACCCGGCCTGCGTGCCCGCGGCAGCGACCCGCGCGACGGGGTGCTCGCTCGCGTGCTCCCTGGCGCCCACGAGCCGCAGCACCCCTCTTCGCCGGCGCCCTCCGCGACGTACACCTGCCGTCGAACTCAGCTGCAGGCCCAGCCGCCGGCTCAGATCCTGGCGGCCAGTTCGAAGCCCGCCTCGTCGACCGCGGAGCGCACCGCTTCCTCGTCCAGTGCCGCCGCGGAGACGACGGTGACCTCGCCGGTGGAGGCGACGGCCTTGACCGAGGTGACGCCGGGGATTTCGGAGATCTCGCCGGAGACGGCCCCCTCGCAGTGTCCGCAGCTCATGCCGCTCACCTTGTAGACGGCGGTGACGGTACCCGGGGTGTCAGTCTGCGCGGTCATGTCGTTCTCCTCGTCGAGGCGTGTGGGGTTGACGGGACCCGTGAGGGTTCTCCGTTGCCCGAAACGGTATACCCCTATGGGGTACTTCTCCAAGGAGAGCCGGTCGCCACCAGCGGGTCGAGGTAGCGGGTCAGGGCGTGCTTCAGCTCCTGGACATAGGCGTCGCGCTCGGCGCCCTCGTGGGCGAGGACCAGCTCCAGGCCCGCCTTGTACAGGCCAAGGCACATATGGGCGGTCCGGACGAGGTCGGCCGGGGCGGCGTCGGGCAGGAACGAGGAGAGCAGGCCCTCGATCCGGGACAGCAGGGTCGCGTGCAGGGCGTCGTGCTCCTCGGTGATGCGGCCGGGGATGTCGGGGCCGTGCATCAGGGCGAAGAACACCGGGTGCTCGCAGTTGAAGGCGATGAACCGGTCGACGGCCGCACCGACCGCCTCCTCCAGGGGGGTCGTGGGGTCGACCGGGGCGAGCGCCTCGCCGTACGCCTCGCGCATCTCCCGCATCAGCCGCTCGCCCAGCTCGATCGCGATGGCTTCCTTGTTCGGGAAGAACTGGTACAGCGTGCCCGGCGAGACGCCTGCCTCGCGGGCGATGGCGTTCGTGCTGGCGGCGGTGTAGCCGGTGCTGGTGAAGACGACGGCCGCGGCCTCGAGCAGTTGGGCGATACGGCGCTCGCCGCGGGCCTGACGGCGGCGCGGCTGCTCCTTCTCCTGGTTGGCGGACACGCGTTATCCCCAGCTCTCCGAACGCGATTGACAAACGCGAGTCTTCGCTCGCATTCTTGAGAAACGCGAGCGATGTCTCGTGTTTGCCAGTCTATGGCAGCGACGGCTCCATGCTGCCCGCTCGACCGGCACGGATCGCACAGCACGGATCGCAGAGCACGGACCGCACGGCACGGATCAGGGTGAGGGGACACCGCACGATGACCGAAGTCAAAAGGCCGCCCGGCGCCGCAGCGCCGCCCCGCCCCGGAGGCTGGACCCGCTTCGTGACGGCCCGGCCCAGGCTGTCGCTGCTCGTGGCGCTGGTGATCACCGCGCTCGCCGTGCTGGCCGGCAGCGGCGTCGCCGACCGGCTGGGCAGCGGCGGCTGGGAGGACCCGGACGCCGAGTCGACGTACGCGACCAGGGCACTGGAGCGCGAGTTCCCCGCCTCCCAGCCCAATCTCCTGCTCCTCGTGGACGCGGGCGACGCCTCCGTGGACGACCCGGCGGTCGCCGCCGAGGCCCGGCGCATAGTGGCGCGCCTAGCCGACGAGAAGGGCGTCACCGGCGTCGGCTCCTACTGGCAGGCGGACGCCTCGGCGGCTCCCGCCCTGCGCGCCGAGGACGGCCATGAGGCGCTGATCGCCGCCCGCATCACCGGCGAGGAGAAGCAGGCGGGGGAGACCCTGGACCGCATCGCCCCCGAGTTCCGGGGCGCGCACGGACCGGTGGAGGTCAGCGTCGGCGGCCCGGTCGCGGTGCGGCACGAGATGCAGACGACGATCCAGGAGGACCTGGTCCGCGCCGAGGTGATCGCCCTGCCGGTCACCCTCGTGCTCCTGGTGATGGTCTTCGGCAGCGCGGTCGCCGCCCTGCTGCCGCTGGGCATCGGCATCGTCGCCATCCTCGGCACGAACGCGGTGCTGCGCGGCCTCACCGAGGTCACCGACGTGTCGGTCTTCGCGATGAACCTCACCACGGCCCTCGGCCTGGGCCTCGCCGTCGACTACGCCCTGTTCATCGTCCGCCGCTTCCGCGAGGAACTCGCCACCGGCGCCGAACCGCTCACAGCCGTCGGCACGACCCTGCGCACGGCCGGCCGCACCGTCCTCTTCTCCGCCCTCACGGTCGCGGTGTCCCTCGCGGCGATGCTGCTCTTCCCGCAGTACTTCCTGAGGTCCTTCGCCTACGCCGGGATCGCGGTGGTGCTGCTGGCCGCAGCTGCCGCGCTGATCCTGCTCCCGGCCGCACTGGTCCTGCTCGGGCACCGGGTCAACGCCCTGGACCTGCGCCGCCTGTTCCGCCGCGGACAGCCGAAGGCAGCCGCCTCGACGGCCGCTGCCCCGGAGGGCAGGGCCTGGACCCGCACCGCGAACCTCGTGATGCGCCGCGCCCCCTTCTTCGCCCTGGGCACCACAGCCGTCCTGGTCCTGCTCGGACTGCCCTTCCTGGGCGTGAAGTTCGGCACGGCCGACGACCGCCAGCTGCCGTCGAGCGCCGAGTCCCACGTCGTGCAACAGCACATCCGCGACGGCTTCCCGGGCAGCCCCGGAGGCGGTCTGGAGGTGCTCGCCGAGGGACGGGCGACGCCGGCGCAGTACGCCGCGTACAAGGAGCGCGTCGCCGCGCTGCCGGAGGTGCTGCGGGTCGACGGGCCGCTGGTGAAGGGCGAGTCGGCGTACTTCACGGTGCTGCCGAAGGGTGAGGCGGTGGACGACCCGGCCCAGCGTCTGGTCGGTGAACTGCGCGCCGCCCAGGCCCCGTTCGACACCAAGGTGACCGGTGCGGCGGCGGTCCTGGTCGACTCCAAGGACGCGATAGCCGAGCGCCTGCCGCTCGCGGTCGCTTTCATCGCCGTGGTCACCCTGCTGCTGGTGTTCCTGCTGACCGGCAGTGTGCTGATCCCGATCCAGGCGGTGGTGCTCAACGCGCTCAGTCTGACGGCGATGTTCGGCGCGGTGGTCTGGGTCTTCCAGGACGGCCATCTCTCCGGCCTGCTCGGCTTCACCAGCCCCGGCTCGATCGAGACGACCCTCCCGGTGCTGATGTTCTGCGTCGCCTTCGGCCTGTCGATGGACTACGGCGTGTTCCTGCTGTCCCGCATCAAGGAGGAGTACGACACGACCGGCGACCACGACCAGGCGGTCCGGCACGGTCTTCAGCGCACGGGCGGGCTGATCACCGCCGCCGCTGTGATCCTCGCGGTGGTGATGGTCGCGATAGGCACCTCCCGGGTCACCAACACCAAGATGCTCGGCCTCGGGATCGCCCTTGCGGTGCTGATGGACGCGATGATCGTCCGCAGCCTGCTGGTCCCGGCGGTCATGCGTCTGACGGGGCGGGCGACCTGGTGGGCGCCGGGACCGTTGCGGCGGTTCCACACCCGCTTCGGCCTCAGCGAGGGCGAGTCGACGCCGCCCTCGACGGCCGAGACGCCCCGGGAGCGGGACAAGGTGAGCACACCCGGCTGACTCTGTCGGCGGAACCTCGGGGGCCGCGCGTCCCCAAGGGGCGCGGGGCCGTATCGATATGCGGCTCCGCCGCGTGGGCGCGACCAGCCACGATGTACCCGCAGACAACAGAGACGACCATCCGCCGCCCACCCCGCGGAGCACGTCGTCGGCGGAAGGAGACCAGAGATGCGGGCAGTGGTGTTCGAGCGTTACGGCGAACCGGCGCGGACACGCGACGTACCCGACCCCCACCCCGCCCCCCACGGAGTGACCGTCCGGGTCGAGGCCACCGGCCTCTGCCGCAGCGACTGGCACGGCTGGCAGGGCCACGACCCGGACATCGCGCTCCCTCACGTGCCCGGCCATGAACTCGCCGGTGTCGTCGAGGCGGTGGGCGACCGGGTGACCGGCTGGCGCCCCGGCGACCGGGTCACCGTGCCGTTCGTGTGCGCCTGCGGAAGCTGTGCCGCGTGTGCGGCGGGCGACCAGCAGGTGTGTGAGCGCCAGACCCAGCCCGGCTTCACCCACTGGGGTTCCTTCGCCCAGTACGTGGCGCTGGACCACGCCGACGTCAATCTCGTCGCCGTGCCCGAGGAGATGTCCTTCGCGACGGCGGCCTCGCTGGGCTGCCGGTTCGCCACGGCGTTCCGGGCCGTCGTGCAGCAGGGCAGGGTGGCGGCGGGGGAGTGGGTCGCCGTGCACGGCTGCGGCGGGGTCGGCCTGTCGGCGGTGATGATCGCGGCGGCGTCGGGCGCGCGGGTCGTCGCGGTGGACGTCTCGCCCCAGGCCCTCGACCTGGCGCGGAAGTTCGGGGCGACGGAGTGCGTGGACGCGTCGAGCGTGCCGGACACGGCGGCGGCGATCCACGACCTCACCGCCGGTGGTGCCCACCTCTCCCTGGACGCCCTCGGTTCACCCACCACCTGCGCCGCCTCCGTGAACGGCCTGCGCCGCCGGGGCCGGCACATCCAGGTGGGCCTGCTGCCGTCGGCGTCCGGCACGACACCGGTCCCGATGGCCCGCGCCATCGCCCTGGAACTCGAACTGCTGGGCAGCCACGGCATGGCGGCACACACCTACCCGCCCATGCTGGAGCTGGTCCGGGCGGGTGTGCTGCGGCCGGATCTGCTGGTGACGTCGACGATCGGGCTGGACGCGGTACCGGCCGCGCTGGCGGCGCTCGGGACGGCCCCGGGGGCGGGGGTGACGGTCATCGAGCCCTGGAGTTGAGGGTGGCCCACTCGTGGTCGAGGACGGCCATGAGCACCTCGTCCAGCCACTGACCGTTCCTCGTCTGCGCCTCCCGGCGGATCCCCTCCGTCACGAACCCGACCTTCTCGTAGACGCGCAGGGCCCGGTGGTTGTGGCGGTAGGCCTCCAACTGGATGCGGTGCAGCCCGAGTTGCTCGAAGCCGTAGCCGACGATGAGCCGCGTGGCCTCGGTGCCGATGCCCCGATCGCGGCCGCGCGGGCCGATCAGCGTGCGGAAGGTGCAGCTGTGGGCGTGCGGATTCCACTCGTACAGGACGACCTCGCCCACGAGTTCGCCGGTGGCGCGGTCGGTGACGGCGAGATCGAGCCGGTCGGTCCGGCCGGCCAGGGAGCCGTACCAGGAGCGCACCCGCTCCGGAGTGAGTTCGTTGTCCGGGGCGAAGGTGAAGCGTTCGACCTCCGGGTCCTCGATGATCTCCCACATGGTGTCGGCGTCCGCCCCGGTGAACGGCCGGAGCACGGTCTTGTCACCGGTGAGCGTGGGCTTGACGGAGAAGCTGCGCATGCGAGGACTGTGCCCCACGGGTCGGATGGGGCACAGCTCATTTTCCGTGAGGCCGGGCAGGCCGATCCACCGTCAATCCGCCCTGCGGCCCCGGTTCCCCGGGCGGGACTCCACCCATGCCCGCACGGTGTCCGGGTACCAGAAGGGCTTGCCGCCCTCCACATGGTCCGGCGGCGGCAGCAGCCCGTGCTTGCGGTACGACCGCACGGTGTCCGGCTGCACCTTGATGTGCGCGGCGATCTCCTTGTACGACCACAGCGTTCGGTCGGTCATCAGTTGCACCTCCCCGCGCGCGCCGCGGCGTCGACCGGGGGCTGGTCGTCGGGGGTACCGCGCGCTGCGCTGGCGATCACAAAGCCTGTGTCCGGTCAACGACACGGAGTGAGCACAGGCAGGCCCTGTGGAGGGGACGTGACGCAAACCCCGCGAACATGCGACATGCGTGACAGAAGAGCGTCCTTTGTGACACGGGCGACACAAGCGAAGACGACGGCGATCACTCGTGGCGCCGGGCTGCTGCAACCTCCTTAGGGGCGCGGGTCTGTGTCGATGTGCGGCTCCGCCGCGTGGGCGCGACCAGCCACGAACCACCCGCACTCGCCCTCACATAGAACCCGGCACCCCCTAGGCGCCCGGCTCTCCCCCGGAGGGTGTTGGTTCGAATGTCTGGACAAAACATTGACAGGCCTCCCCCAGCAGGGCTACAAAACCCTGGAGGGCCGACCCGCGCAGTCGGCGCCGCAGTCGCGACAAGGGAGACCGAGGGACACCGATGGCGTACGACCTGATCACCATGGGCCGGATCGGCGTGGACCTCTACCCGCTGCAGACCGGCGTCCCGCTGCCGCAGGTCACGTCCTTCGGCAAGTTCCTCGGCGGCTCGGCGACGAACGTAGCGGTGGCCGCCGCCCGCCTGGGACGGCAGACCGCGGTGATCACCCGCACCGGCGACGACCCCTTCGGTACCTACCTCCACGAGGCCCTCCAGGGCTTCGGCGTCGACGACCGCTGGGTCACCCCGGTCCCCGGCCTGCCCACCCCGGTCACCTTCTGCGAGGTCTTCCCGCCGGACGACTTCCCCCTGTACTTCTACCGGCAGCCCAAGGCCCCGGACCTGGAGATCGACGCCCACGAGCTCGACCTCGACGCCATCCGTGACGCCCGTATCTTCTGGATCACCGGCACCGGCCTGAGCGAGGAGCCCAGCCGTACGGCGACCCTCGCGGCGCTCGCCCACCGCGCCAAGTCGGGGACGACGGTCTTCGACCTCGACTGGCGCCCCATGTTCTGGAAGGACCCGGCCCAGGCCCGCCCCTTCTACGCCGAGGCGCTCAAGCACACCACCGTCGCCGTCGGCAATCTCGACGAGGTGGAGGTCGCCACCGGCGTACGCGAACCGCACGCCGCCGCCCGCGCCCTCCTGGACGCCGGTGTCGAGGTCGCGGTCGTCAAGCAGGGCCCCAAGGGCGTCCTCGCCGTCAACAGCAAGGGCGACCAGGCCGAGGTCCCACCGCTGCCCGTGAACGTCCTCAACGGACTCGGCGCCGGTGACGCCTTCGGCGGCTCCCTCTGCCACGGGCTGCTCGAAGGCTGGGACCTGGAGAAGATCATGCGGCACGCCAACGCCGCCGGAGCCATCGTCGCCTCCCGCCTGGAGTGCTCCTCCGCGATGCCGACACCGGACGAGATCGAGGCCGCCATCGCCGCGGGGGCCGTCAAGTGACCGTCGACATCGCGGAGCTCGTCCGTACCCGCACCCGGCACCCCGAGGCGATAGCGGAGGCCGCCGCCCGGCGCGTACGCCGCCCTCTCCTCGGGGACAGCGACCGCCTGATGATCGTCGCCGCCGACCACCCGGCCCGCGGCGCGCTCGGCGTCGGCGGCCGTGCCCTGGCCATGGCCAACCGCGCCGACCTGCTGGAACGTCTCTGCCTCGCCCTGTCCCGCCCCGGCGTGGACGGCGTCCTCGCCACCGCCGACATCCTCGACGACCTGCTGCTGCTCGGCGCGCTCGACGACAAGGTCGTCATGGGGTCGATGAACCGCGGCGGCCTCCAGGGCGCCCGCTTCGAACTCGACGACCGCTTCACGGGCCACCGCGCCGAGGACATCGAGCGCCTCCGCTTCGACGCCGGCAAGCTGCTCCTGCGCGTCGACTACGACGACCCGGGCTCCCTCACCACCCTGGAGTCCACCGCCCGCGCCATCGACGACATGGCCGCGCGCCGGCTCCCGGTCTTCGTCGAGCCGTTCCTCAGCCGCCGCACCCCCGAGGGCAAGGTCGTCAACGACCTGTCCGCCGAGGCCGTCACCAAGTCCATCGCCATCGCCTCGGGCCTCGGCGGCACCTCCGCCTACACCTGGCTGAAGCTGCCGGTCACCGAGAACCCCGACGACATGGCCGAGGTCATGGCGACCTCCACGCTGCCCTCCGTACTCCTCGGCGGCGAGGTCGGAGACGACCAGGACGGGGCATACGAGAAGTGGCGGGGCGCGCTCCAACTGCCCACCGTGCAGGGCCTGGTGGTGGGCCGTTCGCTGCTCTACCCGGCGGACGGGGACGTTGCCGCCGCGGTGGACACTGCCGTAGGACTGCTGTGAGGTCCCCATGACCACGAGCCGTACTCCCCACCCCCAGAACGCCTCCGGCGCGGGTAGCCGCTTTGCTTTGGCAGGAGCGAAGTGCGAGCGAAGACTCCCCGCCCGCTACGGCCCCGCGCCGGAGGTCCCCCAACCGGTACGTCGAGTCGAACGGGGCCGCTGAGCCGTACGGAAGTGGCGGATCTGCTTCCATCCGGACCACACGGAGGTAACCGATGACCTCAACGACGAGGCTCACGGTCGCACAGGCGCTCGTCCGCTTCCTGTCCGCCCAGTACACCGAGCGCGACGGCGTACGGCACCGGCTGATCGCCGCCACCTGGGGCATCTTCGGCCACGGCAACGTCGCCGGGATCGGCCAGGCGCTCGTCGAGTACGGCACTGTGTCCAGTGGCGGGACACCCCCCGCACCTCCCGCCATGCCGTACCACCAGGGCCGTAACGAACAGGCGATGGTGCACGCCGCGGTCGGCTACGCCAGGCAGTCGGGCCGTCTGTCCACCCACGCGGTGACCACCTCCATCGGGCCCGGCGCGACCAACCTCGTCACCGGCGCCGCCCTCGCGACCGTCAACCACCTCCCGGTCCTGCTCCTCCCCGGCGACATCTTCGCCACCCGCCCCGCCGATCCGGTCCTCCAGCAGCTCGAAGTGCCCTACGCCGGCGATGTGTCGGTCAACGACTGTCTGCGGCCGGTCTCGAAGTACTTCGACCGGATCACCCGTCCGGAAGCCCTGATCCCCTCGGCCCTGAACGCCATGCGCGTGCTCACGGACCCCGTCGAGACCGGCGCGGTCACGCTCGCGCTGCCGCAGGACGTCCAGGCCGAGGCGTACGACTGGCCCGACGACCTCTTCGCCGAGCGCATTTGGGCCGTACGCCGTCCGGGCGCGGACCCGACCGAACTCGCCGAGGCCGTAAGGGCGATCAGGTCCGCCCACAGGCCCCTGGTCATCGCGGGCGGCGGCGTCCACCACAGCCGGGCCGAGGAGGCGCTCGCCGAGTTCGCGGAGGTCACCCGCATCCCCGTCGCCTCCACCCAGGCCGGCAAGGGCTCCCTGCGCTTCGACCACCCCCAGGACGTCGGTGGAGTGGGCCACACCGGCACCGCCACCGCCGACGAACTGGCCCGCACCGCCGACCTGGTGATCGGAGTGGGGACGAGGTACACCGACTTCACCACCGCCTCCGGCACCCTCTTCGCCGCCGACGGCGTCCGCTTCCTCAACCTCAACATCGCCCCCTACGACGGCCACAAGCTCGCCGGGACACCGCTGGTCGCGGACGCCCGCAGCGGGCTGATGGAGCTGACCGCGGCCCTGGACATGCACGCCCACCGGGTCCCCGCCTCCTACGTCACCGAGTACACCGAGGACAAGGAACGCTGGGAGCAGCGCGTCGACGCCTGCTACGAGGCCGACGAGCCGGACGTACGGCCGACGCAGCCGCAGGTGCTGGGCGTGCTCGACGCGATCGTCGACGAGACGGACGTGATCATCAACGCGGCCGGCTCCCTCCCCGGCGACCTGCACAAACTCTGGCGGGCCCGCTCACGCGACCAGTACCACCTGGAGTACGGCTACTCCTGCATGGGCTACGAGATCCCGGCCGCGATCGGCGTGAAGCTCGCCGCCCCGGACCGGCCCGTGTGGGCGCTGGTCGGCGACGGTACGTATCTGATGATGCCGACGGAGATCGTGACCGCCGTGCAGGAGGGGATCGCGATCAAGGTGTTGCTGGTGCAGAACCACGGGTACGCGTCCATCGGCGGGCTGTCGGAGGAGACCGGCGCCGAGCGCTTCGGCACGGCGTACCGGTATCGCGTGGAGGACGGCGGCTTCACGGGCGCCCCGCTCCCCGTGGACCTCGCCGCCAACGCCGCCAGCCTGGGCATGCGGGTGCTGCGCGCGAAGACCGTGAGCGACCTGCGCGAGGCGCTCGCCGAGGCCCGTACGGCCGACACTCCCACTTGTGTCTACGTCGAGACCCAAACGGCAGACACAGTGTCGGGCGCGCCGCCCGCGCAGGCCTGGTGGGATGTTCCCGTGGCCGAGACCGCGACGAGGCCGTCGGCGGTCAAGGCGCGTGAGCTGTACGAACGGCACGTCTCGACCCGACGCCGCCACTTGTGAAGGAGTTACTGGGCATGACGAAGATCGTCAACCACTGGATCGGCGGCAAGACCGCCGAAGGCGCGTCGGGCACGTTCGGGCCGGTCACCGACCCGGCCACCGGCGCGGTCACCACGAAGGTCGCGTTCGCCTCGGTCGAGGAGGTGGACGCGGCGGTCGCCGCCGCCAAGGAGGCGTACCTGACCTGGGGCCAGTCCTCGCTGGCCCAGCGCACCTCGATCCTGTTCAGGTTCCGGGCGCTGCTGGACGCCAACCGGGACGCCATCGCCGAGCTGATCACCGCCGAGCACGGCAAGGTGCACTCCGACGCCCTCGGTGAGGTGGCGCGCGGCCTGGAGATCGTCGACCTCGCCTGCGGCATCAACGTACAGCTGAAGGGCGAGCTGTCGACGCAGGTCGCGAGCCGGGTGGACGTGTCGTCGATCCGCCAGCCGCTGGGTGTCGTGGCGGGCATCACGCCGTTCAACTTCCCGGCGATGGTGCCGATGTGGATGTTCCCCATCGCCATCGCGTGCGGCAACACCTTCGTGCTCAAGCCGAGCGAGAAGGACCCGTCGGCGTCCATCAAGATCGCCGAGCTGCTCGCCGAGGCCGGTCTCCCGGACGGCGTCTTCAACGTCGTCCACGGCGACAAGGTGGCCGTCGACCGCCTCCTGGAGCACCCCGACGTCAAGGCCGTGTCCTTCGTCGGCTCGACGCCGATCGCCCGCTACATCCACACCACCGCCGCCGCCCACCACAAGCGCGTCCAGGCGCTCGGCGGCGCCAAGAACCACATGCTGGTCCTGCCGGACGCCGACCTGGACGCCGCGGCCGACGCGGCCGTGTCGGCGGCGTACGGCTCGGCGGGTGAGCGCTGCATGGCCATCTCCGCGGTCGTCGCGGTCGGCTCGATCGGCGACGAGCTGGTGGAGAAGATCCGCGAGCGCGCCGAGAAGATCAAGATCGGCCCCGGCAACGACCCGACCTCCGAGATGGGTCCCCTGATCACCGCCGCGCACCGTGACAAGGTGGCCTCCTATGTCACGGGCGCGGCGGCCGAGGGCGCCGAGGTGGTCCTCGACGGCACCGGCTACACCGTCGACGGCTTCGAGGACGGCCACTGGATCGGCATCTCGCTGCTCGACAAGGTGCCCACGTCCGCGAAGGCCTACCAGGACGAGATCTTCGGCCCCGTGCTGTGCGTGCTGCGCGCCGAGACGTACGAGGACGGCGTGGCGCTGATCAACAGCTCGCCGTTCGGCAACGGCACCGCGATCTTCACCCGGGACGGCGGCGCCGCCCGCCGCTTCCAGCTGGAGATCGAGGCCGGCATGGTCGGCGTGAACGTCCCGATCCCGGTCCCCGTCGGCTACCACAGCTTCGGCGGCTGGAAGGACTCGCTCTTCGGCGACCACCACATCTACGGCAACGACGGCACGCACTTCTACACCCGCGGCAAGGTCGTCACCACCCGCTGGCCGGACCCGGCGGAGGCCCCGTCCGGGGTCGACCTCGGCTTCCCGCGCAACCACTGACGCACCGACCTCGAGCGTCTGGGGCCGTCCGGATCGCGGACGGCCCCATTTTTTCGCGGGCCCGCGCTGCGGTTCCCGCATGCTCGAAAGTCGTGCTGTACACGGCTTCGAAGCAACGCTAACACGCGTCAAGATGCCGTCTGGCAACGAATTCCGTAGGTAATCAGCCATTGACGTGACGGTTTCCGTCAATGTTGCATCCCCCTCGTGACCGACACCCTCACCCCTGCCGAGGGCGCCGCCGTCGAGGCGTCGGACGGCCCTCAGGACAGCTCCCAGGACAGCCCCCGCAAGCTCAAGCGCTCGATCGGCGTGGTCGGCGGCACGCTGCTCACGCTCTCCTGCGTCACCCCGGCGTCCACCCTCTTCGTGGTCGTCCCCGACCTGTTCGGCTCGCTGGGCACCGCCACCGCCCTGACGATCGCCATCGGATCCCTGCTCTGCATCGCCGTGGCGTTCTGCTACTCGGAGCTGGGCACCCTCATCCCCAGCGCGGGCGGCGAGTACGCGATGGTGTCCACGCTGGCCGGACGGCTCGTGGGCTGGCTGGTCTTCGTGCTCTCGCTGCTGGTCGTCATGGTCGTACCGCCGGTGATCGCGATGGGCACGGCCGACTACCTCGCCCCGATCGTCGACCTCGACCCGTCGATGACCGGCGCCGCCGTCATGCTGCTGGCCACCCTCGCCGGCCTGCTCGACCTGCGCGCCAACGCCTGGATCACCGGCGTCTTCCTGGTCCTGGAGGTCATCGCGGCTGCCGTGGTGGCGGTGCTGGGCTTCGCCCACGCCGAGCGCGGCCCGGGCAGCCTCGTCTCGATGGAGGTGGCCGGCGCGGACGGCCGTACCGACACCGTGACGGGCCTGCTGGTCGTCTCCGGACTCGCCATCGCCCTCTTCGTCACCCAGGGCTTCTCGACCGCGGTCTACCTCTCCGAGGAAATGGAGAACCCGCGCCGCAACGTGGCCCGCACGGTCCTCGCCACCCTCGCCATCTCCGCCGTGATCATCCTGGTCCCCGTCGCCGCCATCACCCTGGGCGCTTCGGACCTCGGCGAACTCACCGGCGGCGACATCGGCACCATGGTCACCGCCTGGTCCAACTCCGCGGTCGGCACCTTCGTCAGCCTCTGCGTGGCCCTCGCCATCATCAACGCCGGCATCGTCATGGTCATCCAGAACTCCCGCGTCCTGTTCGCCTCGGCCCGCGACAAGGCCTGGCCCGGCCCCGTCAACAACGTCCTCGCCAGACTCGGCCGCTTCGGCTCCCCCTGGGTCGCCACCCTCGCCGTCGGCATCCCCGGCGCCGTCCTCTGCTTCGTCAACCTCGACACCCTGTACGGCATCACGGGCGTCTCGGTGACCGGCATGTACCTGCTCGTCGCAGTCGCCGCGCTGCTGTCCCGCCGCGGCGCCCACAAGCACACCCCGGCATGGCGAATGCCCCTGTGGCCGGCGATGCCGATCCTGCTGATCGCGGTCCTCGTGTACATCCTCAGCCAGCAGGAGCCGGAGTACCTGCTGTGGACGGGCGGCATCACGGCGGTGGCGACCTTGTACTGGGCCCTGTACCTCCGCCCACGCCGAGACACACGCTGGCTGGTCTCGATACCGACGGATGAGCAGGCGCCCCTTTAGGGGCGCGGGGAACTGCGCGAGAAACCACAGCGAACCGGCAGGCGGCAGACCACAGAACGCCCCGAGCTCTCCCCCGCCGTACCACGAACGCGGTAGACAAATCCCCCGCCGTACCCCCACGGAAGGGGCCGGGATTCAGCCCTCGGTAGATAACTTGCCGACAGGTTGGCCCCGTACCGTTGAACCATGGATCTTCGACTGCCCGCACTACGAGGGCTACGGAGGCCGCGGCGGCTGCTTGCCGCCGCGGCCGCTGTCGTCGTGGTCGCCGGTGCCGGGACATGGACCGCCGTCGCCGACGACGACCCGCCCGCGGTGCGGCACGCCGACCGCGTCATGGACATGGGCGACGGGGTACGCATCGACACCTCGTACTTCACGACCGCCGGCAGCGAACGCCGCCCCGCCGTCCTCCTCGCGCACGGCTTCGGCGGCAGCAAGGACGACGTACGCGAACAGGCCCAGGACCTCGCCCGGGACGGCTACGCCGTACTGACCTGGTCCGCCCGCGGCTTCGGGAAGTCGACCGGCAAGGTCGGGCTGAACGACCCCGACGGCGAGGTCGCCGACGTCTCCAGGCTGCTCGACTGGCTGGCGAAGCAGCCCCAGGTCGAGCTCGACAAGGCCGGCGACCCGCGCGTGGGCATGGCGGGCGGCTCCTACGGCGGCGCGATCTCGCTGCTGGCCGCGGGGCACGACGACCGGGTGGACGCCATCGCCCCGGCGATCACGTACTGGAACCTCTCGGATGCGCTGTTCCCGAACGGCGTCTTCAAGAAGCTCTGGGCGGGCATCTTCGTCAATTCGGCCGGCGGCTGCGACAAGTTCGAGACGCGGATCTGCGAGATGTACGAGCGGGTCGCGGAGTCCGGGACTCCGGACGCGCCGGCCGAGCGGATGCTTCAGGAACGCTCGCCGTCCGCCGTCGGCGACCGGATCAAGGTGCCCACCCTGCTCATGCAGGGCCAGTCCGACTCCCTCTTCCCGCTCGGCCAGGCCGACCAGGCCGCGAAGGCCATCCGCGCCAACGGCGCCCCCGTCGACGTCGACTGGATCGCGGGCGGCCATGACGGCGGCGACATGGAGACGGGCCGTATCCAAGGACGCGTGCAGTCCTGGTTCGACCGCTACCTCAAGGACGACAAGAGCGTCGACACGGGCCCGGCCTTCCGCGTCACCCGCACCGGAGGCGTCGACTCCACCGACGGCCAGGCCCTGCTGCGGGGCGCGAGCGCGGACACGTACCCCGGCCTGGAGAGCGGCCGTAGGTCCGTCGCCCTCACCGGCGGCGAGCAGAGCTTCGCCAACCCGGCCGGCGCCAGCCCGCCCGCCGTCTCCGCACTGCCCGGCCTCGGCGGCTCCGGCGGCCTCGCCCAGCTGTCCTCGCTGGGCGTCGGGGTGTCCCTGGACTTCCCCGGCCAGTTCGCCCGCTTCGAGTCGGCGCCGGTCACCGGCAACCTGCGCATCACCGGCTCCCCGACGGCGACCGTCCATGTGCAGTCGACCAGCGAGGACGCGGTGCTCTTCGCCAAGGTCTACGACGTCGGCCCCGACGGCACCCAGCAGGTGCTGCCGTCCCAGCTGGTCACGCCCGTGCGCGTCGAGGACGCCAAGGCCGGCAAGGACGTGACGCTCACGCTCCCCGCCATCGACTACGGCATCGAGCAGGGCCACCGCCTGCGCCTGGTCCTCTCCTCCACGGACCTCGGCTACGCCTCCCCGGCCGCCCCGGCGACGTACACGGTCTCCCTGAAGGGCGACTTGTCGGTCCCGACGGCCCCCGGTGTGAGCACCGCCGCCGCCCCGCTCCCGTCCTGGGTGTGGTGGCTGCCGCTCACCGCCGCGGTGATCGCCCTCGCCCTGCTGCTGACGGCCCGCCGCCGCACCGCCACCCCGGCGCCCGACCCCGAACTGGCCGAAGTCCCGCTCCAGATCACCGACTTGAGCAAGCGGTACGCGGGCTCCGAGGACCGTTACGCGGTACGGGACCTGTCCTTCCGCGTGGAGAAGGGCCAGGTCCTCGGTCTCCTGGGCCCGAACGGCGCGGGCAAGACCACGACGCTCCGCATGCTGATGGGCCTGATCAAGCCGGACGCCGGTGAGATCCGCGTCTTCGGCCACGCGATCCGCCCGGGCGCGCCCGTCCTCTCCCGGGTCGGCGCCTTCGTGGAGGGCGCGGGCTTCCTGCCGCACCTGTCCGGCCGGGAGAACCTGGAGCTGTACTGGCAGGCCACGGGCCGCCCGCCCGAGGACGCCCACCTCGACGAGGCCCTGGAGATCGCCGGCCTCGGCGACGCACTGGCCCGCGCGGTGCGCACGTATTCCCAGGGCATGCGCCAGCGCCTCGCGATAGCGCAGGCGATGCTCGGCCTCCCGGACCTCCTCATCCTCGACGAACCGACCAACGGCCTGGACCCGCCCCAGATCCGCGAGATGCGCCAGGTGATGATCCGCTACGCGGCCGCCGGCCGTACGGTGATCGTCTCCAGCCATCTCCTGGCCGAGGTCGAGCAGTCCTGCACCCACCTCGTGGTGATGGACCGCGGCCGTCTCGTCCAGGCGGGCCCGGTCGGCGAGATCGTCGGCTCCGGCGACACGCTGCTCGTCGGCACGGCCACGGCGGTGGAGGAGCCGGTCGTCGAGAAGGTCGCCGCCCTGCCGGGCGTGACCTCGGCCGTGCGCACCGACGAGGGGCTCCTGATCCGGCTCGACGCCGACGGCAGCGCACAGCGCCTGGTCGCCGAACTCGTCCGCCTCGAAGTGCCCGTCCAGTCGGTCGGCCCCCACCGCCGTCTGGAAGACGCCTTCCTCACCCTGATCGGAGGTTCCGCATGAGCACGCTCGCCGAGAGCACCGCGCGCACCGAGGTCGCCTCCGGTTACCGGGCGGGCCGTACGCTGCCCCTCCGGGTGGAGCTGATCCGCCAGCTGAAGCGGCGCCGGACGCAGGTCATGTTCGGCATCCTCGCCGTGCTGCCGTTCGTGCTGGTCGCCGCGTTCGCGATCGGCGGCGAGCCGGACGGCGGCGGCGACCGCATCACCCTGATGGACACGGCCACGGCGTCCGGCGCGAACTTCGCCGCCGTCAACCTGTTCGTCTCCGCGGGCTTCCTGCTGGTCATCCCCGTCGCGCTGTTCTGCGGGGACACGGTGGCGTCGGAGGCCAGCTGGTCCTCCCTGCGCTACCTGCTGGCCGCCCCCGTGCCCCGGGCCCGCCTCCTGTGGTCCAAGCTCGTGGTCGGACTGGGGCTCAGCCTGGCCGCGATGATCATCCTGCCCGTGGTGGCGCTGGCGGTCGGTACGGCGGCGTACGGCTGGGGTCCCCTCCAGATCCCCACCGGCGGCTCGCTCGACACGGGCACGGCGGCGCAGCGCCTGCTGGTGGTCGTGGCGTACGTCTTCGTGTCCCAACTGGTCACCGCGGGCCTGGCGTTCTGGCTCTCGACCAAGACCGACGCCCCGCTCGGCGCGGTCGGCGGCGCGGTCGGCCTGACCATCGTGGGCAACGTCCTGGACGCCGTGACCGCCTTGGGCGACTGGCGCCACTTCCTGCCCGCGCACTGGCAGTTCGCGTGGGCGGACGCCGTACAGCCCCGCCTGGAGTGGTCCGGCATGATCCAGGGCACCGCGATTTCCGTAACGTACGCCCTCGTGCTGTTCGCGCTGGCCTTCCGCGGTTTCGCCCGCAAGGACGTGGTGTCCTAGGTCACCGGAAGATCACCCACCGGTCTCGGCGGGCCGCCCCCGTGCCCGCTTCGAGACTCATCCGCAACCCTCCGTAGCGCACGTTCCGGCCCCCTGGCCCGTCACAGTCACAGAAGTCGACGTCAACGGACCAAGGGGGAAGGGCCGATGGATCGGTACCGCACACGAGGCCTGCGCACAGCACTGCTCGCACTCACCGCGGCGGGCGGCCTGCTGCTCACCGGATGCGGTGGGAGCGACGACAGCAGCGGGCGCACGGCGGACAGCAAGGAAGGCGGCTTCCCGGCTCCCGCGTACAGCCAGGGAGACCGGCGCGAGGGCGAGAACGACACGGACGAATCCCGCGACTTCGCCCCCGAGCCCGACTACCTCTCCACCTTCGCCCTGGACGTCGACACCGCCTCCTACGGCTACGCCCGCCGCACCCTCGCCGAGGGCCGGCTGCCCGACCCGTCGACGGTCCGCCCCGAGGAGTTCGTCAACAGCTTCCGCCAGGACTACGACCGCCCGGACGGCAACGGCTTCACGGTCACCGTCGACGGCGCCCGCACCGAACGCGAGGACTGGTCCCTGGTCCGCGTGGGCCTCGCCACCCGCCCCGCCTCCGACCCGGGCGAACGCCCGCCCGCCGCCCTCACCTTCGTCATCGACATCTCCGGCTCCATGGCCGAACCGGGCCGCCTGGACCTCGCCCAGGACTCCCTCGGACACATGACGGACCAACTGCGCGACGACGACTCGGTCGCCCTGGTCACCTTCAGCGACGAGGCCGAGACGGTCCTGCCGATGACCCGTCTGGACGGCAACCGGGACGAGATCCACGACGCCATCGACAGCCTGGAGCCCACCAACTCCACCAACCTGGGCGCAGGGATGGAGACCGGCTACGAGACAGCGGTGGAGGGCCTGCGCAAGGGCGCCACCAACCGGGTCGTCCTCATCTCCGACGCCCTCGCCAACACCGGCGACACCGACGCCGACGCCATCCTCGAACGCATCGCCTCCGAACGCCGCGAGCACGGCATCACCCTCTTCGGCGTCGGTGTCGGCAGCGACTACGGCGACGCCCTGATGGAACGCCTCGCCGACAAGGGCGACGGGCACACGGTGTACGTCTCCGACGAGGACGACGCCCGTAAGGTCTTCAGCCGCCAACTGCCCCAGAACATCGACCTGACCGCCCGCGACGCCAAGGCCCAGGTCGCCTTCGACCCCGAGACGGTCAAGGAGTTCCGGCTCGTCGGCTACGACAACCGCCAGGTCGCCGACGAGGACTTCCGGGACGACAGCGTCGACGGCGGCGAGATCGGCCCCGGCCACACCGTCACCGCCCTCTACGCCGTCCGCACCAGGCCCGGCACCGAGGGCCACCTCGCCACGGCGAGCGTCCGCTGGCTCGACCCCAAGACCCGCGCCCCGCACGAGAAGTCGGGCCAGCTGGAGACCGGCTCCCTGCACGACTCCCTCGACGACACCTCAGCGAGGTTCCAGGTGACGGCCACCGCCGCCTACTTCGCGGACGCGCTGCGCGACGGCGACTCCCGCTGGAGCTCCCTGCCCGCCGCCCCCTCCCTCAGCGGCCTCGCGGACCACGCCGAGGACCTGGCGAAGGAGACGGAGGACGAGGACGTACGGCAGCTGGCGGAGGCCATCGGCCGGGCGGAGCGGCTGATGGACTAGGCCGGCGCCTCAGAGCCTGTTCCAGGCTCTCAGGAGTCCGCGCAGACGGAGGGCAACGCCCGCACGAGGCCCTCGACATGCAGCGCGTCCAGCTCATGGCCGTACGCGGCCCGGACGGCGGCCACCCCGAGCCGGGGCGCGCACGACGGCGATGTCCGCTGCCACCGGGTGTCCTTCAGCGCGGCGGCCAGCAACTCGGTGGTGATGCGGTCGAGTTCACCCCCTCCGGATCGAGCAGCCGCTGGGCGAACAGATCGGTCAGCGGGGTGAGTCCGGGGGAGACGGAGGCCCCTTCCGATGGCCCTGCCCCGCTCCTTGCCCGCACTTTGTGTGAACCATTGACCTTCCCTTACGCGTGAGTAAGTTGACTCTTCGGTAAGTACGACTGGCACCCGGGAGCCACCATGGGCGTACGCAAGGATCTCAAGCGGGCGAAGCAGCGCACGGACCTGCTGAACCGGACCAAGGTCGAGGTCGTCAAGGACGCCGAGGGCGTGGTCCGCGAGGCCCGCACGCCACCCCTCGCCCCGCGCGCCACCACCGGCAGCATCGCCGACCTGCCCTTCACCAACGCGGCCGAGGCCCCCGGCGCCGTGGCCCTCCGCCGCGAGGAGGCGGGCACGTGGCAGCCGGTGACGGCCGCGGCCTTCGCGCGTGAAGTCACCGCTGTGGCCAAGGGACTGATCGCGGCCGGCCTGGAACCCGGCGGCCGGGTCGCCGTGATGTCCCGCACCCGCTACGAGTGGACGGTCCTGGACTTCGCCATCTGGGCCGCCGGCGGCCAGACGGTCCCCGTCTACGCCACCTCCTCCGCGGACCAGGTGGAGTGGATCGTCCGGGACTCCGGTGCCCGTCACGTGGTGACCGAGACGGCCGAGAACACGGCCACGGTGACGAGGGGGACGGCCGGCCACGAACAGGCCCCGCGCATCTGGGAGTTGGACGCGGACGCGCTCGCCGATCTCACCAGCCTCGGCCGCGAGATCCCCGACGACGAGCTCACCAAGCGCCGCACGGCCCTCACCCCCGACACCATCGCGACCGTCTGCTACACCTCCGGCACCACCGGCCGCCCGAAGGGCTGCGTCCTCACCCACGCCAACCTGCACGCCGAGGCGGCCAACACGGTCGAACTCCTGCACCCCATCTTCAAGGAGGTCACCCACCAGACCGCCTCGACCCTCCTCTTCCTCCCCCTCGCCCACATCCTCGGCCGCACCCTCCAGATCGCCTGCCTGATGGCCCGCATAGAGATCGGCCACTGCCCGAGCATCAAGCCCGACGAACTCCGCCCGGCCCTCAGGAAGTTCCGCCCCACCTTCCTGGTCGGCGTCCCGTACCTCTTCGAGAAGATCCACGACACGGGCCGCGCGACGGCGGAGAAGATGGGCCGCGGCGCCTCCTTCGACCGAGCCCACCGCACAGCCGTCCGCTTCGCGAAGGCCTACCTGGACAAGTTCCTCGGTACCGGCTCAGCCAAGGGCCCCACCCCCGCCCTCTACGCCGCCTGGGGTCTCTACGACCTCCTGGTCTACCGCCGCGTCCGCAAGGAACTCGGCGGCCGCCTGCGCTACGCCATCAGCGGCGGCTCCCCCCTCGACCGCGAGCTCAACCTCTTCTTCTACGCCGCCGGAATCATGGTCTACGAGGGCTACGGCCTCACCGAGACGACGGCCGCCGCCACCATCGTCCCGCCTCTGAGGCCCCGCCCCGGCACCGTCGGCCAGCCGGTCCCCGGCACGGCGGTCCGCATCGCCGACGACGGCGAGGTGCTGATCAAGGGCGGCATCGTCTTCGGCGCGTACTGGAACAATCAGGCAGCCACCGACGCCGTGCTGACCGACGACTGGTTCGCGACCGGCGACCTGGGCTCCCTCGACGACGACGGCTACCTCACCATCACCGGCCGCAAAAAGGACATCCTCGTCACCTCCGGCGGCAAGAACGTCTCCCCGGCCGTCCTGGAGGACCGCCTCCGCAGCCGCCCCCCGATAGGCCAGTGCCTCGTCGTCGGCGACAACCGCCCCTTCATCGCCGCCCTGATCACCCTCGACCCGGAGGCCGTGGCCCACTGGCTGTCAGTACGCAAGATGCCCGCCGACACCCCGCTCTCCAAGATCCTCGATGACCCCCGCCTCCGAGCCGACGTCCAGAAGGCCGTCGACCACGCCAACGAGGCCGTCTCCCGCGCCGAGTCCATCCGCGCGTTCACCTTGGTGGAGGGCGAGTTCAACGAGGACAACGGGATGCTCACACCGTCGATGAAGGTGAAGCGGCAGGCGGTGATGGCGGCGTATGCGGGGGAGATCGAGGCGCTGTACGGGAGCTGAGGGTCCGTGCAGCTGCCTTCAATTTGAGCACGTGCTCACACCGTCAGGGTTCGTCGCCTCGCCGAAAGGATCTCCTGCAATTTCGCGAGGTTGCCACACCGCAGCGGCACCCCCTCGCCCCCGTGACCAAGGGGTGTTTGCTAATGTCACCAGCGATTCGGTCAAGCGCTGCTGACCACAGTGCGTGCCGAACGGCTATGTGCCAATGGCGCAAAAAAAGGGGGGACGAGGGAGCCATGCCTGAGACCAAGGCTGAAGATGTGCTCGCTGGCCATGTGCTTGAGTGGCACAGCGAGGAGGGATGGGGCGTCCTCGTTTCTGATTCCCTCCCGGACCAGGTATGGGCGCACTTCTCAGCTATCCAGGCCAGCGGCTTCCGAGAGCTGACCGCTGGCCAGCTCGTCACCTTCTCGGCCGAGGAGGCCGAGCAGGACGAATACCACTGGCGTGCCGTACGTGTCTGGCCCGAGGCCGATGTGCGCCGCCCGCCAAACGGGGACGACGGTCCGGGCTATTCGTCTGGGCTGGACATCAGTTTCGATTCCTGACCGCGCATCGGCAACCGACCGGATCAGTCCTATCAGTCACGCGCAGCGGTGGGATGGTCTCCTTCCGCTGCCCGTCAGCAGACTGGATTCTCGTGTCTTCCCCATATCCGCCAAGCGATCCGTTGCAATCGGCTCGGCATTGCTTGCCGCAGTTCTCGCACTGGGGGTCGCTCCGGCCCACGCCGGAGTTCAGCAGGGCAAGCACACCTTCAAGATGTCCGATCCCGACTACAAGCGAACGGACGCGAACGGCACCTTCACCGGGCAGGTGAACATGGCCGGCACCGTGGGTCGACCGGCCCACATGGCGTGGTCGTTCCGCACCTCCCCGACCGTGCAGGCCATCGCGACGGGGAGGATGACGTGCAAGGCCGGCCACATGCAGCTCCCGTACCACGACTCTCATGCCAACGTTGCCGTCAACTACTTCTGGCACTCGTCGGTCCCTAACAACCGACGCAACAAGAACTACACGCTGTACGGAAACTGCACCTTCCGCGTCAATGTGGGTGGTCGTCCCGGAACCGCGAATCTCGGCTTCAGCTTCAGGTACTCGCTGTTCGACGGAATCAGCCCGTCTTCCCAGGGACGGGGCGAGACCCCCGTTGAGGACACCTCGTACTCCAGCGATCTGAAGATCGCTTACGACTCCTGACAGTAAATGGCTCCCCGCGTCTCTGTCGCCTGAGATGCGGGGAGCCCCCGTCAGCTTGGCCAGCGGTTTGTCTGACGCGATGCACACCACTGCCGCTGCCGCACGCTGCCGTTACGTCATATAGGTCTCGTTCTGGGAGAGAACGGATCGCAAGCCGTCGAGTTGCTCATCGAGAGGAAGTCGGTCAAGCATCCGACTTGCCTACCAGGACCACAGGCAGAGCAGCACGGCTGGGTAAGAATCGTCATCAGTGATCGCCGTCCGGGGTGTCAGCCTTACGAGGTGTGTGACCGGGGCGCCAGGGGCGTTCCCCGCTCCGCCGGTCGCTCTCCGTTACTCAGGCAGAAGGCGGCAGCCCCACAGCCGGCCAACGCCAGGAACACGACCGGCCGAACCGACCACTCCACCCACGCGTCATGGCTGTTGAGCGAGAACCCGCACGGTTCCCCGCGGTGCAGGGCGGCGAGTGCCCCGAGGCAGCCGCGCTCGTTCGCCCACTTGAAGGCCCGCGCCATCTCGCGTGGCGGGAGCGTGGATGCCAACACCCTCACATCCACCCGGATCTTGCGAATGGCCTGTGCCGGGTTGGTCGTGCCGTACGTCGCCACGGATGCGAGAGCGTCGGCCGACAAGGAGCGATACGTCCTCCGCTCACACCAGAAGCCCGGTTTCGTGAGGCCCTTTGCCGGCGTCATGACGCGTCCCCCTCCGGCAGCATCAAGCGGGCCCACACGACTTTGCCGACGATGTCGCGTGGTTCAACGCCCCACGAGTCGGCCAGCGCGGCGACCAGCTGAAGCCCCCGCCCGGACTCGTCGTCGTTGCTCGCGTGCCTCATCATCGGCTGCTCGTCGCTTGCGTCCGCCACCTCGACGCGCAACTCCCGGCCGGTCAGTACGAACCGGACCTGGATCTCACGGCCGGGTGCCGTCTTCGCGTTGACGGCGTTGGTGGCCAGCTCCGAGAGCAACAGTGCTGCCCGGTCCACGAGTTCGCCCTCGATGTGCCATATGGCGAGCTGCTCCCGGAGAGCCGCGCGGGCCCGGCCGACGCTGCGGCGTTGTCGCGGGAACTGATGCGTCGCTGCCTGTGCGGCGGCGAGCGGTACGGCTCGTGTGGGCATGGCTCATCCCCTTGAGAGCGAGCGAGGGAAGGTCGAAGTACCCATCCGTCACCACTTGGTGGCGGTGGGTAACCAGGTCTAGAGTGCTCTTCGCAACGCTCTGTACGCAACCGCCTCTTGGAAATATTGCCATGATCTTTTCCGGGGTGGCTGTGCCGTCAACGCACTTGAGTGGAGGGGGTAGTTATGGCCGCAGTGCGTCCGACTCTTCGACGTCGTCGCCTTGCCGGGCTGTTGCTCGGATACCGGGAGAAGGCAGGCAAGACCCTTGATGACGCCGCCGAACGCATCGGCTGTCACCGGACGAAGATCAATCGCATCGAGAACGCCCGTCTGGGCATCTCCCTCGGTGAACTGCGCGACCTGCTGAGGTTCTACGGTGTCGATGACCCCGCCCTGGTCGACGAGGCGCTGGAGCTGGCTCGGCGGAGCCGTGAACCGGGCTGGGTGCAGCGGGCGGGGCTGGCGCGCCCGACGTACACGGAGTTCATCGACTACGAGAACACCGCCGATTACATCCGGTCGTACGAGGGCGGTCTCATCGCCGGCCTGTTGCAGACGCCTGACTATGCCCGGGAAGTCCTCTCCGCCAAGCCCTCCACTCTGAAACACGACGAGGTGGAAGCACTGGTCGAGGCGCGCATGAAGCGTCAGGAGATTCTGGAACGTCCAACCCCGCCACGGCTGTGCGTGATCGAAGGAGAGGCGGCCCTCCGACTCCAGGTGGGAGGCAGGGACGTCATGCGCAGGCAGCTGGAGCATCTGGAGACGATGGCCGGGCATCCGTCCGTGGAGGTTCAGGTCATCCCTGACCGGGCCGGTGCGCATGCCGGACTGTCTGGTTCCTTCGTCCTCTTCGGCTTTCCCGGCTCGTCGTTTCCGGACGTCGTGTGTGTGGAGCACTACACGGGGACGCTCTATATGGAGACGCCGGAGGAGACCGCGGACTATACGCTTATCTTCGACTCGCTCCGGTCAATCGCCTTGAGCCCGGCGGACAGCCTCAACCTGATCTCCCGGGTGCGGCAGGAGCTGTAGCAGCAGGGAAGCAGAGAGGTGACGTGGCATGAGCACCCCCGGTCTTGAGACCGCGACGTGGCGCAAGAGCAGTTACAGCGGGCAGGGCGGCAACTGCCTGGAGGTAGCGGATGGGTTCCCCGGCATCCTGCCCGTGCGCGACAGCAAGGCCTTGGACCGTGTGCCCCTCGTCTTCGACGCCGACGCCTGGTCCTGGTTCGTAGGGGCGGTGAAGGGCGGCGCACTCCCTGCTGTCTGAGGAGACCGCTCAACTCTGCACCGGGATCATCAGAAGGAGCCCCTTGCCTCCACGGGGCAGGGGCTCTTGCGCGTCCCGGGCGGCCCGCGACGGGTGGGTGGGGGATTGGG
>NZ_JAKEIP010000035.1 GCF_021474425.1 Streptomyces muensis | reverse complement strand
GGGGGTACCGCCGGGGAGGGCGGCGAGGGTGCCGGTGAGTACGGCACCCGCGACGACGGCAGCGAGTGCGGCGCGACGCAGCACTCCGGTGCTCTGCGGCCGGCCGGGTCTGTGCGCGGGCACGCGCCCGCTGTGTATCGGTGTCATGGTTCCTGTCCCGTCAGATCAGCGGACCGTCGCGCCGAACGCGACGCCGCCGGCCGGAATGCCGCCCTCACCGGGCTTGAAGGTCTGCGTCGGCGCACCGCCGGCGGGCACGTTCCACGGGAAGCCGTAGACGGCCCGCCCCTCGACGGGGCCGTAGGGCACACCCACGTACAGCAGCGAGGGGGTGGCGCCCAGGGCGAGGCCGGTGAGCATGCGCGGTGCGGCGGCGGACGGAATGCCGTAGCCGGGGTCGATCCAGCTGTCGGAGGCGCCGGGCGCGCCGACCAGCGGGGCGATCTGGACGCCGCCCTTGTCGGCGTTGTCCTCGGCCCACTCCTCGCCGGGCACGCCGATGGCGACCCGGGTGGTGGTGCCGGTGGAGGTGATGTTCGGGGAGACGTTGACGGCGGCGAGCCGCTTGCCGAAGAGGTCGCCCGCCTCAGCCTCCTCGTGGACGTCCGCGGTGTTCTGGTCGATCCAGGCGGTCTGCGAGAACGAACCGCTCGACGTGATCCGGAACACCTGTACGGCGCCCGCGTCGACGGTGGTCAACAGGTCCTCGCCCGGAACGCCGACGACGAGCAGCGACTCGGTGGTGGAGGTGGCGCCCGAGGGCCGGTACGGCACCATGCTGATCGCGTCGCCGAACTGGTCGCCGACCTCCTCGGCGCCGCTGATCGTGTCCTGGTCCTGGCCGAGTCCGCCGAGCGGCTTGGGGTAGCCGGACGTGAGCGTGTGGTTGAAGTAGCCCACGCCGCCCGCAAAGGTGACGGAGCCGAGTGCCTCGCCGGGCGAGCCGACCGCGAAGTGGGTCGGGGTCGCGGCCAGGGAGGAGCCGAAGCGGTCGTCCTGTTCGGCCGTGCCGGAGACGGCGCCGGCGACGTCGGTGTCCTGATGGACCATCACGACGTTCTGCGCGGTGCCGCTGACGTAGTAGAAGGCTCCGGCGTCCTCGGTGGTGCCGAGTGACTCGCCGGGGGAGCCGATCAGCAGGAACGGCGAGCCGGACGAGGTCTTGCCGGCGGCGACCGCGTAGCCGACCCAGTCGTCGGCCTCCGCACCGCCGCCCAGCGGCCGGTCGGTGCCCTGGAAGAACTCCTTGACCGGCTTGCTGCCGGCGTTCAGCCCGCTGGTGGAGCCGTAGAGCACATGGACGGCACCGGAGTCGGGCTCGGTGCCGATGTCCTCGTAGGGCGCGCCGACCACCAGGTCGCTGCAGCCGTCGAGGTCGGCGTCGTAGACGGCCATCGAGTAGCCGTACTGGTCGCCCGTCTCGGGCACGCCCGGGACGGCGTCGAGCGCCTGGGTCAGCGTCGTGGTCCCCTTGCCGCCGCCGTAGACGACGTGCACGGCACCGGCCTTCGCCACGCCGTCGACGGTCGCCTCGGGATCGGCGACGGCGGTGTCCCTGGTCCCGTCACCGTTGAAGTCGGATTCGACGCCCGACGGGCAGGCGACGGCGGCCGCGGCGGGCGTGCCGCCGGTCCCCACCCCCCAGGCCAGGAACGCCCCTGCGATAGCGGCGGCCGCACTGCGCCGCCATGTTTTCCCCACCCTTGGCACAGACACCTCAAGATAAAGAGCGATTAAAGGCCAGAGGATCATTCCTTCACTTGATGTGCACACGCAATACACGTATGTGATCAATGATGGTGACATGCGTCACATGGGCCTCACAAGTAACGCAAATACCCCGCGAAGACCGTCGACGGGGCCTCGATCGCGCAGGGCCGATATGTGATGACAACTCATGTCATCGCGCTCGCCCGGCATTTGACCACCTGATCGATTTCGGGAGCGCGGCGCTCATTGCTCACACCTCGCAGGCCGACACCGCATGGGGACGCTCAGCAGCCCCCATCCCGGTCGGATGGGGGCTGCGTGCAACCTGCACCAGGGCGCGCCGGCGGCGCCGTGGTTCACTCGGCCGGCAGTTCCACCAGCACGGTCGTGCCATCGGCGCCCTCGACCGGCCGTTCCGCGTACCGGGCGCCGGTCTGCGGGCACTCCCACGTGCCCGGCTCGCCCTCACGTTCGACGAGGCGCACCCCGGCCCTGCCGACCCAGCCGATGCGGCGGGCGGGGACGCCGGCCACCAGCGCGAAGTCCGGGACGTCCTTGGTGACGACGGCGCCGGCCGCCACCAGCGCCCAGCGGCCGATGTGGACCGGGGCGACACAGACCGAACGGGCGCCGAGGGAGGCCCCTTCGGCCACCTTGACGCCGACGGCCTCCCAGTCGCCGCCGCGCTTCTGCTTGCCCTCGGGGTCGACGGAGCGCGGGTAGTGGTCATTGGTGAGGACGACGGCGGGGCCGACGAAGACACCGTCGCCGAGCTCGGCCGGCTCGTACACCAGGGCGTAGTTCTGCAGCTTGACGTTGTCGCCGATCCGCACGCCCGTGCCGACGTAGGCGCCGCGGCCGATCACGCAGCCCACACCGAGGCGGGCCTTCTCGCGGATCTGCGCGAGTTCCCACACGGTGGTCCCGTCGCCCAGTTCGGCGCTGTCGTCGACCTGGGCGGTGGGCTTGATGGTGTAGCTCACTGTTGAACCTTCCTGTGGCCGCCGAGCAGCAGCCGGTCGAAATCGTCGCGTACGACGGTCCAGTCCCAGGCGGAGAGCGCGTGTTCGGCGGCCGCCTGGCCCGCCTTCAGCCAGGTCTCCTCGGTGGCGGTGGTGGCGAGGATCCGCCGCGCCGCCTCCTCGGGCGTACCGACCACCCATTCCGGTGGGAAGAGCGTGCGGGCGCCCTGCGGCCTGCCCGCGAAGAACGGCCAGTCGCGTACGACGGGCACGGCACCGCTGGCGGCGCCCTCGACGAACCCGCAGTGGAAGCTCTCCCGCACCGACGTACTGAGGATCACCCCGGCCTCCTGGAGCGCGGTCGGCATGTCGTCGGTGTGTCCGGTCCGGCGGACGGCACCCGACGGTTCCAGTCGCGCGAGGTCCCGCTCCAACCGCTCGTGGTAGGCGCGTACGGCGGGACCGGTCTCGGGGTTCATGCCGCTGCCGACGAGCAGCAACCGATAGCGGTCGTCGTGCCGGCGCAGCAGCCGCAGCACCTCGACCGCCCAGCGGGGGTCCTTGGCGACCTGGCCGATTCCCACCAGAGCCAGGGTGAAGCGGGCATCGGGGTGCTTGGGGCGCCGGAAGACGGGCAGGTCCATCGCGTTGTGGATCACATGCAGGTGAGGGCCGCCCTCGCCCTGTAGCCGCGGCACCGCGGCGGTGACCAGATCGCGCACGTGGGCGCCGACGAAGACGAGGTCGTCGACACGCGAGAAGTCGATGATGTGCGGCCAGTAGCTGAGGGCCTCGAAGCTGTGCAGCCGTACGACCACTCGGGTCGTGCCGGGGTCGACCAGGGTGACGAAGGCCGCGGCGACCGTGCACCAGTCGACGAAGACCGTGTCGGCCCAGTCGAGGTGCGGGCGCAGTGCCTGCTCGATCTTGCGCCCGTAGGGCACCTGGCCTCCGACGGAGCGCTCCATCATCCGTTGCAGCCCCTTGGCGAGGGGGGCGAGTTCCGGGTCGGCGGCCAGATCGAGGGTGCGGACCTCGACGTCGGGGTGCTGCTCGTAGTACGCGGTGATGAGGGGGAGGAAGTTGGCGTTGGACCGGTTGACGATCAGCAGCCGCAGCGGCCGGTCCGCCGGAGGGGGCGCGGCTGGCGTCGCGCGGCCGCGCGGGGCCGCTGTCGCGCGCAGGACGCGGCTGCGATGGAGCGGGGCGGTGAAGCCCTGCGGATCCTCGGCCAGCGGGGACGACAGTCCGTCGAGATGCGGGACGCGGTGGAAGGCGAGCATCAGCGCCTTGGCCAGCGAGGCGGTGGCCGCCTTCTTGTCCCCCTGCTTGTGCAGCGAGTCCGCGCAGGCGAGTTCGGCCGCATAGGCGTCCACGAGACGGCGCGGGGTACGGCCGTACGACAGCTCCAGCCGCGCTGCCTCGGCCAGCAGGTCGGCCTTCCGCCTACGCCCGCCGGCGCGTCGGCCCAGGGAGCCCAGCAGCAGGGCCCCGGCGGTCGGCGCCCCCGCCCGGGCCAGGGCGGAGCTCACCGAGCGGGTGAGGCTGATCAGCCTCTCAGCGACTGTCCGAGGCACCGGCACGGCGTTTCTCCAGCTCCCGCACCGGACGCATGGCCCAGTGGCGTTCGACGATCAGGGGCAGACCCAGGACGACGGGCATCCACATCAGGACTCCGAGCCGGTCGGCTTCCTGGACGAGAGGGTGTGCGGTGACCAGGCAGGCACCCGTGAGCGCGGTCGCGAGCGCGAGCCAGCCGAGCCCGTCACCGTATGTGGCCAGGGCCCATGCCGCAAGGGCTGTGAGCAGCAGGAAGTACGGCAGGGCGGCCTGCTCGGCGAACCAGTGCCGCCAGAACCCGGCGGCCAGGCCGAACAGCGCTCCCCATGGGTCGGCGACCTCGGGAGCGGTGAAGTGCCGGGTGAAGGTGTCCTGAAGGGTGATCTGCGAGGACGGCAGGCCGAGGACACGCATCGCCACGGCGACGGAGCCGGCGGCAACGGCGGACAGCCCCGCGAACACGACCGTGCCCCGGTGCCGCAGCCGACGCGAGGCACACAGGGCGCCGACCGTGGCGGCGGTCAGGAGCGCCGCGAGCACCAGGACCGACGAGTAGCGGGTGATCACCGCCGCCACGTACGACACCACCGTGATCGCCATCGCTGTCGGCAGCCGCCGGTTGCGGATCAGCAGCAGACCGCCCCACAGCACACCGAGCGTGCAGAGCGTGAAGAGCCCCTCCCCCAGCGCCTGGGCGCTCCACCAGCCGAGCGGAGTGGCCAGGAAAGCCACCTGCCCCGCGGCGGCGGCCCTCCTGCCCAGTCCCGCGCAGCGCAGCAGCCCGAACACCAGGAGCGAGCCCGCCGCGGCCGTGACCAGCCCGAGCACCCGCATGCCGGTCAGCACCCCGAAGGCGCCCACGAAGGGCGCCGCGAGCAGCGGATAGCCGGGCCGGGTGGAGAAGATGGCCTGGTAGCGGGCGTCGCCCGTGGTGATATCGGGGGCGTCGGCCCACCGGTCGAGGCACTCGCGCTCCTCGCCCGCCTCGATCGCGCGCTCGCTCTGCCGGGTCAGCGGCTGCAGCCGCTCCTCGTGCGCCGTGCGCGCGGCGCGGCTCGCGCAGTAGGCGGCGAGCGCGGTGCCGTGCGCCTCCTCGCGCGAGGCGCCGAGGTACTGCTCGGCGGCCCGGGCGTAGCGGTAGGAGTCGGGGAAGAGCGTCCACTGCGGGCCCGCCGCGAGCTGGAGCACGGCGTACAGGACGCAGACCAGCAGGGGAAGGGCAGCCCGGTGGCGCAGCACGCGGGCGGGGGTCTGTGCCTCGGCCGGTGCCGTGGGGGCGGTGGGGGCGACGGACACGTACGGGGTTCCTGGGCAGTGGGGGGGGTGGCCCCGGCCGGCTGGCCGGGGCCGGATCCTGTGACGACCGTCGTGTCAGCCGCCGATGACGACCCGCCGGACGCCCTTCCAGGCCTGTGGGTCGGTGGTACGACGCCCATCCACCAGCACCGTGACATCCGGCAGATCCGCCGGCGTCAGCTCGCGGTACTCGGCATGGTCGGCCTGGAGGACGGCCGCGGTGACCTTCTCGCCGGCGTGCGGGGTGAGGCCGAGGGCGGTCAGTTCCTCCGCCGTGTACATCGGGTCGGAGACGTACGGCACCGCGCCGCGCGCCTTGAGGGCCTCGACCGTCGGGAAGACGCCGGAGAAGGCGGTCTCCTTGACGCCGCCGCGGTAGGCCGCGCCCAGGACGAGGACGCCCGCGCCGGTCAGGTCGCCGTACGCGGCCGCGAGCAGGTCGACGGCGTACTCCGGCATCGCGGCGTTGGCCTCGCGGGCGGAGCGCACGACGGTCGCCGCCGGGTCGTTCCACAGGTACATCCGCGGGTAGATCGGGATGCAGTGGCCGCCGACGGCGATGCCGGGCTGGTGGATGTGGCTGTACGGCTGGGAGTTGCAGGCCTCGATGACCTTCTTGACGTCGATGCCGTTGGCGTCGGCGAAGCGCGCGAACTGGTTCGCCAGGCCGATGTTGACGTCGCGGTACGTGGTCTCGGCGAGCTTGGCGAGCTCCGAGGCCTCGGCGGTGCCCAGGTCCCAGACGCCGTTGGGCTGCGGCAGGTCGTCGCGCTCGTCGAAGTCGAGGACCTGCTCGTAGAAGTCCACACCGCGGGCCGCCGACGCCTCGTCGATGCCGCCGACCAGCTTCGGGTAGCGGCGCAGATCGGCGAAGACCCGGCCGGTCAGGACGCGTTCGGGCGAGAAGACCAGGTGGAAGTCCTCGCCGGCGGTGAGGCCGGAGCCCTCGGCGAGCATCGGCGCCCACCGGGTGCGGGTGGTGCCGACCGGGAGCGTCGTCTCGTACGACACCAGCGTGCCGGGCCTGAGGCCCTGCGCGATGGCCTTCGTCGCGGCGTCCATCCAGCCGAAGTCCGGCACGCCCTCGGCGTCGACGAACAGCGGGACGACCACGACGACGGCCTCGGACTCGGCGACCGCGGCCGCGGTGTCCGTCGTCGCGGTCAGCAGCCCGGCGTCGACGGCCTGCTTGAGCTTGACGTCCAGGTCGTGCTCACCGGGGAACGGCTCGGTGCCGGCGTTGACCAGCTCCACGACCTTCTCGTTGACGTCCGCGCCGATGACCCGGTGGCCCTTGGAGGCGAACTGCACGGCCAGCGGGAGACCGATTTTGCCGAGCGCTACTACACAGATGTTCATGGACGGTCGCTACTACTTCCTCTTGGCACCGCTCGGCTTCGCGGCGGCGGATCGTCGGGGCCGTACGCTGCGGGCGAGGCGCGCCTTCACCCGCTCGGCCAGTGACGGCTTCGGCGGGAACATCCGGGCGGTGTCGATCACCACGCGTCCCTTGGGGTTGACCAGGGCGGACGCCCGGTACGGGTCCTCGTAGGCGCCCCAGCGGCGCGCCAGCGGCATCGGCTTGCCCTTGCCGCGCACCGGGATCTCGTACGTCGCACCCGCGAGGTCCACGTAGAGGCGGACGCCCAGCTTGGCCGTACGCCGCTCCAGCGGGACGCGGGCGTGCAGCACCGTGCCGGCGCCGTCCTCAGCGAGCTCCGTGCTGAACTCGCCGACCGGCGCGGCGAGGCTGTGCCCGGCCGGCAGCTTCCTGGCGCCGGGCTTGTCGGCCGACTTGGGCATGGCGCCCTGCGCCAACCGCAGGACGGCACTGTCGACGTCACCGAGGACACCGACCTTGACCGAGGCCGTGTAGGTGATGCCCTCACCCTCCTGCTCCCAGGCGGAGGCGAGCAGTTCGGTGCCCTTGGCGAGCCGGCCGGGGACCGCCTCGCCGACGAGTTCGAAGCAGCGGTCGGACAGGCCGATACGGGGGTCGCGGAAGCCGGGGTAGCGGGCATAGGCGCGCTCGCCCTCGACGACGAACGGCGGCGCCCCGTGCTGCTTCTCCGAGGTGATCGCCTCGCACAGCTCGTCGACCGCGCCGGCCTGCGCCAGGCAGATCCGCACCCGGCGCTTGACGTCCATGGCGTCACGGATGCCGTCGGTGAAGTAGGTGTCGGCGAGCCGGGCGATCCCCGCGCAGATCTCCCGCCGCAGTTCGCGGTCGAGGGCCGGGAAGTCGTCCTGGACCAGCTTCGCCAGCTCCCAGGTGAAGTGCCGGCGCAGCACGGCGTCGCGCCGCGGGCCCTCCTCGACGATCCCCGCGGTGAAGTCCATGATCTCCGCGGTGCACCGCAGCCGGGCCAGATGGTCGGCCCGGTAGGTGATGTTGCTGGCGTCGCCGCGCTTGACCGCGTAGTAGCAGGTGTAGTCGGCCACCACCGAGATCTGCTTCGCGCGCACGCACGCCTCGATGGTGAACGGCTGGTCGCTGCCCACGGGCAGGTGCTCGGGGAAGCGCAGCTTGTGCTGCTCGACCAGTTCCCGCCGGAACAGCTTGGTGTTGGCGAGGGTCCACGGCAGCGCGGAGTCGTACAGGCTGACGTCCGCCGCGTTCTCCTTGTACAGCGCCTGGTGCACGTACCGCCCGTTGGTGCCGACCATCTTGCCGACTACGACGTCCGAGCCGTGCTCGTCGGCGGCCGCCACCATGCGCTCCAGCGCCTCCTCGCCGAGGTAGTCGTCGGAGCCGATGAAGTAGACGTAACGGCCCGTGGCGACGTCGAGGGCCCGGTTGCTGGGCGCGGCCGGCCCGCCGGAGTTGGCCTGGTGGATCACCTTGACGGTGTCCGGGTACAGAGCGGCGAAACGGTCCAGCTCCGCTCCGCTGTCGTCGGTGGACCCGTCGTCGACCGCGACGACCTCCAGCCGCTCCCGGCCGATGCTCTGCCCGACCAGGGAGTTCAGGCACTCCGTCAGGTAGGGCATGGTGTTGTAGACAGCGACGATCACGCTGACGTCGGGGGTGGTCATGCCCGCGCCTCCGCCGCACTCCGGTCGGACGTCCGCCGGGACCCGCTGCCGGGCAGTTGCCCGGTGTAGACGGAGTCCAGCACCTCGGCCTGTGCCTCCCACGTCCACTGGTCGAGGAGACCGGGCGTGTCGTATACACCCCGGTACCGCTCGGCGTCGCCGAGCACCGACTTCACCGCACGCACGTAGTCCTCCAAGTCCTCGGCCCGGAACACCTCGCCCTGGCCGGTCTTCTCGACCATGGCGCCCATCGTCTTCACGTCGCTGACCACCAGGGGCAGCCGCGCGTGGGAGTACTCGAAGAACTTGGTGATGAGCGCTATCTCGTGGTTCGGCCAGTGATGGATCGGGATGACCCCGAGATCCGCGGCCGACAGGAACCGCACCACCTGGTAGTGCGGCACATACGGCAGGATGTGCAGCCGGTCGCCGACCCCGAGTTCCTCCGCCCGCGCCCGCAGGGTCCGCATGTACTCGGACTCGGTGTTGAGCACCACGAACGCGGTGTGCACCTCGGGCAGCAGCGGCAGGGACTCGACCATGATGTCGAGGCCGCGCTGCGGAGCGGCCGCTCCGCTGTAGACGGTGAGCGGCACGTCGTGCCCGATGCCGCACAGCTCCCGCAGGTCCGGGACGGGCTCGGCGGCCTGCTCTGGCGAGACCTCCGCGTCCGGGGCGTTGAGGACGACGGTGGGCTTCGCCTTCAGCCCGTGCCGCTCCTGGAGCATCCCGGCGAGAGTGTCCGACACCGTCGTCACGGCGTCGGCGTGCCGGGCGTACTCGCGTTCGTGCGCGCACTGGGCGACATGCCAGCGCGGATGCGGGTTCCACGGCTTGATGCCGGGCAGGAACTCGTGGGCGTCCCAGACCAGTTTGACGTTCCTGCCCCGGGCGCGGGCGCGCAGCGTGGCGCGGGCGCCGACGCCGAGCATGCGGAAGTCGTTGGCGTGGATCAGGTCCGGCCTGAGTTCGTCGATGACCTTGCCATAGGCCAGCTCGTAGTCCCACAGGTGCGGGTCGAGCCGGCGCCAGCTGCGGTCGCCCATGGTCTTCTGCCAGAAGGCCGTGGTGAACCGGTCCAGGGCCGAGTCCATGGCCTTGCGGCGCTTCTCCAGCGCCAGGGTCCTTCGGTGCCGCAGCTTCACCCAGGAGTACATCAGCCGGGCGGTCAGACGCGGCACCAGCAGCCGCAGCCGGGCGAGGGCCGAGCCCTCCCGCTGGGCGAGGATCAGCCGGATGTTGAGATCGGCACGCCAGGCCTTGACCCTCTGTCGCCGGTACCCGGCCAGCGGCCCGGGCTTGTAGGCCAGCGGGGAGCGCAGCACGGCGCGCCGGTACTCGTGGCGCCGCCGGGCCATCGGTCCGGGCACCCGGATCAGGCGGACCTCGGCATCGCCGATCTGCCAGGTCTCTTCCTTCCTGCCCCTGGCCTTGCCCAGCAGGACGACGTCCCAGCCGGCCTCGGCGGCCGAGCGGGCCTCCTTCTGCACGCGCGAGTCGCCGTTGACGCCGTTGTCGACGAGCATGACGATCCGCCCGCGCGTGGCTGGCCGCGCCGCCGCGTGGTTCTCAGCTGCCATGGGTTGCCAGTTCCTCCGCCCGAAGATCAACACTGCGTCCCGACACCGCCGACTCCAGCACCGCCGCAGCCACTTCGACCGTCCGCATGCCCTGACGCAGCGTGCAGATGTCGGCCGGCTTGCCGAGGACGGCGTCCCGGAACAGTTCGTGCTCGACGAGCAGCGGTTCCCGCTTCTGGATGGCGTAGCGGATCATGTCGCCCTCGGCGACGCCGCGGAAGGCCTGCAGTGCCTCCCACTCGGTGGCGACGGCCGCGTTGGAGTGGAAGGTGAGGTCGGCGGTGAGGGTGTCGGCGATGAAGCAGCCGCGCTCGCCGGTGACCGAGGTGAAACGTTCCTTGAGCGGGCTGAGCCAGTTCACCAGGTGGTTGACCATCGTGCCGTCGTCCAGGCGGCCGACCGCGGAGACCATGTCCTCGTGCGGGCGGCCGCTCTTGGAGACGACGTGCGCGGCGATGGACACGTACTCGCGCCCCGTCACCCAGCCGGTGAGGTCGATGTCGTGCGTGGCCAGGTCCTTGACCACACCGACGTCGGCTATTCGGTGCGGGAAGGGGCCCTGACGACGGGTGACGACCTGGTAGACGTCGCCCAGTTCACCGGCCTCCAGGCGGGCGCGCAGCGAACGCAGCGCCGGGTTGCAGCGCTCGATGTGGCCGACGCCGGCCACCAGGCCGCGCGACTCGAACGCCTCGACCATGCGGCGGGCGCCCTCGACGGTGTCGGCGACCGGCTTCTCGACCAGCGCGCACACCCCGGCCTCGGCGAGCTGGAGGCCGACCTCCTCGTGCAGGGCCGTGGGGCAGGCGACGACGGTGTAGTCGACGCCGAGCGCGAGCAGCTGCTCCACGGTGTCGAGCACCGGCGCGCCCTGCGCGGCGCCGTACGTGTCGCCCATCGGGTCGACGACGCCGACGAAGTCGACACCGTCCAGACCGGCCAGGACACGGGCGTGGTGGCGCCCCATCGAACCGAGGCCGACCAGTCCGGCCCGCAAGGGTCTTCCGTTGCTCACAGCTTCTCCCCCAGGGTGTTCACAGCGGTCACGACGCGGTCCAGGTCCTGCTGGGTCAGAGCAGGGTGGACCGGGAGCGAGACGACCTCGGCGGCCGCGCGCTCGGTCTCGGGCAGGTCCCAGGTGCGGCCGGCCTTCTGGTCCGGCTCCCAGTACGGCTTCAGCCGGTGGATCGGGGTCGGGTAGTACACCGCGTTGCCGATCCCGGCCTCGGTCAGCCGGGCCATGGCGGCCTCGCGGTCCCCCAGGACGCGCACCGTGTACTGGTGGTAGACGTGCCGGGCGCCCTCGGCGGCCTTCGGCGTGACCACGTTCGGCGCGGTGATGTGCTCGGTGAGGTAGGCGGCGTTGGCGATCCGGCGCTCGGTCCAGCCGGGCAGCTTGCCCAGCTGCACCCGGCCGATCGCGGCGGAGACGTCGGTCATCCGGACGTTGGCGCCGACGATCTCGTTGGCGTAGCGCTGCTCCATGCCCTGGTTGCGCAGCAGCCGCAGGGTGCGGGCGATCTCGGCGTCGCCGGTGGAGACCATGCCGCCCTCGAGGCTGTGCATGTTCTTGGTCGGGTAGAAGCTGAACGTTCCGCCGCTGCCGAACGCGCCGACCGGCGTGCCGTTCAGCGCGGCCGCGTGCGCCTGGCAGGCGTCCTCGACGACGGCCAGTCCGTGCTTCTCGGCGATCACCATGATCTTGTCCATGGCGGCGGGGTGGCCGTACAGGTGCACCGGCATGATCGCGGCGGTGCGCGGGGTGATCGCGGCCTCGACGGCGGCCGGGTCGAGGCAGAAGGTGTCGGCGTCGATGTCGGCGAAGACCACGTCCGCGCCGACGAGCCGTACGGCGTTGGCGGAGGCGGCGAACGAGAACGACGGGACGATCACCTCGTCGCCCGGGCCGAGGCCCAGCGCCATCAGCGTCAGATGCAGCGCGGAGGTGCCGGAGTTGACCGCGACGCAGTGTCGTCCGTCCACCAGCTCCGAGAACTCCTCCTCGAAGGCCGCCACCTCGGGGCCCTGGACGACCCTGCCGCTGCGCAGCACGCGCACCGCGGCCTCGATCTCCTGCTCGTCGATGACGGGCTTGGCAGCCGGTATCAACTCCTGGGCGTCACTCATCGACTCCCCCTCCTCTTCGGCGACCTCAAGGGGCGCACCACGTCGTGCCGGGTCGGGAGGGACGTTTGTCGAGCGCAGCACGTCCACGTCCCTGGACGTTCGCCGACTCTGTCGCGGCGGCGAACGGCTTTCGCGCAGCACTCCACCCCCCAGTGGGGTGCCTTGCGGGAGGTCAGCCGTGGTCCGCGTCGGACGACCGGGCGTGCTCGGCTGGGTCTACGGCGGCGGGCGTCTCAGCTGCCGGGACCGTGGTCACGTTATCAGCACAAGTACGAGAAATTTCCTCATGGTTACCACAGCGAAACGTTGGCCTGGCGTGCTGTCCATCACAAGCGATACATACAGTGACCGGGAAGTGACGAGAAGGTGACCGCCCGCACCGGCGGTGGAAGCCATGAACGCCGAAGCGCGGGGCACCGGATGAGTTCCAGTGCCCCGCGCTCGCGTCGGGCCGGGTGATCCCGAGGTCTGGTGACCCCGAGGCCCTTCAGTTGTGCCGGTCAGTCGTGCCGACCAGCCGTGCCGGTCAGTCCTCCGTCGAGGCCGAGACGGACGACGCCTTCTGCTCCGCCGCCACGGTCTTCTTCGCCGCCGACTTGGCCGCGGCCGTCTTGGCGGTCTTCGCCGCCTTCTTGGCCGTCGCCTTCTTCGCGACCGTCTTCTTGGCCGCGGTCTTCTTGGTGGCGGCCTTCTTCGCCGTCGCCTTCTTGGCCGTCTTACGGGCCGTCTTCTTGGCCGGAGCCGTCTCCTCGACGCCCTCCTCGGCGGCCTCGCTCTCCGCGGCCGGGACGACCACGACGGCCGTGTCCTCGGAGGCGGTCGGCGCGGTGGCCTTGCGCACGGCTCGGCGCCGCGGCCGGGCCGGAGCCGCGCTCTCGGCGACCGCCTCGACCGCAGGCGCCTCCGCCTGCTCCACCGGAGCCTCGGCCGGGGCCTGCGCCACCTGCTCGGGCGCCGGCGACGCGGTCTCGGCGACGGTCACCACGGTGGCCTCGGCCCCCGCGGGCGACCCGGCGGGCGCGGACACCTTACGGGTGGCGCGACGCCGCGTACGCCCCTTGGGCGCCGCCTCCTCGACAGCCGGGGCCTCGGTGGCCGGGGCCCCGACGACCGCGTCCTCCACCGCCACCGGCTCGGCCTTCGCCTCGGCGGCCGACTCCGGCTGCACCGGACGCGCGACCTCGTCGGCGACGGTCACGTCCTGGGCCGTGGGAACGGCCTCGGACTTCCTGGGCGCACCCGCAGGGGCCGACGCCCGCCGACCGCCACGGCGCCGCGAACGGCCACCGCGGCCGGCCGCGGCCTCCGCCTCGGCGACGCTGCTGTACAGCTCCTCGTCCGGCGCGAACGCGGGCTCCGGGAGCGCGGCGGGCTCGGCGGCCTCGGCAGCCACCTCGGCCTCGGTCTCCGCCTCCTCCTCGGCCGTCTCGACCGGCTCGACGGCGACGGCGGCCTCGTGGACGTGCTCGGGACCGGCACCGGCCCGCGCGCGCTTCTTGCGCTTGCCGCCACCACCGGCGGCCGTCGGCTGCTCCATGTGCACGATGACACCGCGGCCGTTGCAGTGGACGCAGGTCTCGGAGAACGACTCCAGCAGACCCTGCCCGACCCGCTTGCGGGTCATCTGCACGAGCCCCAGCGAGGTCACCTCCGCCACCTGGTGCTTCGTACGGTCCCGGCCCAGGCACTCCAGCAGGCGCCGCAGCACCAGGTCCCGGTTGGACTCCAGCACCATGTCGATGAAGTCGATGACGATGATGCCGCCGAGGTCGCGCAGCCGCAGCTGGCGGACGATCTCCTCGGCCGCCTCCAGGTTGTTCCTGGTGACGGTCTCTTCCAGGTTGCCGCCCTGACCGGTGAACTTGCCGGTGTTGACGTCGACGACGACCATCGCCTCGGTCCGGTCGATCACCAGCGAACCACCGCTGGGCAGCCACACCTTGCGGTCCAGCGCCTTGGCGAGCTGCTCGTCGATCCGGTACGTGGCGAAGACGTCGACCTCGCTCGTCCACTTCTGGAGCCGCTCCGCGAGGTCCGGCGCCACGTGGGAGACATACCCGTGGACGGTCTCCCAGGCCTCGTCACCGCTGACGACGACCTTGGAGAAGTCCTCGTTGAAGATGTCCCGGACGACCCGGACGGTCATGTCCGGCTCGCCGTACAGCAGCGTCGGCGCGTTGCCGTTCTTCGACTTCTTCTGGATGTCCTCCCACTGCGCCTGGAGCCGCTCGACGTCGCGGCGCAGCTCGTCCTCGCTCGCGCCCTCGGCGGCGGTGCGCACGATGACGCCCGCGTCCTCCGGGACGATCTTCTTGAGGATCGTCTTCAGCCGGGCGCGCTCGGTGTCGGGCAGCTTGCGGCTGATCCCGGTCATCGAGCCCTCGGGGACGTACACGAGGTAGCGGCCCGGGAGGGAGACCTGGCTGGTCAGTCGGGCGCCCTTGTGGCCGATCGGGTCCTTCGTCACCTGGACCAGGACCGACTGGCCGGACTTCAGGGCGGACTCGATGCGCCGGGGGCCGTTGGCCATGCCGAGCGCCTCGAAGTTCACCTCACCCGCGTACAGGACGGCATTGCGTCCCTTGCCGATGTCGATGAAGGCGGCCTCCATCGACGGCAGCACGTTCTGGACCTTGCCCAGGTAGACGTTGCCGACGTACGAGGTGGCCTGCTCCTTGTTGACGTAGTGCTCGACGAGCACGTTGTCCTCGAGGACGCCGATCTGCGTACGGTCGCCGTGCTGGCGGACGACCATCACGCGCTCGACGGCCTCGCGGCGGGCGAGGAACTCGGCCTCGGTGATGATCGGGACGCGGCGGCGGCCCTGCTCACGGCCCTCGCGGCGGCGCTGCTTCTTGGCCTCCAGACGTGTGGAGCCCTTGATGGACTGCACCTCGTCGGACGGCTCGGACTTCGGGCGGGGCTCGCGGACCTTGACGACGGTGCGCTCGGGGTCGCCGTCACCGGGCTCGGTGTCGACGGAGGAGTCCCCGGCACGACGGCGCCGACGACGCCGGCGACGGCTGCTGGAGCTGGACCCGCCGCCTTCCTCGCCGCGAGCGTCCTCCTCGTCCTCTTCCTCCTGCTCGGCGGTGTCCTCGGCGTCCTGCGCGGCCTGCTCGGCGGCGACCTCGTCGCCTTCGGCGTCACCGCCCTCGGACTCGGCGTCCGAGGCCTCACCGCGACGGCGGCGGCGACCACCGCGCCGACGGCGCCGACGCGACCCGGTCTCCTCGGTCTCGTCGGTGTCCTCGCCCTCGACGACGTCCTCGGCGGCCTCCTCGGCCTCCTCGGTCTCGTCCTCGGTGGCGGTCCCGACGGCCTGGGCCTCGGCCTCCTCGCCGTACCCGGCGCCACGGCGCCGACGACGACGCCGCGCGGCAGCGGGCTGCTCCTCCGCGGGAGCCTCCGCCACGTCCACGTCCACGTCCTCGGGCTCCGCGACCTCGGCCGCCGCCTCGGCGGCAGCCCGCTGGGGCGTCTGGAACTGCGGCTCGGTGAACACGGGCGCCTGGAACACGGCCATGGCGGGGCGCGCCGGGCGCGGAGCCTCGGGGGCCTCGGCTGCGGCGGACTGGGCGGGCTCGGCGAACCCGGCGGCGGCCCGACGGACGGCCCGACGACGACGGCGGGGGCCGGCCTCCTCGTCGGCCTCGGCGGCGGGCGCCTCGGCGGGCGCGGTGACACCGGCGACGGCGGCTGCCTCGGTCTCGATACCGGGGGTGACGGGCGTCTCCGCCGTCACGGCGGTCTCGGCGGGCGCCTCCTCGGCGGCCTGCTCGGCAGCGGCCTCGGCGGGCGCGGAGACCCGGCGGGTGGCACGCCGACGCGTACGACGCGGGGCGGCCTCCTCGGCGACCTCAGCGGTCTCCTCCGTCTCCGGCTCAGCGGGGGCTTCGGCACTCACGGGCGCCTCGGCGCTCTCGTCGGCCGGAGCACCGGCGGGCGCGGACACCCGACGCGTGGCACGGCGACGCGTACGACGCGGGGCGGCTTCCTCGGCGACCTCGGCCGTCTCGGTGGTCTCCTCCGCCTCAGCGGTGGCGGGCACCTCGGCGGGGGCGGTGCTCTCGGCGGCCTCGGCGGCAGCGGGAGCGCCGGCCGGGGCGGACGCGCGGCGCACCGCACGGCGACGGGTACGGGGCGGCGCCGCCTCCTCGGTCACCTCGGTGCTCTCGGCGGCGGCCGGGGCCTCCTCGGCGACCGGCGCGGCGGCGGCCACGGGCACCACGGTCTCGGCGGCCTCCGCGGCGGCCGGCGCCCCGACGGGCGCGGACGCGCGCCGCACCGCACGGCGACGCGTACGGCCGGCAGGTGCGGCTTCCGCCACCTCTTCCGCCGCTTCGGCTTCCGTGGTCTCCGCGCTCTCCTCGGCCTCGACTGCCTCGACGCTCTCGTCCGGCTTCTCGGCCGTCTCGGTCTCGTCGCTCAGCGCCGCCAGATCGGCGGTCTCGGCGACCGGTATGGCCGGCTCGACAACCTCTGCGAGCTGGGCCTCGGCGCCAGCCGCCGGCGGGCCCGCCGGGCGGGAAGCGGCACGGCGCCGGCGACGCGGCGGCAGGGTGTCGCTGGGCGTGTTCAGTTCTTCGGAACCCTGAGTGGGTTCGGTCGGTTCGAGCATGCGGGCGTTTCTCCCGTCAGGCTCCCGGGCGCCGCACCTGGTCCGGCGATATGCCGGTGACGTCCGCGGCTCGCGCGTTGCGCGACTGCCGCCGTCCGGGGCGCGGGCGCCGCACGGGAGCTCTCTGTGTCCTGTCTCGCCGGTTCCGTACGCCGAATGCGTACGGCCTGGCGAAAGTCTTCTGGTCGGTGCGCTGCCCGACCCAGGTGGCTCCCGAGTACGAGGGCGGCGCTTCGACGTCCGTCCCTACGCGGAACCTTCCTTACGCCGGCGCCGTCGCGGCGGCAGCGGTCTCGGCCTCGGTTGGGGCCGTCGCTGCCTCGCGGTCGGGCGCGAGCGGGTCGGTCACCGTGCCGGTCTCTTCATCGAACAGCCCCTGCGCCAGCCTGGTCACCGCTGCGGGGACCGGCGGCGCCAGGTCGGCCACGGCGCGGAGACCGGACAGGACGTCGTCGGGTCGTACGGCAGGCGTCACGTGCCGAACAACCAGCCGCAGTATCGCACAGGGCTGGTCGGTCGGCCTATCAGCGGCCGAACTGTGCGTTTCTGTTCCGTTGGTGCTTTTCAGGTGGACGACCGCCGGACGGGCGTCGAAGGTGCGTACGCCGTTCTTGGTCATGCGCTGGACCTCGACGGCCTCGGCGGCGTTGAAGGCGGCGACCGCGCGGTCGGCCTCGGCCGGGTCCACGCCGTCGAGCCGCAGCTCCCAGACCGACGCCGTGAGCCGGTCGGCGAGCCCTGAGGTGCGGGCCTCGACCGACTCGACGACATCGAGCCCGGCGGGCATCGACTCGTCGAGGAGCAGCCTGAGCTGCTCCGGATCGCGCGCCTCGGTGAGCGCGATCTCCAGGTACTCCGCCTCACTGCCCGTGCCGGTGGGTGCGGCATTGGCGTACGACACCTTCGGATGCGGCGTGAACCCCGCCGAGTACGCCATCGGCACCTCGGCACGGCGCAGCGCACGCTCGAAGGCGCGCTGGAAGTCACGGTGGCTGGTGAACCGGAGGCGGCCGCGCTTGGTGTAGCGCAGTCGGATGCGCTGCACCGCGGGTGCGGGCGGCGGGCCTACGGGCTGTCGCTTGCCCAGTGTCGTTCAGTCCTTCGTGAGAGCGGTCGTACTGCTACCAAGAGTACGTGTCTCGCGGCCCGGAGGTTCCCGCCGGGCGACTGCTTCGGGCTGCTTCGGCTCGCCGAAGAGCATCCGGCGGAAGTCGGCCCGGGCCTGCCGTACGGACTCGCGGGCGGCGGTGAGGGCCTGCCGGGTGGCGCGTCCCACACTGCGCGCGGCCTCGGCGACGGGCCGCAGCACGGCGTCCCGGACGACGTGTCCGACCGGTGTCAGCACCGTCCGGTACACCCAGCGCACCGGCTCCACGAAGGTCCACCGGAAGAGGTTCGCGAGGAACCGTCCGACGGCGAGCGAGATCCGCCCGGCGACCCGCCAGGCGTGACCGAGCGCGTCCCAGATCTCCTTGCCGACGACGGCGAGGACGCGGCCGACGGGGGCGAGGACCCAGCGGTACAGGGCCAGCGCGGGCAGGACGAGCAGCACGCGCGCGATCCAGTACAGGGAGATCCCGATGCCGGTGAAGATCGTGCCCAGCAGCCATACGAGGCCCCTCGCGCACCAGGCGACGGCCCGGCCGACCGGCGTGAGGATCCACTCGTACACCCACAGTGCCGGGACGACGAGGAGGTACCGCGCCAGCCAGGCCACCGCGGCGAAGAGGCCGAGCCCGATCGCGGCGAGCACGGCGCCCAGGCCGCGCAGGACCCACATCACCGCATGCCCGATCGGAGTGAGCACGCGCGCGTAGAGCCACGCCAGGCCGGCCCCGATCCCTCGCGCCAGCCACGCGCACGCGTGCCCGACCGGAGTCAGGACGTACCGGTACAGCCACACGAGGGGCACGACGAAGAGGATGTTCCCGAGCCAGGCGAGCCCCCGCGCCACGGGGACCACGACGTATCGCCACAGCGCCACGAACGGCCACACGAACAGCGCCCGCCCGAGCCACAGCAGCGCCCGGCCCACCGGCCGCAGCACGGTGTCGTTCAGGAAGCGTCCGGCGACGACGAGCGCGTCCCACGCCATCCGCACCGGCACGACCAGCACGAGCACGACGATCCGCACCGGTATGCGGATCGCGGCCACCAGGCACCCCTGGGGTTCCTGGGGTGCCGGGCGGGGCGGCGGTGGTGGCTTCTCGAGATCCATACCGTCGTAGACGCGGGGAGCGGGCCGCTCGGATGCGGGTCGGGGACACGATCCGGCAACTACTTCGCCGGCTCCTGAGTGGCTACTGCGCGCACGCCGTGAGCAGCCCCGCCAGCAGTGCCGTCCGCGCGGGGACGTGGTCCAGCAGGACGTGCTCGTGGCGGGCGTGGGCGCCGCCGCCGACCGCGCCGAGGCCGTCCAGGACGGGCCGGCCGAGGGCGGCGACGAAGTTGCCGTCGCTGGCGCCGCCGACGGAGGTCTCCGCGAGCCGCCACCCCAGCTCGCCGGCGATCGACTGCGCCTGTTTGAACAGGAGCTGGGAGCCGGGGTCGGGCACCATGGGCGGGCGGTTCCAGCCGCCGGTGACGGTGACCCGGACGCGCGGGTCGGCGGGCCGCAGGGCGGCCAGCGCGGCGTCGATACGGGCCGCCTCGGCGGGGACGGCGATGCGCACGTCGATGGCGCAGTGGGCGTGCCCGGCGATGACGTTGGTGCCGGTACCGCCGCTGATCACGCCGACGTTGACGGTCGTGCCGCGCTCCCGGGAGCCCAGGGCGGCGATCCGGGTGACCAGTTCGGCGAGGGCGTGCACGGCGCTCGCGCCCGCGTAGGGGTCGAGGCCCGCGTGCGCCTCGACGCCCGTCACGGTCACCTCGAACAGCCCGACGCCCTTGCGGGAGGTCTTCAGCGCCCCCTCCGGTCCGGCCGCCGCCTCGCACACCAGCGTGGCCGCCGCGTCCTCGCTCAGCCGTTCGATGTGCGGGCGGGAGGCGGGGCTGCCGATCTCCTCGTCGCCGTTGAGGAAGAGGCGTACCGAGGGGTGCGGCAGCTCCAGTTCGCGCAGCAGCCGCAGCGCCCACACGGCCTGCACCAGGCCCAGCTTCATGTCGAACGCGCCGGGCCCGCTCGCCGAGCCGTCCTCGGTCACCCGGAACGGCCACTCGGCGAGGGTGTCGGCCGGCCACACGGTGTCGTAGTGGCACAGCACCAGGACGGTCGCCGGGGCTGTTCCGCCGTACGACAGCTCCAGCATGTCGCCGTGCGGGCCGCCGTCATGGCGTCGTACCCGGTCGGGCGGGCCGAGTCTGCGGTGCGTCCACTGTTCGACGGCCGCCAGGCCCTTGTCCAGCAGTTCCTTGTCGTGGCTGGGGGTTTCCAGTTCGACCAGGGTGCGCAGGTCGTCGGTGATCTCGGGCAGGGCGGTGCGGGCCAGGGACTCGATGCGGCGCGGCGGCACGGGCGGTTCTCCTCGTACGGGTGTGATGGCGGTGGCGGTCAGCGGACGGGGACTCCCGGGCCCAGCGGTATGCCGAGTGCCCACCAGGCGTAGAACAGCAGCGTCCAGGCGGCCAGCATGGTCAGGCACAGCGGCAGGGTCAGGGAGAGAAGCGTGCCGATGCCGGCCGAGCGGCGGTAGCGCTGGACGACGCCGAGCGTCATGACGAAGTAGGCGCTCATCGGGGTGGCCGCGTTGGTGCAGGAGTCGGCGATGCGGTAGACCGCCTGGGTCACCTCGGGCGGGATGTCGAGCAGCATGAACATCGGCACGAACACCGGGCCGACCAGGGCCCATTGTGCGGAGCCGCTGGTGACGAGCAGGTTGATCACCGTGCAGACGAGGAGGATGCCGAGGAACGCCCATCCTCCGGTGATACCCGCCGACTTGAGCAGGTCGGCGCCGCGGATCGCCATGACCTCGCCCACGCCGGTCCACTTGAAGTAGGCCAGGAACTGGGAGACCGCGAAGAACAGCACCAGGATCGGCGCCATCTCGCGCAGTCCCTTCGCCATGTGGTCGGGGATGTCCTGTCCGGTGCGCACGGTGCCGACGGCCCGCCCGTACACGGCGCCCGCGATCAGGAACGCCACCGCGAGCACCACCGCGATCCCGGTCAGCACCGGCGACCGCACGATGCTGCCGCCCTCGCCCCGCAGGGGCGAGGAGCCCGGGATCATCGCCACGACGACGACCGTGACGGACGCCAGCAGCGCCCATCCGGCGTTGCGCAGCCCGCGCCGCTCGTCGGCACCGAGGGTGAGGGGCGCGGGCGTGTGCTCGTCGCCGTCGGTGTCCTGGTCCATGGGCTCGGGCTCGTCCGGCATGGCCGCGACGCGGCGGGCGATGACCTTCTCGGTGACGACGGTGATGACGGCGGCGAGCACCACCGAGGACCCGATGGAGAAGAAGTAGTTGGACAGCGGGTTGACGACATAGGATGGGTCGACGGTCTGCGCGGCGGCGGTGGTGAGCCCGGCGAGCACGGCGTCGGTCGGGGTGACCAGCGGGCTCGCGTCGTATCCGGCGGACACCGACACGAACGCCACGACCGCGCCGAGCATCGGGCTGCGTCCGACGGCCCTGAAGGCCAGCGCGCCGAGCGGCACCAGCACCACGTAGGCCGCGTCGGACGCGGCGTGCGCGACCATCGCGGTGAACGCCAGCGTGAACGTCAGCCACCGGGCCGGGACCCGGGCGACGGCGCCCCGCAGCATCGCCGGGAGCAGGCCCGAGCGGTCGGCGACGGCCACGCCGAGCATGACGACCAGGATGGTGCCGAGCGGCGGGAAGGTGGCGTAGTTCGTCACCGCGTCGTCGATCATCATCCGCAGCCCCTCGCCCGAGACGAGGCTGCGCACGGTGACGGTCCTGCCGCCGGCCGGGTTCACCGCGGAGGCGCCGGCGGCGGACAACGCCCAGCTGACGAGGGCCAGTACGACGCTGAGGACGCCGAACAGCCAGAAGGGGTGGGGGAGTTTGTTGCCCACTCGCTCGACACGGACCAGCAGGGCCATCAGCCCGGTGAGCGGGGCCTGTTCGGTGGTCTGGTTGGAAGCCACCCTTCCATTGACTCCCCAGCCGAAGGATTCATGCAAGAACGGCGTCAGTTTCGAGCGTATCGTTCATAGAAAAATCAGCCCCTGACCGATTCGGTCCAGGCAGGATGTACGACGATGTACGGCATGTCGCTCCTGGACGCTGACGACCTCGACCTCGTCGCCGCACTCCAGCACGCCCCGCGTGCCCCCCTCAGCCTGCTCGCCGAGGCGCTGGGGGTGTCGGCGAGCACCGTGGGGCGCCGATTGGCCCGGCTGGAGTCGGACCGGCTGCTGCGGGTGATCGGCCAGCTCGACTGGTCGGTGTCCGGCGAGGGCCATCCCTGGCACGTCTGGGTGACGGCGGAACCGGGCGGCGCCCCCGAAGTCGCCCGCCGGCTCGCCGAGTTGCCCGGCACGACCCTGGTCGCCGTCACCGCCGGCACGACGGACGTCTACTGCTCGGTCCTCCCCGAGCGCCGGGCCGACGTCCGCGACCTGCTCACCCGGAGCATCCCCGCCACCCCCGGCGTCCGCTCGGCCCGCTCCGAACTCGTCCTCTCCGCCACCGCCAAGTCCGACGCCTGGCGCCTGCCCCGCCTCACCGACGCCCAGATCCACCGCCTCAGCGTCCACGCGGCACCGGACACCCCCACCGGCCCGCCACCCGGCCCCGCCCCGCTCACCGACGACGAACTGCGCACCCTGGGCCTGCTCGCCGCGGACGGCCGTACCACCGCCGCCCAGATCTCCCGCCGACTGGCCATCGGGCAGTCCACGGCCTACCGCCTCACCCAGTCCCTGCTCCAACGCGGCCTGGTCCGCCCCCGCGTGGAGATCGAACCGTCCCTGCTCGGCTACGCCCTGGAGGCGGTCGTCGCCCTCACGGTCTCCCCCGGCGCGATCACCGACGTCGCCACGGCCCTGTCCACCCACCCCTCGGCACGCTACGTCTCCACCACCGCGGGCCACTCCTGCGTGGTCCACCAGGGCGTCTTCCGCGACGAACGCGCCCTCGCCGACTTCCTCACCCACGACCTCGCCGAACTCCCCGGCGTGACCTCCTTCGACGTCTCGATCGTCCTGGAAGCCCTGCGCCGCCACTGGCTGGACCGCGCGGACGGCCGCCTGGCGGACGCGGCATCCGCAAGGGACGGCGGCTGAACGTCCTCGTCACCCTGGTGAGGGGGCCTTCAGATGTCGTCCGACGGGGCCGCCGGCTCGTGCAGCAGGTCCTCCCGCCGCTGGAGGCCCTCCTCGTACGGCGAGGGCGGCGGTGGCCCGTCCGAGCCGGCCGGGTACTCCTCCAGCGGGACGAGGTCCTTCTCCCAGGCGTCCAGTACGGGTTCGAGGACCCGCCACGCCTCCTCGGCCTCGTCAGCGCGGATGGACAGAGCGGGGTCGCCCCGCAGGACGTCGAGCAGCAGCCGGCCGTAGGCGGGCAGGCCCGGGGGTTCCATCGCCGCGGTCAGCGAGAGCGGGGTCAGTTCGTGCGCCTGGGAGCCGATGCCCGTCAGATCGAGGGTCAGACCCTCCGGTTCGAGCTGGAAGCGCAGCACATTGGGCAGGGCTTCGCCACGGTGGCCGAACGGCAGATGGGGCACGGCGCGGAAGCGCACCGCCACCTCCTTGCGGTCCTCCTTGAGGGCCTTGCCGCTGCGGAGCCGGAAGGTGGTGCCGGCCCAGCGCCAGCTGTCCAGTTCCAGCTCCACCTCCGCGAACGTCTCGGTACGGCGCTCGCTGCTCACGCCCTCCTCGTCGACGTAGGCCGGAATGTCGTGGCCGTCGATCCGGCCGGGCAGATAGCGCGCACGGCGGGTGCGGTGCACGACGTCGTACTCGGTCAGCAGCCGCACCGAACGCAGTACGTCGACCTTCCGGTCGCGCAGGTCGCGTTCGCCGAGGGTGATCGGCGGTTCCATGGCCACCAGGCAGAGCAGTTGGAGGAGGTGGTTCTGGATCATGTCCTTGAGCGCGCCGACGTGGTCGTAGTAGCCGGCCCTGCCTTCCAGCGCGAGCGTCTCGTCCCAGATGATCTCCACTTCGGCGATGTGCGTGCTGTTCCAGATGGGCTCCAGCATCCGGTTGGCCAGGCGGCTGCCGAGCACGTTCTGGACGGTCGTCATGGCCAGGAAGTGGTCGACGCGGAACACCGCCTGCTCCGGCACCAGGTCGGCGAGCAGCCCGTTCAGCTCCCGCGCGCTCGCCAGGTCCTCGCCGAACGGCTTCTCCAGCACGATCCGGCTGCCCTTCGGCAGGCCCACCTCGTGCAGTGCGGTGACCGCGCGCGGGAAGAGGGCCGGCGGGAGGGCGAGATAAACGGCGACCGGTCCGTCGCCGGCGACGGCCTCGGCGATGCCGGCCTCGGCGATGTCCGCGGAGCCGGTGACATCGGCCCGCACATAGCGAGCCCCGCCCACGATCGCCTCCCTCGCCTGCGCCGCATACGCTCCGCCGTGCCGGTCGAGCTGGGCGCCGATCCACTCCCGGAACTGCTCACTGCTCCACTCCTCCCTGCTCGCACCGGTCAGCCGGAACCGGTCACCGAGATGCCCCGCCTCCTGAAGCGCGGCCAGCGCCGGCAGCAGGTAGCGGGCGGTGAGGTCCCCGGTCGCACCGAAGACGGCGAGCCGGTCGATCATGCCCACGCACCTGCCTTCGCCCGGCCGAGCTTCATGCCCCTGGCGATGATCCCGACACGGCGGAACGTCTGAGGGAAGTTGCCCATGAACTCTCCTGTGGACGGGTTGATCTGCTCCGACAGACCGCACGCCGGGACCGTCGACCGGCCTCACTGTCCACCGCGAGGCCCATCGCCATCGCCACCGGCATGATCGCCACCCTCCCGGAACACGACGACCGGACACGCCGCATGCTGCGCACAGTGCTGGGCGACGGACCCCAACAGCAGCCCCGCGAACCCCCCGAGCCCCCGGCTCCCGACCACGAGCAGGGACGCGTCCCGGGCCATGCGGAGCAGCACACTGGCGGGCGTGCCGTAGTGCACCTCGGTCCGCACCTCCACCGGTGGCCGCGACCCCACGGCCTCCTCGACAGCCCGCTTGAGATCGTCACGCGCCCGGCCTTCCAGCGCCTCTTCGTCGCTGCTGGACGGGGGCAGCCAGCCGAGCGCGCCATGAAACTGCGGCATGTCCCAGGCGGTCACCGCCAGCACCTCGCCGCGCGTGAGCTCCGCCTGCCGCACCGCCCACCGCAGCGCCTGCTTCGACGAGTCCCAGCCGTCCACCCCGACCACGATGCGGTCCGTCCCGTCGCGCTGGTCAGCCATGTTCTCTCCTCGACAGATCCACAGAGGGCGGCCCGGCCTTGTCCCATGGTCAGCTCCCGACTCACCGCTCGCGACCGGGAACGCACGACAGCCCCTGACCGGCCTCTCCCGGTCAGGGGCTGTCCTACGTGTGTGGCCGCTTCGCGAACCTCGGTCAGTGCGAGTGCCCGCCAGGCGCCCCCGCCGCGTTCTTGACCGTCAGCGGCAGCAGCTTCTTGCCGGTCGGGCCGATCTGGATGTGGGTGTCCATCTGCGGCCAACTGTGTGCTCAGATCCGGAGGCGCTGGTGAACGGTCAGCCGCCGTGGAGGCCCCACTCGTCGAGGCCTCCGTAGACGTGAGCCTCAAGGCATTGCGGTGCGTCAAGGCCGACGGCTTCGCCGCGGTACAGGGCGATCAGCGAGTCCTCGCCTCGCCACCACATATCGGTCAGGCCCTGCACCTCAGGCACCGGCTCATACCCACCGAGGTCCAGGGACTCGACGGCCTTGCCCCTGATCTTGGTGACGGTCCTGGCCCAGCGTCCGGCATGGGCGGCGAGCGCCAGGGACTCCACCCATCCTTCTGTGCTGGTGTGCAGGGGTGTCCAGCGGTTGGCATCAATCCCGAACTCGCCTTCAGGTCCGATCATGAATCCGTAGGCCATGGACACCCGACCGCTCCCGGCCGAGAACGACCAGCCCTCTGTCGCCGAGCCCTCGGGATGGCCGGCGTCCAGGATGCGTGGGCCGCCCTCGTAGAACGGGGCCGGCGGCAGAGCAAGGCCGCCCCAGCGGTCCTGAAACTCCGCGGCCCGGGCGATCTCCGCCGCGGGGATCCCGTACCGGCCCCGGGCCTCGTGGTGCCGCCGGCGGTCCTGCACCGGGACACGGATGCCGGCCACTTCAAGGAACCTCTGGGCTCTGCGGCTCAAGCCTGAAGGCGCGACCGGGATCGGCGACGCCGATGCACCGGCCATCACTGCTCCTCGCTGCTGTCGGCGTGGAGCACGGACTCCGCGATCTCCCGCACGCGGTCCATGGTGATCCCCGTGCGCTGTTCGACGGCGAGGGGATGCTCAGTGGGCTCCAGTTCGACGTAGGGGCGCTCGCCAACCGGGCGGGTGTGGACGTGGGTCTTGAGATTGAGCGTCGTGGGCGAATAGACCGGCAGATCAGTGGTCATCCAGCCGAAGTACGGCTTCTCGGTCTCCCGGCCCAGCGTGTCCCACAAGTCCGCCGAGCGGGAGAAGTTCTCGCGGCTGAGCGAAACCCAGACGCCCCAGGAGAACACCTCGTCGCTGTCGATGATCGGTATCTCGATCATGCCCTTCACGAAGTAGTGCTGCGCATGTACCACGCACTGGTCCGAGGAGAGCAGGCAGTCGTCGGCGTCGGCGAACGCCGGATCCCACACAGCCGGGGCCTCGGCAGAGTAGTTCATCGGCAGCTCAGCGTGGTGGGCACCGCAGCACGAGCAGGTGAACCCGAGATCACTGGTCATGGCACTGGAGCCTAGTGGCGAATTCCGACACCACCTCGGGTAGGAGCCCCTCCCGTCCCGCTGCCATACAGGGCGCTCGGTCACAACCAGCGTGGCCGAGCGCGGCACCTGGCCTGGTCGGACAAAATCGATGCACAGCACCGGCTACCCGACCCGCTCAGCAGGGCCCGGGAGCGGCGTTCGGCGGCCGCTGTCGGTACCGCGAGGCGAGCATGCGAAGCGCCTACCGCGGCAAGCGCAGCCACGACCTCGTCCTCACTCGTCCCCGCCAGGGCCTCAACCACCCGATCGAGCATCGCCCACCTCAGCGCGAGTGCCCGCCGGGCGCCGCCGCCGCGTTCTGCGTGGTGCTACTCCACCTCGATGCCGTAGTCCTGAAGGAGCTGTTCCAGACCTCGTGGGTAGCCCTTTCCGCCGAGGACGAAGTCCCAGTCACCGTTCGGCCGGTGCCGGAAGGAGCCCAGTACCAGAGCTGTCTCCCCGCAACGGCCATCCGAGACGTCAAGTCGGCCGAGTTCCGCTCTCGCCGGGTCCAGCAGCCGGATGCAGGCCTCGGTGAAGCCTGACAAGTCGGCGTCAGGATTCACCTCTGGGTCAACAGCAGCCACGAGCACGAACCGATCCGCCTCCTGCGGGAGCGCGTCGAAGGAAACACGAATCGCTGCCTTGTCCGGCGCTTGCGCCGGCACAGCTCGCACCGAACCATCCGGAGTCTGGGGGTTGTTGAAGAACACGAAGTGCTCTTCGCTCAGGACCCGACTGCCCCGACATACGAGTGCGCACACGTCAAGAGCGACGTTCCCCGACCACATCATGCCCAGCACGTTGTAGTCGTCAGGCGGGGTTACCGGCCCGGACGAAGCCGTCTGCGTGGGTGCCGCTCGCCGTCCTTCTCCCAAACGGCCACGAAGCCCGTGCCTGTGCAGCAGATCGACAAGCTCACTGCCCGAGATGAGCTCCAGGGGCTTACCACGGGCGAAGGTGTGCGAGCCGGGTCCGAAAGCCGAGGTGGTCACCAGAACACCCTTGTTGGCGCCGCGGTCCTGGACTGTGCCGTACAGGTCACGCACAGCCGTTGGAGGCACCGTTGCCCGGTAGCGCTTCACCTGTACGACGATCTTGCCGCCTCGGATCGGTGTCGGGTCCATCGCGTCGACATCGACGCCTCCGTCGTTCGAACGCTCGGTCGTCACCGCCTGCATCCCCATCGCACGGAACAACTCCGCGACCAGAGACTCGAAGGCGATCGGATCCATGTCGTACAGATCCGGCTCCTCATTCCCGCCATGGGTGACGACGTGGTTACCAACGTCCCGAGGCTGACGGCTCGGCCGCACCGAGCTGAGCTGATCGGGGCGAGTGGCGAGTTGTCCGCGCAAAGCGTCGGTCAGACAGCTGACGGGATCCACCTGCTCCAGATGCAGTTCGGTGAAGCCCGACCGTCCGGCCATGACAGTAGCCAGAAAGATGTGCGATGGCCGTCCCGTCGCCGGGTCGGGTGCGTCCACGAAGCCGTTCAAAGCGACCGAGTCGAGGATGCCGTACTCATCAGCGGCGAACAGCTGACGCAACACCAGCAGCATGCTCTGCGCCAGCACCTCCCGGTACAGCGCCCGACGCTGAGTCACGGGACGAGCGGTCACCTTGTCCTGATCCTGAGAAGGGACGTACCTCACCGACTTCGCCTCAGGTACCACGTCGTACGTGGGCATCTCCCAGTCCAGGACGAGTTGTCGGGCCGCTGGGTCAAAAGCTGCGGCAACCTGCCGCGGGAACCCTTCGGGCCAGGCGGTCGACGAGTAGAGCGCCGCCGAGAAATACTCGATCACGGAGTCCGGCTCGCCTCGCCTCACCCCCGCGGTCACCTCGACGATGCCGGCGTTGTGCCTACGTATTTCCGACCGCTGAGCCTCCGCGTCCCGCTCATAGTCCCGCTGTGCGGCCGCTAACTGCTGTTGCCGCTGCGCTTCGGCAGCCTGCGCCGCGTGCCAGTCGCGTTCGAAATGAGCGCGCGCCTCGGCCTGAGCTTGTGCACGCCGACTTGCTGTCCAGCCGCCCTGCGCCTGGTACTGGCTCTGATCCGGCATGCGCACAGGCCACGCAAGCGGCCCTGGATCGAACGGCGCGATCTCTTCCGGGCGCATCAAGGACGATGCTCTGAAGACTGGGGTCTGGCAACCGGCGACCAGTAGCCCTTGTAAGGACACGACCTGGGCTTCGATCTCCTCCGTACGTCGCCTGGCCTCCGCCTGCCGGAACTCCCGATGCCCCTGAGCAGCGAGCCGCTGGTAAGCCCGCACCTGCCGGGCTTCCTCCCTGCGCTGCCTCGCCTCGGCTTCCATCTGGCGCTGTTGCTGACGCTGTGTCTCAGCCCAGACGCCGACCAAACCAGCAGAGCGACGACTCATGCGCTACCTGCCCTCCCCAGGGACGTCGGCACCGCCGACCAAAACCTGGTCACCCCCGCAACCAGTAGTAACAATCCGACTTTATCCAGCAATCACCATCCTGGATATCAACTTGCCAAAGGCAAGCTGAGCCGACCATTCAGGCAGCTCACCGGCGTCGGACAGCATTGAGGCCCGTCTGTAGAGAGGGGCCTCAATATTGCAGTACGGGGCCTCAGCGAGGCCTGAGCAGCTCCGACAGCAGCCAGCGCGGCGGCCACCTCTTCCTCGCTCGCTTCAGCCAGGGCCGCAATCCCCCGATCGAGCGTCGCCCACCTCAGTGCGAGTGCCCGCCAGGCGCCGTCGCCGCGTTCTTGACCGTCAGCGGCAGCAGCTTCTTACCGGTCGGGCCGATTTGTATAGCCGTATCCATCTGCGGGCACACCCCGCAGTCGAAGCACGGCGTCCACCGGCAGTCCTCGACCTCGGTCTCGTCGAGGGCGTCCTGCCAGTCCTCCCAGAGCCAGTCCTTGTCGAGGCCGGAGTCCAGGTGGTCCCAGGGGAGGACCTCCTCGTAGGTGCGCTCGCGGGTGGTGTACCAGTCGACGTCGACGCCGAAGGGGGCCAGTGCCTTGTCGGCGCAGCTCATCCAGCGGTCGTAGGAGAAGTGCTCGCGCCAGCCGTCGAAGCGGCCGCCGTCCTCGTAGACCGCGCGGATGACGGCGCCGATGCGGCGGTCGCCGCGGGAGAGGAGGCCCTCGACGATGCCGGGCTTGCCGTCGTGGTAGCGGAAGCCGATCGAGCGGCCGTACTTCTTGTCGCCGCGGATCTTGTCGCGGAGCTTCTCCAGGCGGGCGTCCGTCTCCTCGGCGGAGAGCTGCGGGGCCCACTGGAACGGGGTGTGGGGCTTGGGGACGAAGCCGCCGATCGAGACCGTGCAGCGGATGTCGTTGGAGCGCGAGACCTCGCGGCCCTTGGCGATCACGTTCATCGCCATGTCCGCGATCTGCAGGACGTCCTCGTCCGTCTCCGTCGGCAGGCCGCACATGAAGTACAGCTTCACCTGCCGCCAGCCGTTGCCGTAGGCGGTGGCGACGGTCCTGATCAGGTCCTCTTCGCTCACCATCTTGTTGATGACCTTGCGCATGCGCTCGCTGCCGCCCTCGGGGGCGAAGGTCAGTCCGGAGCGGCGGCCGTTGCGGGTCAGCTCGTTGGCCAGGTCGACGTTGAAGGCGTCCACGCGGGTCGACGGGAGGGACAGACCGATCTTGTCCTCCTCGTAGCGGTCCGCCAGGCCCTTGGCGATGTCGCCGATCTCGCTGTGGTCGGCCGAGGAGAGCGACAGCAGGCCGACCTCCTCGAAGCCGGTCGCCTTCAGGCCCTTCTCGACCATCTCGCCGATGCCGGTGATGGAGCGCTCGCGCACCGGGCGGGTGATCATGCCGGCCTGGCAGAAGCGGCAGCCGCGGGTGCAGCCGCGGAAGATCTCGACCGACATCCGCTCGTGGACCGTCTCGGCGAGCGGGACCAGGGGCTGCTTGGGGTAGGGCCACTCGTCCAGGTCCATGACGGTGTGCTTGGACACACGCCACGGGACACCGCTCTTGTTCGGTACGACACGGGCGATACGGCCGTCCGCGAGGTACTCGACGTCGTAGAACGCCGGGATGTACACCGAGCCCGTCTTCGCGAGGCGGAACAGGACCTCCTCGCGGCCGCCGGGGCGGCCCTCCGCCTTCCAGTCACGGATGATCTTCGTCATGTCGAGCACGGCCTGCTCGCCGTCGCCGATGATCGCCGCGTCGATGAAGTCGGCGATCGGCTCGGGGTTGAAGGCCGCGTGGCCGCCGGCCAGGACGATCGGGTCGTCGATCGTCCGGTCCTTGGACTCCAGGGGGATCCCTGCGAGGTCCAGGGCCGTGAGCATGTTCGTGTAACCGAGCTCGGTGGAGAAGCTGAGCCCGAACACGTCGAAGGCCTTCACCGGCCGGTGGCTGTCCACCGTGAACTGCGGCACGCCGTGCTCCCGCATCAGCGCCTCCAGGTCCGGCCACACGCTGTACGTGCGCTCGGCGAGGACGCCCTCCTGCTCGTTCAGCACCTCGTAGAGGATCATGACGCCCTGGTTGGGCAGCCCGACCTCGTAGGCGTCGGGGTACATGAGCGCCCAGCGGACGTCGCACGACTCCCACGGCTTGACCGTGGAGTTGAGCTCTCCGCCGACGTACTGGATCGGCTTCTGCACATGCGGGAGCAGAGCTTCGAGCTGCGGAAACACGGACTCGGCGGCCGCAGCGACTTCGGCAGACATCTCGCGAACCTTCGTGAGCTGGACTGAACTGACAGGGGTGACCATCTAGCCTAACGCGACCGCGACGGCACCCCGCACGTTCAGATGCTCGTCCCGCCCTTGATCTCCTGCCACAGCCCGGGCAGCCGGGCCTCGTCCTCGGCCGCCCGCCGCTCCTCACGCCCGTACAGCAGCCCGTACGTGAACGACGGCTCCCCCGCCCCGTGCGCCTGCCGGGCCAGCTCCCGCAGGGCCTCCCGGGTCATCACGCTGTCCTGGTGGTCGCCGAGGAGGTTCTGGAGGCTCTTCATCGACTTCACCAGGGCGGTGGCCGGGGCACCCAGCGCCGGGACCGCCGACTCCGCCGCGTACCGAGTCCGCTTGGCCTTCTTCCGCGCCTCGTGCAGCGCGAGATCCCGCTCCTGGCCGGGCTCCAGCTCAAGCCCCTGCTCGACCAGCCGGGACACCTGAGCCAGATCCTTCCGTACGGCCTTCCCGACCGCCTTCTCCGGCTTGCCGCCGGCCGCCTTCAGCAGCGGCGGATCGGCCACCAGGGCGTCGAGGGACTCCAGCAGCCGCAGATAGCGCGTGCCGTCGAGCACGGCGGTCAGACGCCGCCGCGATCCCCCGCCGCGGGCACGCGACCAGGTACGCAGCCGGGTACGGACCGGGCCGACCGTCAGCGCGCGCGGCAGTTCGTCGACGGCCGCCGTCAGCCGCTCGGTGAGCACCTCCTGGTCCCGGTCGACGCCCAGCTCCCCGGCCAGCCACTTCAGCTCCTCGCCGATCGGGTCGGTCACCTCCCGGTCGAGGACCGTGCGGTACGACTTGAGGGCGCTGCGCATCCGCCGGGTGGCGATCCGCATCTTGTGCACGGAGTCGTACACGTCCCGCCGCACGGCCGGATCGAGCTCGATGATCGCGTCCCGCTGTGCGCGCAGGTAGGCCAGGACGTGGTCCCCGGCGGTGACCGGCTTCGCCTCGGACTCCCCCGCCTTCTTGCCCCGCTTCTTCTTCGGCGCCGTCTCCGCCAGGGCCCGGTTCAGCTTCGAGGCCGAGGCGGAGGGCCGTACACCCGCCTTCTTCAGCTTCTTCTCGACCTTGTCGAGGAACGCCGGGTCGGTGCCGTCGGCCAGTTCCACCTCGATCTCGGTCCACTGGGCGGTACGGCCGCCTCCGGTGAGGCGCTCCGCCCGTACGGCGTCCACACTGACCTCGGCGAGCAGCCGGCTCTCGGCGTCCACGAGGTGGCGCACATCACGGTCGGAGCGCAGTCGGACCACGGGCACCAGCTCGGCGTCCCGGACCCGGGAGCGGACGAGACCGGCGAGGGCGCGGGGCAGGGTGTCGGACAACGGGGCTTGGATCTCGTCCCGTACGCCCGGCGCCACGGGGAACTTCAGATGCCAGCCGGCGTCCGAGCCGCCCGTTCTGCGGCGCAGCGTGATCGAGGAGGCGTCGAGGCGCTGGTCCTCGGTGTCGTAGTAGGTGGCGTCCAGATGCGCGACACCCTTGTCGATGACGGCCGCGACCCCTGCGACGCCGGTCAGGTCGGGCAAGCCACTGTCGTCGGATTCATACTTCCGCTCGATTTCGCGCTTCGTGTCCGCCATGACCCGAATCTAGTGGGAGACCCGACCTGACGACAGAGCTCACCAGCCATGAACCCCAGGCGAACAGGGGGTGCCGACACCACGACCCCGGCGACACCGCAACCCCGGCCAACGCCCCGCCCCCGGCTCAAGCCCAGCGCAGCGGCTACGCCGACATCGGCCGCTGCACCCGAATCGACTGCAGCAACCCCACCGCCACCCACACCGCGAACATCGACGACCCGCCGTAGGACACGAACGGCAGCGGCAGGCCGGTCACCGGCATGATGCCCAGGGTCATTCCGATGTTCTCGAAGGACTGGAAGGCGAACCACGCCACGATGCCCGCCGCGACGATCGTCCCGTAGAGCTCGGTCGTCTCGCGGGCGATACGGCAAGCCCGCCAGAGGATCACGCCGAGGAACAGGATGATCAGCCCGCCGCCGACGAAGCCCAGCTCCTCCCCCGCCACGGTGAAGACGAAGTCGGTCTGCTGCTCGGGCACGAACTGGCCGGTGGTCTGCGAGCCGTGGAACAGCCCCGAGCCCGTGAGCCCGCCGGAACCGATCGCGATACGCGCCTGGTTGGTGTTGTAGCCGACGCCCGCCGGGTCGAGCTCGGGGTTGGCGAAGGCAGCGAAGCGGGCGATCTGGTAGTCGTCCAGGACGCCCAGCTGCCAGACCGCGACCGCCCCCATGGTGCCCGCGCCGATCAGCCCGAAGACCCAGCGGTTGGAGGACCCGGACGCGAGCAGCACGCCCAGCACGATCACCACCATCACCATGACCGAGCCGAGGTCGGGCATGAGCAGCACGATCAGCATCGGCACCGCGGCCAGGCCCAGCGCCTGCACCACCGTGCGATGGTCGGGGTACTGCTTGTCGCCCGCGTCCACTCTCGTCGCCAGCAGCATCGCCATGCCCAGGATGATCGTGACCTTCACGAACTCCGAGGGCTGCAGCGAGAAGCCGCCGGGGAGCTTGATCCAGGAGTGGGCGCCGTTGATGGTGGAGCCGAGCGGGGTGAGCACTAGCAGGATCAGGAAGACCGAGACGCCGTACAGGATCGGCACGGCGGTGCGCAGGGCGCGGTGGCCCAGCCACACGGTCCCGATCATCAGCGCGAACCCGATACCGGTGTTGAGGATGTGCCGGATCAGGAAGTAGTACTGGTCGCCCTGGTTGAGTTCGGTGCGGTTGCGGGTCGCCGAGAAGACGAGGACCGAGCCGATCAGCGACAGCGCGATGGCCGACAGCAGTATCGGCCAGTCCAGCCGACGGGCGAGCGAGTCACGGGCGAACAGACGGGTCCAGCCCGCCCGTTCGGGCCCGTACCCGGAGACCTGGAAACTGTTGGCGCCGGTCATGTGAGCATCCTCCGGCTTCCCCGCCGGCGGCTCCCGCGCCGCCTGCGCCGGGTGTCCCGGTTCTCGTTCGTCGGCGGCGCCACGGTCCCGGCGAGCTGCGGCTCGTCGGGCCCTGCCTCACTCTCCTGGCTGGCCCGCTGGTCCTTCGCCGGGTCCTTGGAGACCTTGGGCGAGGTGATGGTGCCGTCCGTGCGGACCTTCGGCAGGCTCTTCGCGGGGGTGGGCAGCAGCGCGTTCTTCTTGTTGATCGTGCCGTCGTCGGAGACGCCGTACAGCGCGTCGTAGATGTTGCGCACGGCCGGACCCGAGGCGCCGGAACCCGTACCACCCTGGGAGATCGTCATGACGATCGAGTAGTCCTTGGTGTAGGTCGCGAACCACGAGGTCGTCTGCTTGCCGTAGACCTCCGCGGTACCGGTCTTGGCGTGCATCGGGATCTTGTCCTGCGGCCAGCCGACCTGCGCGAACCGCCATGCGGCGGTACCGCGGGTGGCGACGCCGGCGAGGGCGTCGTCCATCGCGGCCAGCGTCTGCCTGCTTATCGGCAGCTTGCCGTGCGACCTGGGCTTGATCTCCTCGACGGTCTTGCCGTCCGCGCTGACGACGGCCTTTCCGACCGTGGGGTCGTAGAGGGTGCCGCCGTTGGAGATGGCCGCGTAGATGGTGGCCATCTGGATGGGGGTGACGAGGGTGTCGCCCTGGCCGATGGAGTAGTTGACGGAGTCACCGGCGCGCAGCCGGTTGCCTTCGAGGCAGTTCTCGTAGGCGATCTTCTCGGCGTAGCTGCCGTCCTTGTCGCCGTACTTGCACCAGGCGTCCTTGTTGGCCTTCCAGTAGTCCTGCTTCCACTGGCGGTCCGGGACACGGCCGGTGACCTCGTTGGGCAGGTCGATGCCGGTCTCGGCGCCGAGGCCGAACTGGTGGGCCGTCTTGTAGAACCAGTCGCCCGCGTTCTTCTTCGGCTTGGTGCCGCCGTCCCGCTTCCACTCCTCGTGGCTGAGCCGGTAGAAGACGGTGTCGCAGGACACCTCGAGGGCGCGGCCGAGACTGATCGGGCCGTACCCCTTGGACTCGAAGTTCTTGAAGACCTGGCCGCCGATGGAGTAGGAGCTGGAGCACTGGTAGGGGCCGTCGAAGGAGTAGCCCGCGTTCACCGCGGCGGCCGTCGGGATGACCTTGAAGATGGAGCCCGGGGCCGACTGGCCCTGGATCGCCCGGTTGAGCAGCGGGTAGTTGGAGGACTTGCCGGTCAGCGTCTTGTAGTCCTTGGCGGAGATGCCGCCGACCCAGGCGTTCGGGTCGTATGTCGGGTTGGACGCCATGGCGACGACGCGGCCGGTCTTGGCCTCCATCACGACGACCGCGCCCGAGTCCGCCTTGTAGGGCTCGTTGGTGTTGCGGTCCCACTCCTTGCGGGCCTGCTTCATGGCCTCGTTCAGCTCGTACTCGGCGACCCGCTGCACTCGGGCGTCGATGCTGGTGACGAGGTTGGAGCCGGGCTGGGCGGCGTCCGCCTTGGCCTGGCCGATGACCCGGCCGAGGTTGTCGACCTCGTAGCGGGTGACGCCCGCCTTGCCCCGCAGCACCTTGTCGTACTGCCGCTCAAGGCCGGAGCGGCCGACCTGGTCGGAGCGCAGGTACGGGGAGTCGGTGTCCTGTGCCTGCTGGAGCTCGGTGTCGGTGACCGGGGAGAGGTAGCCGAGGACCTGGGCGGTGTTGGACTCGCCGGGGCTCGGGTAGCGGCGCAGGGCCTGTGGCTCGGCGGTGATGCCGGGGAAGTCCTCGGCGCGCTCGCGGATCTGCAGGGCCTGCTTGGGGGTGGCCTCGTCGGTGATGGGGATCGGCTGGTACGGCGAGCCGTTCCAGCAGGGCTGCGGGGTCTTGGCGTCACACAGCCGGACCTTCTCCTGGACCTCCTTGGGCGTCATGCCCAGCACGCCGGCCAGCTTGGTGAGGACGGCCTCACCGTCGTCCTTCATCTTCAGCAGGTCGGTGCGGGAGGCGGAGACCACCAGCCGTGTCTCGTTGTCGGCGAGCGGCACTCCGCGCGCGTCCAGGATCGAGCCGCGCACGGCGGGCTGGACGACCTGCTGGACGTGGTTGCCGGACGCCTCCTTGGCGTAGGCGTCGCCCTCGCGGATCTGGAGGTACCACAGGCGGCCGCCGAGGGTGCCGAGGAGGGAGAGGACGAGGACTTGGATGACGATGAGCCGGATCTGGACGCGTGGCGTCCGGCCGGTCTCGGGGATGTTGGTCACTGCGGCTGCCTCCCCCTCTCAGTGCGAGTACCGGTACATGCACCGGTGTGAGTACCAGTGCGGATACGACTGTGTGTGTACGAGTGATGAACGGCCGGCCTGCGCGGCCCGGTTCCTCCCGGACTCACCCTCCCGGGTGAATTCCACCGTCCTGAACTCCGCTGTCCTCACAGCCGCTTGACCCCCTTGATACGCCCGGCGCGTGCCGTTCGCACCCGCGCCGCCTTCACCTTCAGGCCGCCCTTGAGCCCGCCGCGCTGGCCGCCGATGCGCAGCCCGGTCCCGCCGGAGAGCCAGCCGGTGGAGATGTCGGCCTTCTTCGTCTGGGAGTTGCTGTCGGCGAGCGGGTCGTTCTCCGCGCGCCGGGCCAGCGCCATGATCCCCGGGACCACGAACGGGGCGAGCAGCAGGTCGTACAGCGCGGCGGTGAACAGCAGGCTGCCGAGGCCGACATGGCGGGCGGCGGTGTCCCCGACGAGGGCACCGACCCCGGCGTACAGCAGGGTCGTGCCGATCGCGGCGACGACCACGACCACCATCGGCCCGGTGGCCGACTTGAGCCGGCCGTTGTCGGGCTTGATGAGCCCGGCGAGATAACCGATGACACACAGCACCAGCGCATAGCGGCCGGCGGCGTGGTCGGCGGGCGGGGCGAGGTCGGCGAGCAGGCCGGCGCCGAAGCCGACGAGGGCGCCGCCGACATGGCCGTAGACCATGGCGAGGCCCAGGACGGTGAGGAGCAGCAGGTCGGGGACGGCGCCCGGGAGGTGGAGCCGGGCCAGGACGCTGACCTGGATCACCAGGGCGACGACGATCAGTGCGGAGGAGAGCAGGATTCGGTTGACGCGCATCGGGCTTCAGCTCCTACTGCTCTTCTTGCTCGTACTGGTTCTGGCCGTCGCCCGGAGGCTGATACTGCCCGTCGGCCCGCGGCTCGTACTGACCGTCCGCCTGGGGCTGGTTCTGCCCGTCCGCCTGGGGCTGGTCCTGGCCGTCGACCGTGCCGTCGGCGCCCGGCGTGACGGTGACCGTGACGGTCGGCGTGGGGGTCGGCTCGGGCTTGTCGGGGAGCACCGTGTCGCGCGGGTCCTTGGTGGGGGCCTGGACGACGACGCCGACGATGTCGAGTTTGGAGAACGCGGCGTACGGCGTGACGTAGAGGGTGCGGGTCAGGCCGCCGCCGGAGGGGTCGACGCGGGAGACGACACCGACGGGGACGCCGGGCACGAAGGGCTTGTCGGCCTGGGAGCCGAAGGTGACGAGCCGGTCGCCCTTCTTCACCTCGGCCTTGCCGTTGAGCAGTTCGACGCGCAGCGGGCGGTCGCCCTGGCCGGAGGCGAAGCCGAGTTCGTCGCTGGCCTCCATACGGGTGCCGACGGTGAAGTCGGGGTCGTTGGCGAGGAGCACGGTCGCGGTGTTCGGGCCGACGGTGGTGACCCGTCCGACGAGCCCGTCCCCGTTCAGGACGGTCATGTCGCGCCGGATGCCGTCGTTCTCGCCGACGTCGATGGTGATCGTCCAGGAGAAGCCCTGGGCCGCTCCTATGGCGATGACCTCGGCGCCCTTGATGCCGTACTGGCCGGCGCCCGCGACCTTCAGCATCTTGTCCAGCTGCCTCAGCCGGCTGCGGTTGCGGTCGTCGCTGCCGAGCCTGGCCTTGAGAGCGGCGTTCTCCTGCTCCAGCGCGGCGAGCCGGTCGTGGCGCTCGCCGGAGTCACGGATCGCGGCGACCGCGTTGCCGACCGGGTCGACCGCCGCCGACACACCGTTCTCGATCGGGCCGAAGACCGTGGCCGCGGCGGACCTCGCGCCGTCGACCGGGGAATCCTCACCGCCGCGGATGTCCACCGTGATCAGCGCGAACGCGATGGCGATCAGCAGCACCAGGAGCAGCCGGCTCTCTCGTGTGTCCCTCACGTGCGGCGGCCGTGCCCTTCCTCATAGGAGTTCGGGAAACCCCAGGGGAACCCCAGGGGTTCATATACGGAATTTGTGTACGGGGCTTGTATGCGAGCTTGAATGACGCGCTTGGCGGCTCTTGGGAAGCTTATGCCTCTATATCAACGATCCGCCGTACGAGAGGAGATCATCCCGTACGGCGGAATCGAAGAGTTACGTCATCTGCGCGGCTGGGCGTCGAGCACCTGCTGCAACGCCTCGAACTCCTCGACGCACTTGCCGGAGCCGAGCGCCACGCTGTCCAGCGGGTCCTCGGCGATGTGGATCGGCATGCCGGTCTCCCGGCGCAGCCGCTCGTCGAGGCCGCGCAGCAGGGCGCCGCCGCCGGTCAGAACGATTCCTCGGTCCATGATGTCGCCGGACAGCTCCGGCGGGCACTTGTCGAGGGTCGTCTTCACCGCGTCCACGATCGCGTTGACCGGTTCCTCGATGGCCTTGCGTACTTCGGCCGCGGAGATGACGACGGTCTTCGGCAGTCCGGAGACCAGGTCCCGGCCGCGGATTTCGGTGTGTTCGTCAGCGTCGAGGTCGTACGCCGAACCGATCGTGATCTTGATCTGCTCGGCCGTCCGCTCACCCAGCAGAAGGGAGTACTCCTTCTTGATGTGCTGGATGATCGCGTTGTCCAGTTCGTCGCCCGCGACGCGGATGGACTGGGCGGTGACGATGCCGCCGAGGGAGATGACCGCGACCTCCGTGGTGCCGCCGCCGATGTCCACCACCATGTTGCCCGTGGCCTCGTGGACCGGCAGGCCGGAGCCGATGGCCGCGGCCATGGGCTCCTCGATGATGTGCACCTGGCGGGCGCCGGCCTGGGACGACGCCTCGATGACGGCGCGGCGCTCGACGCCGGTGATGCCCGAGGGCACACAGACGACGACCCGCGGACGAGCCAGATACCGCCGCTTGTGGATCTTCAGGATGAAGTAGCGGAGCATCCGCTCGGTGATCTCGAAGTCGGCGATGACGCCGTCCTTCAGCGGACGCACGGCAACGATGTTGCCGGGCGTGCGCCCGATCATCTTCTTCGCTTCGGCGCCGACCGCGAGGATGCCACCGGTGTTGGTGTTGATCGCGACGACGGACGGCTCATTGAGTACGATCCCGCGACCCCTGACGTACACCAGCGTGTTGGCGGTCCCGAGGTCGACAGCCATGTCACGGCCGATGAACGACATTGAGTTCCCCATCAGGATTCGTCTGGCCTTCCCTGGGAGCTTTTGATGGCTTTTCAGGTCGGCGAAGTGGGTGCTGTGACGTGAAGGCTTCTATCGTAGACGCGCTTTCGCGAACACTGCGGGAGGGTCTTCGCCATTGTCAGCAGATGGCGAGCCGCCCCGCTTGTGGAGACGGGCCATCGGGGGCACTCGTTCCCTCGATCGCCGCGCATATGCCGCCGGGCGGCCGGGTTTCTTCGGCCGCCCCAGGTCGGGCCGGGTGAGTGGGCTCAGGCACGGCCCGGGAAGAAGATCTTCACCTCGCGCTCGGCGGACTCCTCGGAGTCGGAGGCGTGGATGAGGTTCTCCCGGACGATCACACCGAAGTCACCGCGGATGGAGCCCGGCGCGGCGGCGATCGGGTCGGTCGGACCGGCCAGCGCGCGCAGCCCCTCGATGACCCGCTCGCCCTCGACGATCAGGGCGACGACCGGGCCGGAGGCCATGAACTCCACCAACGGCTCGTAGAAGGGCTTGCCCTTGTGCTCGCCGTAGTGCTGCTCCAGCGTGTCCTGGTCCAGGGTGCGCAGCTCCAGCGCGGTGATCTGCCAGCCGGCCTTGCGCTCGATACGGCTGATGATCTCGCCGGTCAGGCCGCGACGGACGGCGTCGGGCTTGAGCAGGACGAGGGTGCGCTGGGTCACGGGAGGGCTCCTTCTTACTGACTGCCGGTGGTGCGGTGGGATGAGGTTACAGGGCGTGTCCGGGCCCTTGTTACGCAGCGTCAGGTGTAGAGGAGTCGCTCTGCGCGGCGAATCTCGCCTTCGCCTCGTCGACCTTCCTCCCGTAGTGCACCGAGGCCCACCACAGCGCCGCGAAGATCACGCCCAGGATGAACATCGTCGACACGATGAAGCCGGAGGCGATCAGGGCGATCTGCAACGCCCAGCCGAGAGCGACACCGCCGGGGCGGGTCACCAGGCCGCACAGCAGCACGCACAGGAACATGGCGATACCACTGACCGTCCACACCGTCGACATGGACAGGTCCGGGTCCTTCATGGCGACCAGACCGGCGAAGCCGATGACGAAGAACTCGCCGATCAGCGTCGAGGAACAGAGCGTACGCATCTGGGACTCAGCCCTTCCCCAGCAGCAGCCGGGCCTCGCCGACCGTGATGACGGACCCGGTGACCAGCACACCGCCGCCCGCGAACTCGCCCTCCTCCTCGGCCAGCGTGATCGCGGCCTCCAGGGCGTCCGGCAGCCGCGGCTCGACCTGCACGCGCTCGTCGCCGAACACCTCGACGGCCAGGGCGGCCAGTTCGTCGGCGTCCATGGCGCGGTGCGAGGAGTTCTGCGTGACGACGATCTCGGCGAAGATCGGCTCGAAGGCCTCCAGCAGCCCCCGCACGTTCTTGTCGCCGCTCGCGCCGACGACCCCGATCAGCCGGCTGAAGTCGAAGGCCTCGCCGATCGCCTCGGCGGTGACCCGCGCGCCGGCCGGGTTGTGGGCCGCGTCCAGCACGACGGTCGGCGACCGCCGTACGACCTCCATCCGCCCCGGAGAGGCGACCGCTGCGAACGCCTTGCGGACGGTGTCGATGTCCAGCGACTCGGCCCGGGCGGCACCGACGCCGAAGAACGCCTCCACGGCGGCGAGCGCCACGGCGGCGTTGTGCGCCTGGTGCGCGCCGTGCAGCGGCAGATACACCTCGGGGTACTCGCCGCCGAGTCCGCGCAGCGTCACCAGCTGTCCGCCGACGGCGACCTGACGTGCCACGACCCCGAACTCCAGGCCCTCACGGGCCACTGTGGCGTCGACCTCCACGGCCTTCTTCAGCAGCACCTGCGCGGCGTCCACCGGCTGCTGGGCCATGATCACGATGGCGTCCTGCTTGATGATGCCGGCCTTCTCGGAGGCGATCTCACCGGGCGTGCCGCCGAGCCGGTCGGTGTGGTCGAGGTCTATCGGCGTCACGACGGCGACGTCACCGTCGATGACGTTCGTGGCGTCCCAGGAGCCGCCCATCCCCACTTCCACGACGGCGACGTCGACGGGCGCGTCGGCGAAGGCGGCGTACGCCATGCCCGTGAGCACCTCGAAGAACGACAGCCGGTACTCCTGCTGTGCGTCGACCATCTCGATGTACGGCTTGATGTCCTGGTACGTCTCGATGAAGCGCTCGGCGGAGATCGCGGCGCCGTCGAGACTGATCCGCTCGGTGATCGACTGGACGTGCGGCGAGGTGTAGCGACCGGTGCGGAGCTCGAAGGCGCCGAGGAGGGCCTCGATCATGCGGGCCGTCGACGTCTTGCCGTTGGTGCCGGTGATGTGGATCGAGGGGTACGACCGCTGCGGTTCGCCGAGGACGTCCATGAGCGCGGAGATGCGGCTGACGGAGGGCTCCAGCTTGGTCTCGCCCCAGCGGGTCGCGAGCTCCGTCTCGACCTCGCGCAGGGCCTTGTCGACCTCGGGGTCCTCGGGGCGTGCGGGCACGTCTGCCTGGGGCTTGCCGCCCTGGGTGCGGAGGGTTCGGCTGCCGGCCTCGATGACCGCCAGGTCGGGGTCGCGGTCGGTCTCCTCAGCGATGATCTCGTCGAAGGGGTCGAGGGGGTCGGGCTCGTTCTGGTCGCTCACGGGGCCAGTCTACGGACGGGGACTGACAGTGCGCCCAGGGTGTGGGGTGGTGTGAGTTGTGGGGCGGCTGACGGGCCGGTGGGGGCTGGTCGCGCCCACGCGGCGGAGCCGCACATCGATACAGCCCCGCGCCCCTGCCCAGGCAAAGGCCCCCGGCGCCACGGAGCGCAGGGGGCCTTCAGTCGCGTAGAACGACTCACGCCTCCGGCAGGCGGTCCAGCTGGGCGGCGATGCGGGCGATGTCCTCGTCCGCCTTCGCGAGGCGGCCGCGGATCTTCTCCACGACGTTGTCCGGGGCCTTCGCCAGGAAGGCCTCGTTGCCGAGCTTGGCCGTGGCCTGGGCCTTTTCCTTCTCGGCGGCGGCCAGGTCCTTCGCGAGGCGCTTGCGCTCGGCCGCGACGTCGATCACGCCGGAGAGGTCCAGCGCGACCTCGGCGCCCGCGACGGGCAGCGTCGCCGTGGCCGCGAAGTTCTCGCCCTCCGGCTGGAGGCGCAGCAGCTGGCGGATGGCCGGCTCGTGCGGGGCGAGGGCGGTGCCGTCCAGGGTGAGGCGGGCCGGGACGCGCTGGCCGGGCTGGAGGCCCTGGTCGGCACGGAAGCGGCGGACCTCGGTGATGACGGACTGGAGCGACTCGATCTCCTGCTCCGCCCCCTTGTCGCGGAAGCCGCTGTCGGCCGGCCACTCGGCGATCACGATCGACTCGCCGCCGGTCAGGGTGGTCCACAGGGTCTCCGTGACGAACGGGACCACCGGGTGCAGCAGCTTCAGCGTGACGTCGAGGACCTCGCCGAGGACGCGCTTGGAGACCTCGGCCGCCTCGCCGCCCGCCTGGAACGTCGTCTTGGACAGCTCGACGTACCAGTCGAAGACCTCGTCCCACGCGAAGTGGAAGAGGGCGTCGGACAGCTTGGCGAACTGGTAGTCCTCGTAGAACGCGTCGACCTCGGCGACCACCGAGTTCAGGCGGGAGAGGATCCAGCGGTCCGTAGACGACATCGCCGACGGGTCCGGAAGCGGACCGTCGACCGTCGCACCGTTCATCAGCGCGAAGCGGGTCGCGTTCCAGATCTTGTTGGCGAAGTTGCGCGATCCCTGGACCCAGTCCTCGCCGATCGGGACGTCGACGCCCGGGTTGGCGCCACGGGCGAGCGTGAAGCGAAGCGCGTCGCTGCCGTACTTGTCCATCCAGTCCAGCGGGTTGACCGCGTTGCCGAAGGACTTCGACATCTTCTTGCCGAACTGGTCGCGGACCATGCCGTGCAGGGCGATCGTGTGGAACGGCGGGGTGCCGTCCATCGCGTACAGGCCGAACATCATCATCCGGGCGACCCAGAAGAAGAGGATGTCGTAGCCGGTGACCAGGACGGAGTTCGGGTAGAACTTCGCGAGCGACTCGGTCTGTTCGGGCCAGCCGAGGGTCGAGAAGGGCCACAGGCCGGAGGAGAACCAGGTGTCGAGGACGTCGGTGTCCTGACGCCAGCCCTCACCGGTGGGGACCTCGTCGTCGAGGCCGACGCAGACGACCTCGCCGTTCGGGCCGTACCAGACCGGAATCCGGTGCCCCCACCACAACTGCCGCGAAATACACCAGTCGTGGAGGTTGTCGACCCAGTCGAAGTACCGCTTCTCCATCTCCTGCGGGTGGATCTTGACCTTGCCGTCGCGGACCGCGTCACCGGCGGCCTTGGCGAGCGGACCGACCTTGACCCACCACTGCATGGACAGGCGCGGCTCGATGGTGGTCTTGCAGCGCGAGCAGTGGCCGACGGAGTGGACGTACGGCCGCTTCTCGGCGACGATCCGGCCCTCGGCGCGCAGCGCGGCGACGATCGCCGAGCGGGCCTCCAGCCGGTCCAGGCCCTGGAAGGGGCCGTGGGCGGTGATGACCGCGTGCTCGTCCATCACTGCGAGGGACGGCAGGTCGTGACGCTGGCCGATCTCGAAGTCGTTCGGGTCGTGGGCCGGGGTGACCTTGACGGCGCCCGTGCCGAACTCGGGGTCGACGTGCTCGTCGGCCACGACGGGGATACGGCGGCCGGTGAGCGGCAGCTCGATCTCGCGTCCGACGAGGTGGCGGTAGCGCTCGTCCTCGGGGTGGACGGCGACCGCGGTGTCGCCGAGCATCGTCTCGGCACGGGTCGTCGCCACGACGATGGCGTCGTCGCCCTCGCCGTACCGGATGGAGACGAGCTCGCCGTCGTCGTCCTGGTACTCGACCTCGATGTCCGAGATGGCCGTCAGACAGCGTGGGCACCAGTTGATGATGCGCTCGGCGCGGTAGATCAGCTCGTCGTCGTAGAGCCGCTTGAAGATGGTCTGGACGGCCTGGGACAGGCCCTCGTCCATCGTGAAGCGCTCACGCGACCACGCGACACCGTCGCCGAGGCGCCGCATCTGCCCGCTGATCTGCCCGCCGGACTCGCCCTTCCACTGCCAGACACGCTCGACGAACGCCTCGCGGCCCAGGTCGTGCCGGGACTTGCCCTCCTTGCCGAGCTCGCGCTCGACGACGTTCTGCGTGGCGATACCGGCGTGGTCCATGCCGGGCTGCCACAGCGTCTCGTAACCCTGCATGCGCTTACGGCGCGTGAGGGCGTCGATGAGGGTGTGCTCGAAGGCGTGCCCGAGGTGCAGGCTGCCCGTGACGTTCGGCGGCGGGATGACGATGGTGTACGGCGGCTTGTCGCTCTTCTCGTCCGCCTCGAAGTAACCGCGCTCTACCCAGCGCTCGTACAGCGGCCCCTCTACATCGGCCGGCGCGTACTGGGTCGGCAGTTCGGTGTCGGGCGCTGGTGGCTGCTGCTGAGCGTTCTCGGTCACCCGCTCAGTTTAGGGGTGTCCCGGGCGTGTCCCGAAACGCGTTTGTTCTGTAACGGTGGGCACCCCGATGCCATGCGTGCGCTGTGATTGCGCCAGGATGTCGTGAACATATAAGCATCTGGAGGGGAACCCAGAAATGAGCTACAACCAGCCGGGCCCGTACGGCGGGCAGCCCCAGCAGCCCGGTCCGTACGGCCAGCCAGGTCCGTACGGCCAGCAGCCGCAGGCGCCCCAGCCCGGCTACGGCTACCCCCAGCAGGCTCCTCCGCCCCAGCCCCAGCCCGGTTACGGCTACCCTCAGCAGGCCCCGGGCGTCCCGCCCCAGCAGCCGAACCCGTACGGCCAGCAGCAGCCCCCGTACGGCCAGGCCCCGTACGGCATGCCGCAGCCGCCGGCGCCGGGTGGCGGCGGCAAGAAGACCGGCCTGATCATCGGCGCGGTGGCGGTCGTGGCCGCGATCGGCGTCGGGGCGTACTTCGCGCTCGGCGGCAGCCGTGGCGGCGCGGGCGGCAGCCTGGAGGACGACGGCGCGCACAAGCTGGCGACTCCGCAGAAGCTGCTCAGCGACTACACGCGGATGGGCGACGAGGGCGGTGGGTCCAGCGGCGGCGACGCGACGTCGGAGCTGGAGAAGAGCGGCGTCAAGAACGGCACCGACGTGACCGGTATCTACTCGACCGCGGACCTCTCGAGTTACGACCCCAGCGACCCGAACAGCGCCACGCCCGATCTGGGCGAGTTGGCGAAGGCCAAGAGCATCTTCTACGCGGGCGCCTACGGCGAGATCGCCGACCCGGAGAAGGCTCTGGACGCGTTCTTCGCCTCCTTCAAGAAGGAGGCCGAGGAGGATTCCTCCTCCGGAAGCAGCAGCGCCCCCAAGACCGAGCTGATCGGCGAGCCCGAGTCCGCCGACCTCGACGGCGCGGTCATGAAGTGCCAGTCGACCAAGGCCCAGGACTTGATGACCAAGCAGGAGAGGACCAACTGGTTCTGCGCCTGGGCCGACTACAGCACCATCGCGCTGGTGTCGCCGAGTGACGCCACGGCAAGCGTCTCCAAGGACGTGGCGATCGACATCACCACGAAGGTGCGCGCCGAGGTCCGCGTCAAGGCCTGACACCCGTAGGACGCTCCACGCGGAAGGGGCCCCGGTCGCGATCGACCGGGGCCCCTTCTCTACGTCTGCTGTACGTCTGTGCTGCGGGCGGCTACGCCGTCTTCTGCTCGCCCGGACCACGCCCGCGCGCGTCCCTCGGGATCAGCGTCGGGTTCACGTTCGAGTGGACGACGTCCGCCGTGATGACGACGCGGGCCACGTCCTTGCGGGACGGGATCTCGTACATCACGCCCTGGAGCACCTCCTCCATGATGGCGCGCAGGCCGCGGGCGCCGGTCTGGCGGAGGATGGCCTGGTCGGCGATGGCTTCCAGGGCCTCGCGCTCGAAGTCCAGCTCCACGCCGTCGAGTTCGAAGAGGCGCTGGTACTGCTTCACCAGGGCGTTGCGGGGCTCGACGAGGATCTGGAGGAGGGCCTCGCGGTCCAGGTTGTGGACGCTCGTGATGACGGGGAGGCGGCCGATGAACTCGGGGATCATGCCGAACTTGACCAGGTCCTCGGGCATGACGTCCTCGAACTGGTCCTTGGCCTCCAGCTCGCGCTTGGAGCGGATCGTCGCGCCGAAACCGATGCCCTTGGCTCCGGCCCGGGACTCGATGATCTTCTCCAGACCGGCGAACGCGCCGCCCACGATGAACAGGACGTTCGTCGTGTCGATCTGGATGAACTCCTGGTGGGGGTGCTTGCGGCCGCCCTGGGGCGGGACCGAGGCCGTGGTGCCTTCGAGGATCTTGAGCAACGCCTGCTGGACACCCTCGCCGGACACGTCGCGGGTGATCGAGGGGTTTTCGCTCTTCCGGGCGACCTTGTCGATCTCGTCGATGTAGATGATCCCGGTCTCGGCCTTCTTGACGTCGTAGTCGGCCGCCTGGATCAGTTTCAGCAGGATGTTCTCGACGTCCTCACCGACATAGCCGGCCTCCGTCAGCGCGGTGGCGTCGGCGATGGCGAACGGAACGTTCAGCATGCGCGCCAGCGTCTGGGCGAGCAGCGTCTTGCCGGAGCCCGTGGGGCCCAGCAGCAGGATGTTGGACTTCGCCAACTCGATGGCGTCGTCGCGGCCTTGGGCGCCGCCGTTCTCGCCGGCCTGGACGCGCTTGTAGTGGTTGTAGACGGCGACGGAGAGCGCCTTCTTGGCCGCTTCCTGGCCGACCACGTAGCCCTCGAGGAACTCGTAGATCTCGCGCGGCTTGGGCAGTTCCTCCCAGCGGACCTCACTGGTCTCCGCGAGCTCTTCCTCGATGATCTCGTTGCAGAGATCGATGCACTCGTCGCAGATGTACACACCAGGGCCTGCGATGAGCTTCTTGACCTGCTTCTGGCTCTTGCCGCAGAACGAGCACTTGAGCAGATCGCCGCCGTCACCGATGCGTGCCACGGTGTGCTTCCCCTTCGCCTGGGAGACGCCTGGACGTTTTCGAATCCAGCGGCTCCTGGTGCTGCCTTATGTCGACGGTACCTTGCCTGGCCCCCCGTTCGGGCCCCCCTTGGCGCGGTTCACTTTGACGTGCACCGTCCCAAACCGTGCCAAGGGGCAGCAGACAATACCGGGTCCGCGTCAGCGAACGTCGGCGTTGTTCATCTTCCGCGTGGAGATGATCTGGTCGATCAGCCCGTACGACAGCGCGTCCTCGGCCGTGAGGATCTTGTCGCGCTCGATGTCCTCGCGGATCTTCTCGATCGGCGTGGTGGAGTGCTTGGCCAGCATCTCCTCCAGCTGCGAGCGCATCCGGAGGATCTCGTTGGCGGCGATCTCCAGGTCGGAGACCTGGCCGCGGCCGGTCTCGCTGTACGGCTGGTGGATCAGCACGCGCGCGTTGGGCAGCGCCATGCGCTTGCCGGGGGTGCCGGCGGCGAGCAGGACGGCGGCGGCGGAGGCGGCCTGGCCCATGCAGACCGTCTGGATGTCCGGCTTCACGAACTGCATCGTGTCGTAGATGGCCGTGAGCGCGGTGAAGGAACCGCCCGGGCTGTTGATGTAGACCGAGATGTCCCGGTCGGGGTCCATCGACTCCAGGCACAGCAGCTGCGCCATGACGTCGTTCGCGGAGGCGTCGTCGATCTGCACGCCGAGGAAGATCACGCGCTCCTCGAAGAGCTTCGCGTACGGGTCGTACTCGCGGATGCCCTGCGAGGTGCGCTCGACGAAGCGCGGGATGACGTACCGGGACTCGGCCACGGGGCCCGCGTACTCGGCGCGCGAGCGGTCGTACAGGCCGCTGCCGGGGAAGTCGTTCACTGTCTGTCTCCTAGGGGCTGAGGCGGTCGGCTGGGGGATGTGCGGGGGGCCTTCAGGCCGCCCCGGTGCCGCCGCCGCCCGGCATCCCGGCGGCCGTCGGGATGACGTCGTCGATGAGGCCGTACTCCTTGGCCTCGAAGGCGTCGAACCAGCGGTCACGGTCCGAGTCACGGGTGATCTGCTCGACCGACTGGCCGGTGTGCTGCGAGGTGAGCTCGGCCATGCGCTTCTTGGTGTGCAGCAGCCGCTCTGCGTGGATCTTGATGTCGGAGGCCGAGCCGGCCAGGCCCGCGGAGGGCTGGTGGATCAGGATCTCGGCGTTCGGCAGCGCGAAGCGCTTGCCGGGGGTGCCCGCGCTGAGCAGGAACTGGCCCATGGAGGCCGCGAGGCCCATGGCGATGGTCACCACGTCGTTCTTGATGTACTGCATGGTGTCGTAGATCGCCATGCCGGCCGTGATCGAACCGCCCGGGCTGTTGATGTACATGTAGATGTCCTTGTCCGGGTCTGCGGCAAGGAGCAGCAACTGCGCGGTGATCTTGTTGGCGATGTCGTCGTCGACCGGCTGGCCGAGGAAGATGATCCGCTCGCCGAGCAGCCGGTTGTAGACATGGTCGCCGAGGCCACCGCCGATGGAGGGCTCGCCGGCGGCGGAAGGCATCAGATTCGTCACGTATCCACCTGCTCGTCTTACGACGGCGCCGGGCCGTCTGCACGTCTTCTGCGTGGGCAACGGGGACTCCCCTGCCCTCATACTCATGGACCCTAACGCGGTGGCCCTGTGCCGCAATCCCGGTTCAGCGGGTGTTCGCTGTGAGCGCATGTGCTCCGCCGGGTGGGCGGGACTTCTCGCCGTGGCTCCGCTGGAGAGTGGGCGGCTGCGGGTCGTGTGTGGTGGCTCGCGCCCACGCGGCGGAGCCGCACATCGACACAGCCCCGCGCCCCTTGGCGGCACTGTCCAGCCGTACGACAGAAGGGCCCCGGGGACTGTGCTCCCCGGGGCCCTTCGTGCGCGCTGTGCGGCGCCGTGGGCTCAGCCCTCGGTCTTCTCCTCGTCGGAGGCGTCCGCGGTGCCCTCGGCGGCCTCGACCGTCTCGGTGGCCTGCTCGACCTCGTCCTCGTCGTCGAGGTCGATGAGCTCGCCGTTGGTGTCCTTGACCACGGCCTTCTCGACCACGACGGCCAGGGCCTTGCCGCGGGCGACCTCGCCGACCAGGAGCGGAACCTGGCCGCCCTCGACGACCGCCTGGGCGAACTGGTCGGGGGACATGCCGGAGGAGGCGGCGCGGCGCATGAGGTGCTCGGTGAGCTCCTCCTGGTTGACGTTCAGCTTCTCCTGCTTGACGAGCTCGTCGAGGACGAACTGCGTCTTGATGCCCTTGACCGCGGCTTCCTTGGTCTCGGCGTCGAACTCCTCGGCCGTCTTGCCCTGGATCTCGAGGTACTTCTCGAGGTCGAGGCCCATCTGGCCGAGCTGGTGGTGCTCCAGGTTGTGCTTGCGGGTGTTGATCTCGTCCTCGAGGAGCTTCTCGGGGACGGGCACCTCGACGAGCTCCAGCAGCTTCTCCAGGACGCGCTCCTGGGCCTGCGTGGCCTGGTCGTACTGCTTCATGTTCTCCAGGCGCTTGCGGCTGTCGGCCTTGAGCTCCTCGAGGGTGTCGAACTCGGAGGCGAGCTGCGCGAAGTCGTCGTCCAGCTCGGGCAGTTCGCGCGCGGCGACCTGGGTGACCTTGACGGTGACCTCGGCCGCCTTGCCGGCCGCCGAGCCGCCCTTGAGCTCGGAGGTGAAGGTGGCCTCGCCACCGGCCTCCAGGCCCTTCACGGCGTCGTCGATGCCGTCCAGCAGCTCACCGGAGCCGATGGTGTAGGAGACGCCCTCGGCGACGCCGTCCTCCAGGACCTCGCCGTCGACCTTGGCCTGAAGGTCGATCGTGACGACGTCGCCGTCCTCGGCGGCACGCTCGACCGGGGAGGTGGAGGCAAAGCGCTCGCGGAGCTGCTCGACCGACTTGTCGATGTCCTCGTCGGTGACCTCGACGGCGTCGACCTCGACCTCGATGCCGGAGTAGTCCGGGATCTCGATGGTCGGGCGGACGTCGACCTCGGCGGTGAAGTTCAGCGTCTCGCCGTCCTTCAGCTCGGTGATGTCGACCTCGGGCTGGCCCAGGACGTCGATCTCCGCCTCGTTGACCGCCTCGGTGTAGAACTTCGGCAGCGCGTCGTTGACGGCCTCCTCCAGCACGGCGCCACGGCCGAACCGCTGGTCGATGACGCGGGCCGGGATCTTGCCCTTGCGGAAGCCCTTCACCGTGACCTGCTGGTTGATCTTCTTGTACGCCGCGTCGAGGCTGTCCTTGAGCTCCTCGAAGGGCACCTCGATGCTGAGCCGAACCCGAGTCGGGTTCAGGGTCTCCACGGCGCTCTTCACGGTTCGGTCTCCTTGGGGGCTGACTTCTTGGTTTCTGCCGGGGCCAGACTGGTCCGGCGGATTTCGTCGCCCGGAGGACGTCCAGAGGATGTCCGGGGATGTCCAGAGGTTCCTGTGGATGAGACACACGGGCGCGCAGCTTGCATAGTAACCGCAGCCGCTCAACGCCCCAAAGGCGATCAAGCGAGGTGACCGCGCGGATGACCGGTGCGGGCCGGTCGGTGGTCGGGGTGGCGGGATTTGAACCCACGGCCTTCCGCTCCCAAAGCGGACGCGCTACCAAGCTGCGCCACACCCCGTGCTGGTGCGACACGTAGGGTACATGCCCGCGGACGGTGCGGCCGCCGCAATAACGGGGTGTGCGGCGAGGGGTGCCGACCCGCTACGATGCCTTCTGTGCCGCGGTCACCTGACCTGCGGCGCGTCCTGTGCGGGCGTAGCTCAATGGTAGAGCCCTAGTCTTCCAAACTAGCTACGCGGGTTCGATTCCCGTCGCCCGCTCCATACGGCTCAGGGCCAGGTCAGAGGATGATTCCTCGACCTGGCCCTGATCGTTTCCGGGGGGCCGGTCAGTCGTCGTGCAGGGTGCGGATGTCCACGGTGTAGACGGAGCGGACGCCGTACGGGACGTAGAGGGCGTCGCCGGCGAGGGTCGGGGGCGGTCCGACGCCGCCGCCGGGGAAGTCGGCGGTGCCGCCGTCGTCGCGTCCCTGGAGGGTGGCCTCCACGGTGCCGGTGCGCAGGTTCAGGGCCGCCAGGCGACCGCTCGGGGACGCCAGGTAGAGGTGGGACGCGGTGGCGACGGGGATGCCCGGCGACTCCACGGTGGAGTTGCTCTCCCAGAGCTGGCGTCCGCTGTCCGGGGCGACCGCGCGGACGCCGCCGCTGGGCGAGGTGACGTAGAGCCGGTCGCCCAGGAGCGTGGGGGTGGTGCCCTCGGGCTGGGGCTGGGACAGCCGTACGGTCGTCATGACGTGCGAGGTGGCGTGGATCAGGGTCAGCGTGCGGCGGACGCCGGTCGTGTCGAGCACCACCAGGCGCCCGTCGGCCTGACCGACGACGTCCTTCTCTCCGTCGACGCTCACCGTCCAGCGAGGGCGGCCGGTGGTCCGGTCGAGTTGCGAGATGCTCGTGCCGGTGGCGCCGCCCTCCTCCTCGCCCCACGTCTGGCACACCAGGTAGGCGTTGCGGGCGGCGCTGCGCAGCAGGCACGTCTTGGTGTCGGAGTCGGGTATCGGACGCTTCCAGCGGACCTTGCCGTCGGCGGCGCCAAGCAGGGCGTACTGCTGGCCCTTCGCGCCGTGGACGGTGATGACGCCCTCCGGGACGCCGATGGAGGCACCCTGTTCGGCGTTCGGTTCCGAGGCCTCGTCGCCTTCGCCGGTGACCGTCTTCCAGATGACCTTGCCGGTGTCGGCGTCGAGTGCCTGGATCGTGTAGCGGTACGAGGTGAACCCGTCCGCGCCGGCGGGCCGGTCGTCGGCGCCGTAGACGTACACGCGGCCGCTGCGCGCGGCGATGACCGTGCCCGAGTTGCTGCTGCCGTTGTCGTCGGCGGTCTCGTCGATCGGCCGGGCCCAGGTGTTGCGGCCGTCGGCGAGGGCGAAGCGGGTCGCCATGACGTCGTCGCCCGCGCAGACGAGGGAGCGACCGGTGGCCGCGCAGCGGTTGAACGGGCCGTCGGCGCCTATCGGGTCCTTGTCGACGCTCGGGTCCTTGGACTTGTTGTGCCAGGCCTGCCAGCCGAGGGGCAGGGCGCCCGGGTCGGTGTCGTCGCCGGTGAGGGCGACCGTCGTGGTGGCGAGGGCCGCGAGGATGACGGCGCCGGCCGCCGACGTCTTCTCGCTCGGCTCGGTCCTCGCGTACGCCGCCACCGGACGCGGCCCGTTCGACAGCCCGAG
>NZ_JAKEIP010000034.1 GCF_021474425.1 Streptomyces muensis | reverse complement strand
ATAGCTGTTCGTCGGCAGCTCAGATGTGTATAAGAGACAGGGAGGGCTCCGGTGCGAGGCGGCCCTAGCCCAGGCGCGGTATCTCGATCGCCGGGCAGCGGTCCATGACCATCTCCAGGCCCGCCGCGCGGGCGCGCTCGTACGCCGCCTCGTCGATGACGCCCAGCTGGAACCAGACCGCCCGGGCACCCTTGGCGACCGCCTCGTCGACGACCGGTCCTGCGAGGTCGCTGTTGACGAAGACGTCGACCACGTCCACGTCGAAGGGGATGTCCGCCAGCGAGGCATAGCCCCGCTCGCCGTGGACCGTCTCCGCCTTCGGGTGGACCGGCACGACGCGCTTGCCGTGGCGCTGGAGCACCTCGGCGACCCCGTACGCCGCCCGTCGCCGGTTCGACGACAGGCCCACGACGGCCCAGGTGTCGCCCAGTTCCGTGAGGATCCTGCGGACCGTCGCCTCGTCGCCGTACACCCTCGGCCTCCCGTGCTCGCCTCGGACAGCTGCCGTCCAGCCGCCCACAAGACCCACAACGGCCGACGGCCCCCGAGGATTCCCCCGCCGCCCGCCACGCTGACCGGAATGCGGGCCGGATTGCTGCGGAAGAGCGCGCGGCCGCCTACGCTCGCTGCGTGCTGCGCATCATCGACGCCCGAACCGGCGAGCCCGTCGACGCCGCGCCCGCCCGCCGGGGCCTGACCCGCATCGAGGCGCATACCGAGGGCTTCGACGTCACCGCCCTGCGGGTGCTGCTCGTCGCCGATCTCCTGGTCCGGGCGCTGGAGCTCGGCGGCACGCCGGTCTGGGCGCTCCTCGACGAGGAACGGCGGCGGGCCGAGCTCCGGGCCGGCGCCGCGGCGCTGGGCATCCGGCCCTTCGAGGAGGGCAGGGACGCCGCGGCGGGGCTCGGCGAGGCACAGGTCCTCCATGTCGTGCGCGAGGGCGGCGCGGAACCCGACGGCGTACGGGTCGCCGTCGCGGCCGTGCACTCCGAGGCACCCCCCGAGGAGGCCGACCCCGCCGCCCTGCGCCTCGCGCTGCTCTCCGGGCGTCGAAGCGTGCCCGTACGGCTCGACGCGGCCGTGCTGGCCGAGGCCCACGACACCCTCGTCCGCTGGCGCCGTGCCGTCGCCGGCTGGGCGCGGCAGCCGTCACGGCCCATCCCCGACGAGGTGCGGGCACAGCTCCGTACCGCCTGGGAGGACGACCTCGACGTACCCGGGGTGCTCGGGGTCCTGCGCCGGGTGGCGAGCGCGCCGGACCTGGCGGACGGCGCCCGCTTCGAGACGTACGCCTACGCCGACCGCCTCCTCGGCCTCGACCTCGCCCATGACCTGGGAACCCCGGCGTGACCGCGCGCATCGGCGCGGGCCCGCTCCGCCGTCTGGTCGTCCTGCGGCACGCCAAGTCCGCCTGGCCGGAGGGCGTCGCCGACCACCGGCGCCCGCTCGCCCCGCGCGGCCAACGCGACGCCCCGGTCGCGGGCCGGATGCTCGCCGAGAACGACTGCCTGCCGGACCTCGCCCTGTGCTCGACCGCCGTACGCGCGCGGGAGACCTGGGAACTGGCCGCCGCCCAGTGGGGCACACCGCCGCCCGTACGCCATGACCCCCGGCTGTACGCGGCGGACGTGTCAGAGCTCCTGGCCGTCGTGCGCGAGGTGCCCGCCGCCGTCCGGACACTGCTCCTGGTCGGGCACAACCCCGGCCTGGAGGAACTCGTCCTCGAACTGGCCGGGGACGGCCTCGACGACACCCTGGACGAGGTCCGTACGAAGTTCCCGACCTCGGCCATCGCCGTACTGGCCTGGCACGGCACCTCCTGGTCGGCCCTCGAACCCGGCACGGCGCTGCTGACGGGCGTCATGGTGGCGCGGGGCAGGAAGCACTGAGCGGACGGCTCCCCCGGAAGGTCGGCATAGGCTGGCCCGATGCAGGACGAGTACCGCACAGTCGCCCACGCGGGCGTCCACGAGACCGAGGTCAACCGCTCACGCTTCATCTGTGCGCTCGCCCCGGCGGCCACCGAACAGGAGGCACAGGAATTCGTCGCCGCCGTCCGCAAGGAGCACGCGGACGCGACCCACAACTGCTGGGCCTACGTCATCGGTGCCGACGCCGCCGTCCAGAAGGCCAGCGACGACGGTGAACCGGGCGGCACGGCCGGGGTCCCCATGCTCCAGATGCTGCTGCGCCGCGACATGCGGTACGTCGTCGCCGTCGTCACCCGCTACTACGGCGGCGTCAAACTGGGCGCGGGCGGGCTCATCCGGGCCTATGGCGGGGCGGTCGGCGAGGCGCTGGACACCCTCGGCACCCTCACCCGCCGACGCTTCCGACTGGCCACGGTGACCGTCGACCACCAGCGCGCCGGCAAGGTGGAGAACGACCTGCGGTCGACCGGGCGCGAGGTGCGGGACGTGCGGTACGGCGAGGCGGTCACCATCGAGATCGGCCTCCCGGACGCCGACGTGGAGGCGTTCCGGGCGTGGCTCGCGGACGCGACGGCCGGTTCGGCGGGGTTCGAGCTCGGGGGAGAGGCGTACGGGGACGCGTGAGAGCGCCGAGAGGGGCGCGTTGCGCAACCGTCCACGTCTCCGGTACGACCTTCTCCCAAGGGAGCACGGCGGGTTGGACGCCGAGTGGGTCCGGTCGGCCCTGCCAGGACGGAACGTGACGCGAGGAGCCGGGTGTCCGTGAGCGAGGTCGGAGCCGTCATCGATGTGTCCAATGTGTGCTGGTCGGACGAGATCGCCCCGTTGGGCGAGCGGCGTCCCCGGCTCGGTCGTCTGGACCTGCTCCGTGACGCGTGGCGCCGCGGCAGAGGCGCTTCGGCGGAGCTGACGCTGATCGCGGACGAATCCTTACGGCGCCAGATCCCCCCGGCGGAACGGCGACGCCTGGACGCCATGGTGCGGGCCGGGGAGATCCGGCTGGCGCCCACCGCCGACCCGGAGTTGCTCACGCTCGCCCGGGACTCGGGGCTGTACGTGATCAGCAGGGACCAGTTCGTCGATCTCAGGCGCGCCCATCCCTGGATCCCGTCCGCTGCCTCACGGTTCCTCGCCTGGCGCCAGGGGCCGGACGGCCTGCGCTTCGTGCGCAGCGGTGTACGCGAGGTGCCCGAGCAGCGCAAGTCCCGGGCGGAGGAGCAGAAGGAACTCATCCGCGGCAGCGGGGTCGACCTGCGCCGGGCCGATCACGCCCGGGTGATGGAGCAGGACTGGCGCTGTGTGTCGGCCGCCTGCTTCCAGGCGATGCTCTGGCCCGACCGTCTGCTGCTGTGGCCGGACATCGCCCGCCGCGACGGCAGCGCGCTGTGCCCGACCTGTGGCTCGCCCCTGGAAGCGAAGGGCCCCCGGCCGCCCGTCCGCGTGGTGGTCGTGTCCGAGGCGTCGACGGACGAGGAGATCCTGCGCTTCCCGTTGGCCACGGAGACCTCCGTGCTCGTCGGCCGTGGCTCCCTCCCGCACGGCGTGAACCTGGCCGCACCCGACCTGCCGCACCCGGCGGCCACCGGCCGGGTCAGCCGCCGGCACGTCATGCTGTCGCTGTCCGGCGTCCACGGCCCCGGCAGGGGCGGTCGCCTCGCCGTCACCGAACTCGGCTCCAGCAACGGAACCGTACGGGAGCCCTCCGGGGCCGGCGGCCGGACCGAGGCGCTGGTGCCCGGCGAGGAGACGGTCCTCGGACCCGACGACGCGCTGGTGCTCGCCGGATCGGTACGGCTCAGACTGTCCGGCCGACTGCACTTCCCCGGGGAGCGGGGCCTGCCGTCGTCCCCGGGGTCCGTCGCCGCCACCACCGAGCTCGCCGACTGACACTTCCTCAACTTCTGTCACTCCAGCAGGGTTTGACGTGTGACCACTCCTCACGGCTCACCGGACTCGGATATCGTGACAAGGTGCTGGTAAGCCTGACTGTGGTGGGGGCGGCCCGCCAGTCGTTCACCAAGACGTTGGCCGTGACAGGTGCGGATGCCCAGGCGGTGGTGGCCTCCGCATGGCCGCCGGCGGCCCCACCGGGCCTGACGGCCCGCACGGAAGCGGATCCCCGTCACCCGGGGCTGGTGCGGGTGACCCAGGAGGGCCTGTGGCTCGGCAGCCCCGCCGCTCGGGACGAGGCCTTCGGCTATCTGCTGGCGCAGTTACAGGCCCTCGCCGACGCCGCCCGACGGCTCGGCGGAGTCCTGCACGCACCCGGCGTGTCGCTCGGCCCTTCCTCGCCCCCCGCCGCGGGTGACACGCACACCCTGTACGTCACCGACGCGGCGGAGCAGGAAGTGCTCGTCAATCTCCTGCGCCGGTACAGCCCCGCGCTCATCGCGCTCTGCGGCCGGGGCACCGTCGGACCGCAGCCGGACCGCGTGGGGTCCCGCTGGCTCACCGACTCCCGTGAGCACCTCACCACGCGCTACCTCGCCTCGGCCGACCCCCGGCACCTGGAACACGTACGGGCCGACATCCGGCGCCGCGACGGAATCGCCGACCTGACGCGGATGGACGTCGCCCCCGTGCCCGAGACCGACGGCAGGCCCGCGGCGGTCCTCGTCCGGTGCATCGACGCCCAGCTGTCCGTGACCGACCTGCGCGCACAGGCGCTGCTGCTGGCCGCCCTCGCCCTGTACGCACGCCGCAAGGTGCGCGCGGGCAACCGCGAGGGCAACATCCCGCAGGCCGTCCTGGAGAAGAACCGGGCCCGGGCCGTCACCCAGGGCCTGCGGGCCCGGTTCCTGCCGGAGGGCGACCGCGCCGGCCGGGCGGCCGACACCGTTCCGGCCCGGGAGAGCGTGCGACGGCTCCTCGACGAACTGCTGCTTCCGCTCGGCCGGTTGGAGGCGGCACCCGAGGAACTCGTCCCGCTGCTGGTGCCCGTCGAGGGCCCGGACACCGGGCTCCCGCCGACCCGCAGCCAGGACGTCCTCACCGCCGCCGCCCGCCGCGGCCCGCACGAACTCGCCGCCCGGGCCGAGCTGTTGCTCTTCGACCCCCGACCGGGAGGCCTGCTGCTGGAGTCCCTGCGCCAGGAGGCCCCGGGAGGGATCGAGCTGCTGCTGGGCTCCTGGACCCGCCGCCTGGCACGGGCCGAGGACACCCGCCGCTCCGGCTCCGGCGGAGGCCGCCGCAAGGGCGGTGAGAAACGCGGCGAGAAGACGCCCCGCGGCGGATCCGACCGCGCCACGGCCTCCGGCAACCACGGCAGGCGCTCGGGCAGGCCGGACCGAACCGGGCAGAACCAGCGGGGCAACCCCCGTCGCAACCGGGGCGACCAGGACCGCGGACGCGACCGCAAGGGCGGGCAGCAGCGCACCCGCGGCGGCTCCGGCGACGGGGGCGCAACCGCCCGCGACAGCCGGCGCGGCCGTGAACCCGGCGGCCCGGCCGGACCGGAACCCGGCACGCCCCGCAGCGGAATGAGTGATACGTGACCACAGCACCGACCGTCGTTCCCGACAGCCAGGTGGACGTCGTACTCGACCTGCGTCACTGGCCCGCCCCCACGGACGGCCAGGAGGCCCTCGTCGGGCTCTGGCAGCAGCTGGAGCCCGCGCTGCACGCCAAGCCGCTCGCCGCCGGCAGCGTGCACGTCTGGGAGTCCGACAGCGGACGCATCACGGTGGAGATCGTGCGCGTCGACGCGCGGCTGGAACGGGCGAGCGCGGACACGCACTTCGCCATCGCGGCCGTACGACAGCGCTCGGCCCTGGTGTACAGGTGCGCCGTGTGCGACCGCGGCGACCGCTCCGGGTACGGCTCGTTCCGCTGCCGTGGCTGTGCCGACGCCGGCCGTCCCGACCGTATCTGCGTCGACCACGCGGTGGTTCTCGACGGGGCGCTGCTGCCCTCCTGCCCCGATCACCGGCCCTCGTGCCGCGGCTGCGCCCGCACGGCCGTGTTCTGGTGCGCCGGCCGTGACTGCCGGGCCACGGTGGCCTGGTGCGAGGAGCACCGCCGTCGGCACCCGCAGGACCCCGACACCGACTACTGCCCGGACTGCTACCGGCGTGCCTTCCCGGTCTGCGAGCAGCAGGGCTGCCAGGCGGTGGGCACCGCGCAGTGCGACTGGCTCGACCCCGCCGGGCACGCGTGCGGCCGCTCGGCCTGCACCCGGCACGCCCGCCGCTGGCAGGTCTTCGGATACGAACGCGTCGGCATCGGCCTGTGCCGGCAGCACGACCGGGTGCACTCCCTGACCGCCGACGAGATCCTCTGGCAGATCTGCGGCACCGCCGGCCGCCGCCGCGGGCAGCGCATGCCGTCCCTCGCCGCCTTCGGGCACAACCTGCGCACCGCCAGGCACGTCGAACTCGCCGTCGACTACCGCTCGATCCGGGCCCGCCTCGCCGCGCTGCACACCAGGCTGCGCGCCGTGGCGCCGTCGCCCGCGCTGCGCGCCGTGGAGCGGGCCACGCCCGACTGGGACCGTCAGCTGGAGGACCTGATGGGCACCGCCCGGCAGGGCGAGGTGCTGGTCGAACGGCTCCGTGTACTCGTACGCGAACTCGACCACCGCTTCGGCGCCGAGATCGCGGCCGGGCTGACCCTCGCCGAGTACAAACCCCCACGTCCGCCGGAGTTCGGCGGCGGGCTGTGGGTGCGGGTGCCCGAGCATCTGATCGGCAAGTTCATCGGGCCGCAGGGTTCCCGCATCAAGGACTACACCGCGCGCCTCGGCCTCAAGGTCGACCTGCACGGCCGCAGGAGGACGTCACGATGAGTGTGCCGATGCCCGGCGCCGACCGACACCGGCTCCACCTCGTGCCCGCCGAGGGGCCCCTGACCGGACAGCGGATCGGTGTCCCGGCGGCGACCCTGCCCGCAGCCACGGGACAGGACGGCCTGCCCGCCCTGCTCACGCTGAACTCCGCCGTCGACCCGGTCTCCGCCGCCGTACGGCTCGTGCCGCTCGCCGCGGTGCCCGACGGTGTCGTCGCGGTCAACGAGGACCTGGCCGCGCGGCTCGGACTCGACGAGGGCAGCGAGGGCCGGGACTGGCGGCTGGACGCCGTACCGGTCGAGCCGGTGAAGTCGGTGACGCTGGAATCCTCCGTGGAGGCACCGTTCGACGTGCTGGCCCGCGAGATCGGCGAGGCGGGCCTGCAGGGAACCCTGCTGTGGATCCCGTCGCAGGAGGACGCCGAACTCTGGATCGACGTCCCCGGATCCGCCGCCTTCCGGGTGCGGGCCCTGGAGGCGGGCGGCCGGCGCGGCGTCCTCGTCGAGATCGGCGAGCGCACCGACGTGGAGCTGTTCGTCTCCAGCGCCCGCAACGGCGTCGACATCGTCATCCTCGCGGACTGCTCCGGATCGATGAGCGTCCCCGACATCCCGGAGTACAGCGAGGGCAGCGCCTACAGCGGGTACTCCACTCACGGGGGTACCCGTGGCCGCCCGCGCATGGACGTCCTGCGCAGCGCCCTGAACGACCTGCTGGAGATGCGGCTGCGGATCAGCGGGCGCGTCTCGCGGCTGGCGATGCTGAAGTTCACCCACGTCACCGAACACGTCTTCCCCCGCGACGGCGGCATGGCCGAACTCGACGCAGGCTCCACCGGACCCGCCGTGGAGGAGTTCCGCAACGCCGTGGCGGTGCTGCGTCCCGAGGACGCCGGCACGGACATCGGCAACGCCCTCCACGAGGCGGCCAACCTCCTGTACCTGCACGGAAAACCGGGCAACGAGCGGCTCATCGTCCTGGTCAGCGACGGGGCGCACTGGTCGCGGCGCGGCAACGACGGCGTCGGTGAGGTGGTGTACGCCGACCGGGAGCCCGTGAGCCTCATGGAGTACCTCCACGTCAACACTAAGGTGCGGCTGCACGCGGTGGGCGTCAGCACCATGGCGATGTACCGGCGCTGGATCGCCGCGGGCAACCGTGGCGGAGAGGTGTTCGAGCCCAACCACGAACTGCTGCAACAGCTCGTCAGGGTCGGCGGCGGCGACGCCGCGGCGATCGGCGGGTTCGACGTGCTGGCCCGCTACTTCTCCGGACTCGGGGCGGGCATGACCCGCCGCGTCTCCCTCGGCCGCGCCCGTCGCCACCGACCGGACGAGACCCTGCCGCCACGGCTCGGCGAGGCGCTGCGCCTGCTCGCCCGGCAGCACCGCGTGAACACGGCCGCCGGCGCCGCCCACCAGGAGACGCACGACGCGCGAAGCCTGGGCCAGCGGCTGAGGGAGTCCACCGGCGTCGCCATCGGCGAGTCCCGACGCGCCCTGGGCAGGGCCCTGTTCCGGGAGGAGCCGGTGCTGATCGCGGTGAACAGGGCCGTCGTCACCCTGCAGACCCGACCGCACCCCACCTTCGAGCGGGACCTGGCGTCCGCGTTCAGCCCCGCCCGCCTCGCCACCGTCCCCCCTGAGCTCACCGAGCCACTGGACACCCTCGGCACGCTCCTGGAACAGCTGCGCGCGGCACGGCAGAACGGCGCCTGGGACACCGCACGCCGTATCGCGTGGGTGGCCGAGCTCGCCACGGCGATGGACGCGCTGGTGGTGGCCCTGAAGACCCTGCCGGACGTACGGCACCCGCCCGGTGCCCCCGCGAACACCGCCCCACTCGCGAGCGCGCCGGACGCACACGCCCAGGAGCCGCCGAAAGACCCTCACGGCGCGACCCCGGCCCCCGTCCCACCCCGGGACGGCTACGACAGCACCGAGACGGGCACCTACGTACCGGCCCCCGCGGCCTCCACCCCGACGGCCCCCGAGCCGGACCGGCAGACCCCGACGACCACACCCCTGTTCCGCTACCGGGGTGAGGAGTGAGCCGGGTACCCCGCTGGGAACCGGACTGGCGGTGCGGGCCTCCGGAGCGACCCGAGGAGTACACCCTCGTCAGCCATCTGCACACCGGCGGTGAGGGCGAGGTCTGGCGGGCCTCCCGCCGGCTCCGGGACGGCGGCGAGAGCCACTGCGCGCTGAAGATCCTCACCTCGTCGAAAGGGGACGTCACGCCGGAACAGCGCGCCGCCTGGCGGGAGCGCTGGGCCGACAGCGTGCACCGGCGGTTCGGCCTCGACATCCCCGGCCTTGCCACCCCCTACCAGTACTTCGTCGGCCCGGTGCCGCGGCCGGCGCACCAGCCTCCCTCCGGTGCGCAGATCCTCTACCTGGTCTCGCCGTGGTACGACGGCACACCTGCCGACCTGTGGGCCAGGTCCACGACGGCCGACGCGGTCGCCCGGGCCGAGGTGCTGCGCGCGCTGTGCGTGATCGTGGACCGGCTCCACGACCTCGGCTATGTGCACCGGGACATCTCCGGCGGCAACGTCCTGGTCACCGACGACGGACAGGTCCAGCTGATCGACATCACCTTCCTCGCCCCGCTGGAGCGAGAACTGACCCAGACCCCCTACACACCGGGCTACGCCCCCCAGCCCACGGAACGCGGAAGCGTGCGCCCGGACCCCGCCCGGGACCGGTTCTCTGTCGGCGCGGTGGCCCGCGCGCTGCTGCTGCCCGACCTCGGGCCCATGGGCGACCACGACGCGGCGCGCATGACACACCGTCAACTCGTGTCGTACGGCTACTCGGCGCAGGTGGCCGACTGCCTGGTGCGCGCCCTCGACCCGGACCCGGTACGGCGCCCCGCACCCTTGACGGCCTGGGCCGAGGAACTGCGGGACCTTCTGGTCGCCGAACAGGACGCCCCGCACATCTGCGTCGACATCCTGCCGGAAGGGACCGGCCATCCGCTGGTGGTGACCGGCGGACCCTCCGGACTCCGCTGGTACGGCCCACCGGGGCAACGGCCGGCGCACCGCCCGTCGTTCGCCGTGGGCGCTCCGCGCGGAGTACGGGACGTCGCCTGCCTCTCCGGCCCCCACGATGGGCCGGGCATCGCCGCGGTCGACGCGCGCGGCGCACTCTGGCTGGGCACCGCCGACCGATGGCGTGAGCTGGCCGGGGACGTGCGCAGCGTCGTCGCCCTGAACACGCACGGAATGCCCGCGCTGCTCTGGGCGGGACACGATGTCGGCGTTCACCTCTACCGCTGGACCCCTGGCGGTGACGCCGAACCCCGGCCGGCGCCGAGCCGGGTGTCGGTCTCGACCGGAGCCCCGGCCGAGGTGCTGGCCGCATCCCGCGACCGCGAAGGCCACCCCTGCCTCCTGGTCGGCCTCCCGGACCTGGTGGAACTGTGGAGCTGGCCCGAAGCCCCGGGCGGACCGCCCCACCGTCGCCCCGTCAGCGACGCCCCGGCCACCCGCGCCGCCCTCGCCCTCAACGTGTGGGGCGAGTTGGAGGCCGCCCTGTTGCGTCCGGACGGCAGCCGGGAGATCTGGTGCGACCACTTCGCCGACGGCTGGCTGTGCATGGAGGAGTCACGCGCCGCCGGGCCCGGCACGGTCGATGTCGCCCTGCTGGGGGACCGCCGCCTGCATGCCCGCGCCGACGCCGCCTCCGACGGACTCACCGTGTCCGTGACCACGTCCACCGACTCCAGCACCTGGCGCATCGGGGAGACCGCTCACCGGGTCCGGCTGACCCGCACCGCTGACGGCCGCCTGCTCGCCGTCTGGCTCACCCACGACGGGCCCCGGTCCGTCTGGGAGGAGTGGACCGGATCACAGGGGCCGGTGCAGAGGCTCCGGATCATCGGGGAGGACTGAGCGGGGAGGACTGAGCGGGTCGGGCTGAGCGGGTCGGGGACCCGGCCGAGTGTCGGCGCTGTGCCGGTCGCTCGACTCCGGTACCCGGACATCTGCCGATATCTGACAACAGATGCCTATGACGGTCCGAAGCCTGTGATGGTCCAGGTGCCGACAGGCGTTAGCGTGGTCGGTGCGGAAAGCGAGGACCGTGCCGGTTCGGTGCCGGGTCCAGGGGTGAAGTAGGGGGAAGCGTGCGGGTCGGAGCGGCGTCTTGAGAATTCTGCACACGTCCGACTGGCATCTGGGCCGGGCCTTCCACCGGGTGAACATGCTCGGCGCCCAGACCGGGTTCATCGGCCACCTGGTCACGACCGTGCGGGAGCGCGGCGTGGACGCGGTGGTCGTGTCGGGGGACGTGTACGACCGGGCGGTGCCGCCGCTCGCCGCGGTCGAGCTGTTCGACGACGCGCTGCACCGGCTCGCCGACCTCGGTGTGCCCACGGTGATGATCTCCGGGAACCACGACTCGGCGCGCCGGCTCGGTGTCGGAGCCGGGCTGATCGGTCGCGCGGGCATCCATCTGCGGACCGAGGCGGCGGCGTGCGGTACGCCGGTCGTGCTGCCGGACGACTTCGGTGACGTGGCCTTCTACGGGCTGCCGTATCTGGAACCCGCCCTGGTCAAGGACGAGTTCGGGGTCGACAGGCCCGGACACGAGGCCGTGCTCGCCGCCGCCATGGACCGCGTGCGCGCCGACCTCGCCGCACGCCCGCCTGGCACGCGGTCCGTCGTCCTCGCGCACGCCTTCGTCACCGGAGGCGAGGCCAGCGACAGCGAGCGGGACATCACCGTCGGCGGGGTGGCAGCGGTGCCCGCCGGGGTCTTCGACGGCGTCGACTACGCGGCACTGGGCCATCTGCACGGCTGCCAGACCATCACCGAACGCGTCCGCTACTCCGGCTCGCCCCTGCCGTACTCCTTCTCGGAGGCCGACCACCGCAAGAGCATGTGGCTCGTCGACCTGGACGCCGACGGCGCGGTCACCGCCGAACGCGTCGACTGTCCGGTGCCGCGCGCGCTGGCCCGGATCCGGGGGACGCTGGAGGAACTGCTCGCCGACCCCGGGCTCGCCCGGCACGAGGAGGCATGGGTCGAGGCCACGCTCACGGACACGGTGCGCCCGGCCGACCCGATGGCCCGCCTCGCCGAACGCTTCCCGCACACCCTCAGCCTCGTCTTCGACCCCGAGCGGGCGCCCGACGACCCCGACGTGTCCTATGCGCGGCGGCTCGCGGGCAGAAGCGACCAGGAGATCGCGGAGGACTTCGTGGCGCATGTGCGCGGCGCCGGACCCGACGAGCACGAACAGGGCGTCCTGCGGGACGCCTTCGACGCGGTGCGGGCCGACGAGGCCGTTCGGGAGGTGGCGCGATGAGGCTCCACCGTCTCGACGTGACGGCCTTCGGGCCCTTCGGCGGCTCTCAGAGCGTCGACTTCGACGCGCTGTCCCTGGCCGGCCTGTTCCTGCTGCACGGACCCACCGGCGCCGGCAAGACCTCCGTCCTGGACGCCGTCTGCTACGGGCTCTACGGCTCGGTGCCGGGCGCCCGCCAGAGCGGCCAGGGCATGAACCTGCGCAGCGACCACGCGGCGGCCGGCACCCGCACCGAGGTCCGCCTCGAACTCACCGTCGCCGGACGCCGGTTGGAGATCACCCGGCAGCCGCCCTGGGAGCGCCCGAAGAAGCGCGGTACGGGCACGACGCTCGACAAGGCGCAGAGCTGGCTGCGCGAGTACGACCCGCAGGCCCGGACGTGGAAGGACCTCAGCCGCTCGCACCAGGAGATCGGCGAGGAGATCACCCAGCTCCTCGGCATGAGCCGCGAGCAGTTCTGCCAGGTCGTGCTGCTGCCCCAGGGCGACTTCGCCCGCTTCCTGCGCGCCGACGCCGAGGCCCGCGGCAGACTGCTGGGCCGCCTCTTCGACACCCACCGCTTCGCCGAGGTCGAAAAACGCCTCGCCGAGCGCCGCCGCGCCACCGAGGCCCAGGTGCGCGACGGCGACGCCGCGCTGCTCGCCGACGCGCACCGGATGCAGCAGGCGGCGGGCGACGCCATGGCGCTGCCCGACCTCGCACCGGGCGAGCCGGGCCTGGCCGACACCGTCCTCGGCGCCGCGGCCGTCGCCCGCAGCACCGCCCGCGAACAGGCCACCGTCGCCCACTGCCGCCTCCTCGCCGCCGAATCGGCGCAGGCCGCCGCCGACCGTGCCCTGGACGACGTACGCGAAACGGCCCGGCTCCAGCGGCGGTTCGCCGACGCGCGGGAACGGGCCCGGGTGCTCGACGAGCGCGCGGACGGCTATCGGCACGCGCAGGTCAGGATGGAGCGAGCCCGCAAGGCGGAGGCCGTGGCACCCGCGCTGGAGCTGCGCGAGGCCACCGAGAAGGAGCACAGGCGTGCGGCCGGCGCCGAGGCACGCGCGCGTGGACTGCTGCCGGAGACCTTCGCCGAAGCCGGGGCCGCCGGACTCGCCGCCGCCGCGCGCCGGGCCGCCGAGGAACTGGGCGGACTGGAGTCCGCCCGCCGCGCCGAGCAGCGGCTGGCCGACCTCGTCGGCGAGCGCGCCGAGCTGGACCGGCAGGAACGGGCCGACGAGGGCCTGCTCCAGGACGCCGAGGACTGGCTCGCCGGGTGGGAGGAGAGCCGTGCCGCGCTCCAGAGCCGTATCGACACCGCCCAGCAGGCCGCGACCCGCGCCGAGCAGCTCGCCGTACAGCGCGAGCCCGCCCAGCGGAGACTCGGCGCCGCACGACTGCGCGACCAGCTGGCCGGCGACACGGACGCGGCGGCCGAACAGGCCCGGCTCGCCCAGGAAGAGGCCCTGGCGGCCAAGGCGCACTGGCTCGACGTCAAGGAGCGGCGGCTCAACGGCATCGCCGCCGAACTGGCCGCCCAACTGGAGGACGGCGCACCCTGCGCGGTCTGCGGCGCCACCGACCACCCCGCCCCGCCCGCAAGGACGCCGGACACGTGGACCGGGAAGCGGAGGAACACGCGCTGACCGCCTACCAGCAGGCGGAGGAGCGGCACACCGAGAAGGAACGTCACCTGGGCGTCGTACGCGAGGCGCTCGCCGCCGCCACCGCCGAGGCCGGAGACACACCGACCGGGCAACTGGCCGCGCACAGCGACGAGTTGGAGCGCCTCTACGCGCAGGCGCGCCGGGACGCGTCCGCCCTGCACCCGGCTCACGAGGAGCTGCGCCGGGCCGAGGCGGAGTACGAGCGGCGGACCGCCGACCGGCAGCAGGCGGCGGTCAGGGTGGCCTCCCGGGTCGGGCACCGCGAGCGCCTCGACCGGGAAAGGGCCACTGTGGAGGCGGAGTTGGCCGAGGCCCGGGGCGCCGCCGACAGCGTGGCCGCACGGGCCGCCCAACTCCAGCGGCAGGCCCAGCTCCTCACCGACGCCGCCGACACCGCGCGCACCGCCGACGACGCCGCCCAGCGGCTCAAGGACGCCGACGCCCGCCTCGCGGACGCCGCCTTCCGCGCCGGGTTCGACACCCCGCAGGCCGCGGCCGCCGCGCTCCTCGACGACGCCGGGCACCGCGAACTCCAACGGCGGCTGGACGCCTGGCAGTCGGAGGAGGCCGCCGTACGGTCGGTCCTCGCCGAAGCCGACACCGCGGCCGCCGCCGAGCAGGCGCCCGCCGACGTGGCGACCGCCGAGCGGGTCGCTGCCGCGGCGGCCCAGCGGGCCCGCGACGCCGCCTCCGCGCGTGACGCGGCCGCCCGGCGCTGCACCGAACTCGACCGGCTGTCCGCACGGGCGGCCGCCGCCGTACGCCAACTCGCCCCGCTGCGCGAGGAGTACGACCGAGTGGCCCGCCTCGCCGGCCTCACCGCTGGCACCTCGGCGGACAACGAACGCAAGATGCGCCTGGAGTCGTATGTGCTGGCGGCGCGTCTCGAACAGGTCGCCGCCGCCGCGACCGTACGCCTGCAGCGCATGTCGTCCGGCCGTTACACCCTCGTCCACTCCGACGACCGGGCCGGCCGTGGCCGCAGCGGGCTCGGGCTGCACGTCGTCGACGCCTGGACCGGGCGCGAGCGGGACACGGCGACGCTGTCGGGCGGCGAGACGTTCTTCGCCTCGCTGGCCCTCGCCCTCGGCCTCGCGGACGTCGTCACCGACGAGGCCGGCGGGGTCCGCCTGGACACCCTCTTCATCGACGAGGGCTTCGGCAGCCTCGACGACCAGACCCTCGACGAGGTCCTCGACGTCCTCGACTCACTGCGCGAACGCGACCGCAGCGTCGGCATCGTCAGCCATGTCGCCGATCTGCGGCGGCGGATCCACGCGCAGCTGGAGGTCGTGAAGGGCCGGTCGGGGTCGGCGCTGCGGCAGCGGGGGGCGTGAGGCCGGGCCGGGACGGGTCCCGGTCGGGGTGGGGTTTCATGGCGGCCATGATGCGTAGAACGTCATCGGTCGTCGTCGTCGCCGTTGCTGTCGCCGCCGTGGTCGCCGCTCTCTCGTCGTGTTCCTCGGATTCCCCGGACAGGTCTCCCGCCGAGGCCCGGCCCGGCGCGTCCGGCTCCCGGCCACCGGCGCCCGACCCCACTCCGTCACCCACGGCGTCGCCCTCGCCGACCGGGCCGTGTGCCGACGGTACGTGCGAGATCGAGGTCGCGGTGGGGGACGTGGTGACCGTGCCGGAGAGGTACGGCCTCGGGCCGATCGAGGTGACGGCGATCACCGGACGCGGGGTCGAGATGGTCGCGCCGCTGACGGGGTCGGGGTACAGCGTCGCGGGCTGTTCCGGTGGCGGCGGCGTGTCCTCGGCGGGCGGCGGAGGCGTCGGGCTGAGCTGCGACGAGGGGACGACCGCGACCATCAACGACGCCATGAGCCTGGAGGTCGTCGACGTCCGTGCCGCCGCCGCTGTCCTGCGTATCGAACCCGCCGGGTGATCGACGGCCAGGTCCTCGACCCGCGGTGCGGGCGGCTCAGCGCAGCCACACCGCCAAGAGGCCGCTCGAGACGATCAGCGTCCAGGTGAGCAGCTGCAGCGATACGGCCGGCCCCGACGGCTCCTCCGGCCCGTCGTCGTCGGGTTCCGGCAGGAGCGGTGCGTCCAGCGGGACGTTGCGGTACCAGAACTGGTTCAGCCGCGCCCACTGCTCGCGTTCCGCGCCCTCGACGCCCAAGTGGGTCAGCAGTTCCCGCCGGTACAGGTCGAAGGCGACCCGCACCTGTTCGCCGTACGAGCGGGCCGGTGCCAGCGCGCCGCGATAGGTGAGCCAGGCCGTGGCGGCGCCGGCCCAGTAGCAGGTGAGGAACAGCCACGCCGGGGCGTCGACCGCGACCAGCCACCCGCCCGCGCCGGCCGCGAAGAACGCCGCCAGGGCGGAGATCGTCAGATGGAACTCGATCTCCGCGCGGGCCGCGGTGAGCGTCGCGGTGAGCCCGTCCGGGAGGAGCGGGAACAGCCGTGGCCAGGTGAGCACGGCGTCCAGGCCGTAGCGCTCGTAGGGGTAGCTCTCGCAGGCGCGCAGGATGTTGCCCAGACGGGTGGGCATGATGTCCCGCGCGTCGGGCGGATAGTCGGCGGCCGCTCGGTCGAAGCCGAGACGCCGGGCGCGTCGCCGGTGCCAGCGGCGGCCGGGCAGCGTCACGGCACGGCCGAGCCGTCCCGGCCACAGTCCCTCGTAACAGCGGACGAGCGACTGCGCGCGTCCGGACACCACAGCCGCGATCACCACGGCGACGATCACCATTCCGGTGCCCGCGAGCACCCGCACGGTGGCGTCCAGGCCGTTCCACTCGCGCAGCATCCTGCCCGGGTCGGTGAGCGTGCCGATGACCACCGCGGCGAGGAGGCTCAGGGTGATGAGGACCGGCAGAAGAGCGTTGAGCAGGAACCGGCGGTCGAACAGGCCGCTGGTCTCCCCGACGACGGCGCCGAGCACGGTCAGCCCTCCAGCGTGAGGTCGTGCGGAGGACGATCGGGATTGGCGCACCGTGGTGGTCTGCGCGGGTTCCAGTACTCGAGCGCGTTGCGGTGGCCGCACTCCGCGCAGGCCACGTGTGCCGCGGCGAGCCGGATCCGGCCGGGCAGCGCGCCGTCGGCGGAGGCACCCATCGGGCCCATCTCGTTGCCGGGCAGCGGATGCTCGCCCGAGGCGAGGTACTCCGCCACGCGCGACACCGCCAGTACGGCGACCGGCTTGCCGTCACGTATGAGCACCAAGCGCGGGACACCCAGCAACAGGAGGGTGACGGCAGGGGAGTTGGCGAGTTCCACTAGGGCGAGGTCGGCGTCCACCTCGATCGCCGGGGGCAGCTCGCGCCAGTCGGCCAGGGTGCCGGCGCCGACGCCGGACAGTTCGGCGGCCGTCACGGTGCCGAGCACGCCGCCGTCGTCGGCGACGACCACTGCGACGCCCGTCAGCAGTGCCCTGGCCTCGGCCGGGGTCAGCTCGGCGGGCAGGACGGCGATGTCATGGTCGGCATGCTTGGCGACCGGATCCGTGGGCCTCAACGCCAGTCTCCGATCAGCACGAATCCGGCCCAGTGATAGGGGTGCGCATAGATCCTCCTGGTGTGGTCGGGCCCTTCGGCGTGTCCTTGCCGCGCGAGCGTGGCCCTCGCGAGCGCCGACCGTAGCCTCCGGTCGTCCTCGCTGTCGCCGTCGGACGATTCCAGCAGCTCCGCGTAGGCGTCCGCGGCGGCGGCGAAGTCCCGGGCGCGGAACCGGGCGTCCGCCAACTCCCGTGCGAGCACCCGGTGTTCACCGCCGACGCGGGTGCAGTAGCCGACGACCTCCGCGAGGGTGGCCTCCCGGACGGCGAGCTGGGCCGTGCGCAGCGCCGCGGCCTTGCCCTCGCCGGCCCGCCTGGCCCGATAGAAGGAGTACATCAGCAGCCCGGTGGCCACCTCGTCCACCGCCCACAGGCTGACCAGCACCGCCGAGGCGCCCGCGTAGATCAACGCCCTTGTCAGACCGAACAGTTCGTCGCCCGGTCGGCGATGCGCGAGCCCGCTCCGGCAGGCGCTGAGGGTGACCAGGTCCGCCGACAGCTCCATGCCCAGGATGCGTTCGGCCGTCAGCAGGCCGTCGTCGGAGCCGTCCGCCGCGAGCAGCACACGGGATCGTGCGGGCCGCTCGGCGTCGAACTCGCCGTGACAGGCCAGGTGGAGCACCGACACGCCGCCGCGCGTTGCCGCCGTCATCCGGGCGACGGTCGCGTCCGGGCCCACGAGCCGGGTGGGGCGGTCCAGCAACGTGCACAGCAGGCCGCTCTGGGCGCGCGAGTGCGACAACGGCTGCTCGGCGCGGGAGTCGGCCAGCACCACCGACCCGCTCGCCGAGGTGCGCCGTTTCGCCTGGCAGTAGCGCATCACGGCGGCGGCGGAGGTGTAGCAGACGGGGTTGCGTGCGACGAGCGGCTCGCCGTCGGCCTCGAAGGCGTGCAGGGGCACACCGTGCAGCACGTCGTGCGGCACGATCCAGATCACCTGCCCCGGCGAGCTGTGCCGCACCAGCGGCTCGACCAGCGGACTCAGCACCTGCCAGTCGGAGGGCTCGGCGGTGTGGACCGCGCTGAACACGTCACCCACGACGCGGGCCAGCGTGGCACGGGCCAGCGGCACCCGCACCATCGTCGGCTCGACCGCGCCCGCGCGGGCCAGCAGCACGACGACCGCGTCCTCCGTCACGTGATATTCGGCCAGCAGGGCCTGTCCGAGCAGCGGTTCCACCTCCGCGAACCGCAACGGGTCGCCGCGCCGCATCTGGGCGTACTCCGCGCCGCCGGCGCCGGTGGCGGCCACCTCCCTCCAGGTTTCCGCCAGTCGTTCGCGGGCCGCGCGCACCGCGGCCAGCGCCCGGACCCGTTCGCCCGGTGTGCCCATGGCCGCGCGCCGCCGTCGGACCTCGGCCAGCTGATCGCGCTCACGGCGCACCAACGCCGTCGGCAGGGCGTCCGCACGCAGATCCGCGGTGTCCCCGAGCTGCTCGAGGAGCAGACGCGACCGGGCCCGTTCGGCCAGGTCGAACGCGGCCACCGCGGGCCGCTCGGGCCACCCGGCCCCGGACGCGGTGGCCAGCAGGGCGATCTGCCGGGTGTGCAGCACTTCGAACCAGCCGTTGATCCGCAACCGCAGACGCTCGTCCACGACCTCGTCGCGGAAGCGTTCCTGCAGCCGTAGCGCCACCTCCAGGGTGTCGAAGGCGGCCGACGGGTCGACGTCCGTCTGCACCCTGGCCAGCTCCATCAGGACGTCCATGGCGATCAACTGCTGGGAGTTGCGTTCCAGCAGCTCGGCGGCGGTGCGCAGGTCCTCGGCGGCCTCGGCGTGCCGGCCCCGGCGCCAGCGCTCCATGCCCCGGTCCACCAGCCGCTGGGCCGGACCGTCGGCAGGCATGAGGGAGGGGGCGATGCCGCCGGCCTCGGCCGGTGCGGTGACCGGCGGCGCCGCGGACACCAGGGGTGACCAGGGAGGCGTGCGTCGACCGAGGTCGATGATCGGCGGCCGGTCGGCGGCCCGTTCCAGTTTCCGGTACTCCGGGTGGTCCTCGAACTCGGGCAGTTTCGCGCCCGCCCATCGACGCGTCGGCGCGAGCAGCGCGGAGTCGGCGGCGATGGCACCGCGTTCGGTCTCCGCCTCGGCGACACGGTCCAGCCGCTCGGCCAGGACTCGGGCCCGGAACAGCCTGGCGAGGGCGGCGAAGTCGGGCAGTCCCGCCTCGGTGAACCCGGACGCGGCCGTGCGATAGGCGGCCTCGGCTCCCGTCCAGTTAGCCTCCGCCTCCAGCACCTGGCCCCTGCTGAGCGCGCAGTCCGCCCGTGCCCGGACGACGGCGTCCGGCGCCGCGTACGGCTCGGCCGCGTCGACCAGGTCGTCGGCCGCGTCCAGCCAGGCCTTCCCTTCGGAGATCGCCGCGTCCGCGGGCGGCCAGCGGCGTTGCGCGTACTCCGGCCAACGGTATTTGCCGTACCGGCCGGTCAGGCAGACCACGGCCAGTGCGGCCATGGTGTGGGGCAGCGCGAGACCGGTGGGGCTGCGTACCTCGTCGTTCAGCCAGGCCTGTGCGACATGGGCGTCGTAGGACGTGTTGTCCCGGCGGAAGTTCTGCGCGGACAGCACCCTGGTCCACCACAGCGGTGAGGCGTCCGCAGGTATCTGACGTGCCGTCAGTTCACCCAGTGCGCCCAGCGAGGTCAGGATGGACGCCCATGCCGCCGGCGTCGAGGGCTGCACCACGCAGGCATAGGCGAGCCAGGTCCCGCCGACGATGCTGCCGACGCCCCGGGCCACCGGCCAGGCCCACCTCGCCGGCCAGCTCAGCACCGTGGTGACCAGCACCTGTGTCAACACCATCGCGAGGGTGGTGACGGCGAAGTCGGACGCGTCACGGGGCAGCGCGTCGGGATCGGCCGTCACCACCAGCAGCAGCCCCAGGTGGGTCCCGATGTCGACGGTCAGATACCCGCGCCGGTCATAGCGGCTCATCGCCCGCGTGGCGGCTCGACCGGCCCAGCACGCCGCCGTCGCCAGCCCGCCCGCGGCCAGCATGAGGGCCGGGTGCAGCGGACTGCCGAGGACGACCACGGCCACGGCCGCCGACAGTGGCAGCCACACCAGCAGCCACGACACCGCCGACACCAGTCGGCCCACCGGTTCCACCGGTCGGCCGGGCACACCGGACAACTCGGCCTTCAGACGGCTGTGATACCGAAACCGCTGCCGCAGCCGCCACCCGGGATCGCTGGCCGCCAGCAGCCGCACGGCGAACGCGCCGATCGCCGGAAGCACCCACCACACCGGCAACCCCGGGTCGGAGTCCCGGATCGCGGCGGTCACCGCGTACCCCAGAGCGAGCTCAGGGGCCCAAAAGCCCGTCACCACCGCGAAGACGACGAGCAGGACGAGCCCCAGCGCGTTGCCGCCGAGGTCCTCGGCCATCCCCGTGAAGCCGAGCAGCACGCCTGCCGACAGGGTCAGGATGTGTCGCACGCCGCGTCCCACGAGGCTCATCATCCCCGACCCACTGTCAGGCCCACAATAAGACCAGTACGTTGCTGACGATCGGACGAGTGAGGAGTCCAGCGGGGGAGGCGTACGTGGCCGTCGGGACAACCGGCTCGGAACCGACCGAGCTCGTACGGGCGTTACTGGTGGGCACCGGCGTCGTGTACGCCTTGCTGCGGCTGCGCGAGGTGCGCGCGCCCATTCGCCGGGGACCGCGCCTCTACGCCCTCGACCTGGTGCTGGCGCTCGCCCTGGTGTCGGCCTCCGGACCCTTCGGCGATCTGGTGACCGAACTGGCCCGGCGGTCGGCGCTGATCCCGCTCGCGGCCGGCCTGGTCGCGGGACTGGCGGGCCTGGCCACCACCGGCCTCGCCACCGCCGCGGTGTTCGCCCTGGGCGGCGGAGGGACGAGCGTGCTCGCGTGGTTCGTCTCCCCACTGCTGGTCGGCGCGGCCCTGCGCGGGATCCGCCCCGAGCCGAGGACTCCGGCCTCGCCGGACGCGTTGTGGCGGTCGGAACTGCGAGCGGTGCGCTGGCGCATCCAGACGCTGCCGGGCGGGATGCATCCCACGTTCCCCGGCCCCTCCGACGTGTTCTGGGGAGTGACGGCCAGGCTGGTGTGCGTCGTCCCTCTCCTGCTGGTGCTCCTGATCCCGGCCTCGGGAGACGAGGACCTGAAGGCGAGGATCGTCTGCGCGCTGATCATGGGGGCGACACTCCTCGCCTACGACCTGGCCCGGCGCCCGCTGCTGATGCCGCATCGCCGGCTCGCCCGCATGACGGACCTCGGTGTGCTCCTCGCTCTTCTGGTCGTGGCATACGGGCCGTTGGGCGAGTCCCTGGCACGGTGGTGGGCCGCCCACCCGTCGGTCGACGAGTGGCGTGTGGCCCTGTTCGCCATCCTCGCCACGGTCATCGCCCCCCTGGTCACGCCACGCTTCGACGGGCGGCGACTGGCCTGGCTGCTCAACCGCTCGATGCGGTTCTTCTACGGCATCCCCCAGATCATGCTGGTCGCCGCGACCTTCCCGTACCTGGTCGGCGGCGTGTTCCACCCGACGCCGGAGCTGACGAAGGCATCCACCCTGGCTCTGGTCGCCGGATTCGCCTACGGCGCGAATTCCGCCCTCTACGCGGCCTACAGCACACGTCACGTCGCGGACGTGCTCATCCTGCTCGACGCCACCCCCCTGCATCGGGAGGGCGTGCTCAAGGCATGGGTGACCGACACCTTCTACCGGCGCAGGCGATGGCTGATCCCGCGCCCCTGGGACTACTCGCTACCGCGGATGGCGGCGACACTGGCCGAACTCAGCGCCCAGTCGTCGGTCGCCACCGCGGGCGTGTACGTACACCTGCCCTGGGGCGGCCGGGTGAGACTGGACCACAGGGCCGTTGCCGGGCTGCTGAGCCTGGCGGAGGAGATCCTGGACCACGTGGACGCCGCCTTCCCGCCCACGCGATACGGACCGGGGACCGGCCTGCACCGAGCACAACAGGTCGCCCGGGCCGACGTCGCCTCCCACCGCAGCCAAGTGGCCCAGTACCTGGACGACTTCGAAGGGACCGTCGCCGCGGCGAACCAGGCCGCCGACCACTACGCCGCGATCGACGCCCCGTCCCACGCCGCCGTCGTGCGCGTCTTCGCCGCCGACCGGCTGTCCAGCCGCGGCCAACACGAAACCGCCGCCGCCCTGCTCGCCGACATCCCGGACGACCTCCCCCCGGTCATCCGCCGACTCCTGCTCGTCATCCGGGCGTCCTCGGCGCACCACGCCCACCGCACCGCCGCCGCCCGCGCTCTGGTGACCGCCGCGAGAGACATTCCCGAGCGCACCACTCCCGACTTCCGCAGGGCCCTCGCCGCCGAGAAGATCGCCTTCCCGTCCTTCGCCGAGGGCGCCCGAAGTGCCATGGTGACGGCCGAACTTCGTCTCGACCGTGAACTGGGCGGCACGCGCGCGAGCACGTAGTGCCGTAGTGCGCGGATAAAGCAGTGGAGCCCTGATCATGGCGATGACAAGGTGAGGCGCATGTCGTCGCCCACATCTGCACAGCTCCTCCATGAACTGCACGCCACCCTCACCCTGCGCAAGCGTCCGGAGGACGTGGCCCGGCTCATCCAGGATCTGTACGCCGCTTTGGGCTCCGACCTCGACACGGCGACCGAGGCGGCGCTCGCCAAGGCTGCGGAACACTCGCTGCGCAACCTCTGGCACGGCTACACCTCCATGTGGGAGGAATTCGCCCGCCCCGTGGGCGCACAGCGCCAGCTCGCCCGCGCGGCAAGCCTGTTCACGAGGGTGCCGGACCTGCCGGACGACACCGGGGACGATCCGGCCCGGATCGAGGCGGTGATCCGGCGAGCGGGTGAGGAGATCGGCCGCGCGTACGGGCAGAACGACTTCGGACTTGACCGCCTCAACCGGGACGAGCGCGCGGCGGCGGGCCTCGGCGAGATCTCCAAACGCCAGTACAACAAGCGCTTCCGGCTACTGCGCCGCATGGAGGCCAAACTGGCCCGGCTCGTCCACGAGCAGCGCCGCCGCGAAGTGACCATCACCGGCAAGGGCGCGTTCGCCCACACCCTCCCGTACGAGCTGTTCGCCACGGACCCGGACACCGCGGCCTTCATCGCCTACGTCACGGCACGCGGCTACATGCGCAGCGTCTTCACCAACGGCCGCCAGCGTCAGGTCTACGACGAGGTCGCCGAGGCCCTGTTCCAGCGCCTGCGGAACCATCCCGAGCGGACCTGCTGGTACGCGGTCGCGCATGTGCACCCCACGGCTGAAGTACTGGCGCAGGTGTCCGACCAGGACCTCACACGGCTGTTGGTCCGATGGAACGGATTCCTGCGCCAGGTCGCGGGTCTGCTGGAGGACGCCTGGAACCGGCATCCGCTGGAACGCGACACGATGATCGTGCGCCGTGGTGACGACTCGTCGACGTGGAACCAGGCCGCACAGGCATGGAACACGGCCCGGGCCCACTGGTTCGCGCTGCTGACCGAGCTGGGGCAGGACCATGTCCTGGATCGGATCTGCCCGGGCAAGGTACCGCGCCTGATGGCGGCCGACGTGGCGTACTGGCACCGCATGAGCGGGGGCGGACTGCACCCGGACACCTACGTCTGGGCCGAACTCCCGCTGCCCTGGGAAGTCCTCCGGGGCGAGAAGGAATGCCCACGCTCGCTCGTCGAAGCCGTCTGCGCCCGCTATCGGGTGGACCCGACAGCGGGCGCCTGGACCGCTGCCAGGCCGGCAGTCGAGGCCGTCGCCTTCCGGCGGACACCCGAGCTGGTGCACGGAGTCGCCGTCGCCGACCCCCTCATGGCCAGCGCGCTCCGGTCGGCAGGCGTCTTCTCCGGCAAGGGCAAGCGTGCCGCCGCTCAGGAGTGGGCGTGACCGGCGGAGATCCACGCACGCGGGCCCTTCAAATCGGTTGACCCACGCACCGGCCCGGGCAATGATCACGGTGGCGACGAGGAAGCTCTGCGGAGGAGCGCCCGGCTCTAATCCCGGGTGGACGTAGGTTCGAATCCTGCCCTCGTCGCCTCTTCGCGCATCCCCAGAAGGGGGACCTCATTGCCCACCAGCCCGACAGGACCGGCCTTGTGATGCGCCAAGCCCACGAGGATCCCGAACTGCTGGCCCTGGTTCGCCGCTATGTCACACCCGAGCGGCGCTATCTGAAGCTCGGCGGCAGCATGCTGCGCATGCGCGGTCCTGAGTACGACCGATTCGTGCGAAACCTCGGCGCGGACGCGGCAGTCATCACCGCGAACGAGATCACCACCCTCCTTGAGGGCGGGTGGCGGGAGCGGAGGACCGCGGCATGGCTCGTGGCCGTGTCCCGCCGGACCGAGTTCCGCGAGCGCCTCGGGGAACTGCTGCTGGCCAGCGAGGTCTGCTGTGCCGGCCCGTCCTACTGTGCGGCCCTGGCCAGTTTCGGAACGCCCCGAGACTCCGAACTGCTGGTCGCCTACCTGGACCGCTACCTTCGCCGCCCCGACCTCGCATACGACCAGACCGTGGCCATGGGCGCCCTCCTGTTCCTCGACCTGAACCTCCAGGAGGACCGAGCCGCCCGTTTCCTGGCCCCGGGCGGCCTGTGGCCCCAGTGGCTCCAGGACGCCCCGCACATGCGGGAGACCACGGGCCTCGCCTCGTACGTGAGCGGCTTTCGCCGGGTCTGCGCCTTCGTGGACGAGTGCGCCGAGGCGGGGTGAGGCGTCGTTGAACGGGCTGAGACCATCACTACGACTACGACTACGACTACGACTACGACGCGGATTCCTGGCCCCGTGCGTGGTGTTGATACTCGGCGCGCTCGCTTGGGCAGCCGTCGCGCTGCTCACGCCGGTCGGTGACGATCCCCAGGAGGCAGTGGAGCGCACGGCGGGAATGCACCACGATCAGCATCAATCCGCGGGGCGTTACTACATACCGACGTACGCGAAGGTGGAGCAGGACGGCACCGCGGTGCTCCGGTACGAGGTGGGCGACGGCCAGGACTCCAGCGTGGAGGACTTCCTTCGCACATACGGCATCACCGCCGAGCCCAAGCGCACCAGCCCGTCCGAGGTGACGTACTCCGACCACTTCGGTGACGTGCGGCGGACGTTCACGATCACCTACAACCCGTCGCCCGAGCCCGGCGGGTACGACTACGCGCGGATCACCGTCAGAGCCACGGGCACCGACGCCGGCTGAGGCGGGGTCACTGACCGAGTGGGCGCCGTGGCAGAGGCGACGAATAGACCACGCTCGTCGTCACCGAGCCCAGCGTGCCGATCTTTCCGGACACCTCCTCCAGGTGCCGCATCGAGCGGGCGGCGACCTTGATGACGAAGCAGTCGTCACCCGTGACGTGATGGGCCTCCAGGATCTCGGGCGTCGCCGCGACCAGGTCGTGGAAGGGCTTGTAGTTGCCGTTCGGATACCGAAGGCGTACGAAGGCCAGGATCGGCAGCCCCAGCCGCTCGGGGTCGACCACGGCGGCGTACCCCTGGATGACGCCCGCCTCCTCCAGGCGGCGCACCCGCTCCGTGACCGCGCTCGCGGACATGGACACGGCACGGGCGAGCTCGGCGAAGCTGGCCCGGCCCTCCCGTTGGAGGACGTCGAGGATGCGCCAGTCGGTGGCGTCCGGGGAAAACGTGGTCATGGGGGAGGGATAGCAGGGGAATCCCCGGTGGATCAAGGGGGGTGCCGGGGATCGTGGCTTCTGGAAGTGGATCACCGGCCGTAGGTTGATGGGCATGACGAACGTTGCCACCGCCACCGCCGCCAGCGCCAACCCCGTCCTGCGCGTCGCGCCCGCCGCCCCCGCCGAGGCCGCCGCCTACTTCCGCGCGAGCCTCGTCTTCCACGCCGACGTCTCCGACGTCGCCGCAGCGCTCGCGGCCGACGGCGACCCCGGCTTCGTCGTCCTGGACTCCCGTTCCACCGAGTCCTGGGACCAGGGTCACATCCCGGGCGCGATCCACCTTCCCACCGCCCTCATCCCCGAGCAGGCCGAGCAACTCCTCGACCGGTCCGTGCCCGTGGTGACGTACTGCTGGGGTCCCGGCTGCAACGGCGCGACCCGCGCCGCCCTCGCCCTCGCAGAACTCGGCTACCAGGTCAAGGAGATGCTCGGCGGCTTCGAGTACTGGGCGCGCGAGGGCTTCGCGTACGAGACCTGGGAGGGCCGCGAGCGGCGTGCCGCCGACCCGTTGACGGCGCCGGTGGACGCGGAGAACTGCGGCTGCTGATCCGCGAGTTGGGCACGGTGACCGGTGAGCCCGCTGTGCGTGTAGGTTCTGCTGCCATGGTGCGATACGCGGAACCGGGCGCGGTGCGGTGGGTGGAGTCGGGCGGCGGCCCGCTGATTGCGGTACCGGAGACGGTGCTGCCGTTCTGGGCGGGCGCGGACGGCGACGAGACCGCCTCGGACTACGACCGGGCCTGCGAGGTCGACGGCTTCGTCGGCCTGCTGCCCGTGGGCGACAGCGCGGCCCTGGTGCTGGGCGACGAACCCGCCTCGACCGCCTATCTGCCCGAACACGGCGTCTTCGTACGCTGGTGCGCGGCCGACTCCGAGGCCGAACTGCTGGCCCGGGTTCCGGCCGCCCTCGCCGGCGCCGTCTGGGAACACGAGGTGCGCTGGAAGGTACCGGGCACGGTGGTCCTCTTCGACTCCGCCTGGCCGGGACCCGAGACCGAGCGGACCGACCATCTGCGCGTGGCCCTGGAACCGGGTGCCTACGCCGTACGCGCCGCGCAGGTCCGGCCCGGACCGGAGACATGGCTGGGGCTCGTCCAGTTGGAACGGCTGCCGCGCTCCGACTAGCTGGGTGTGGTTGCCGCGCTCCGAGTTGCCGGGTGCGGCTTGTCCAGCGTGCGTTGGGGGGGGCTTGTCCAGCGGGCGTGTCGCCGTACCCCGAATAACCAGGTGCGCCGGATCCGGCCGTTCCGCATGATGGTGTGTCATGCCCCGACTCCCGCACCCCGCCCCCGAAGACCTGCGCCGCGACCCCCTGCCCCTGCGCGGCCGGACCGCCCTGGTCACGGGGGCCAGCAGACGTGCCGGCATCGGGCATGCGGTGGCCCGGCGGCTCGCCGCCTACGGGGCGAGCGTCTATCTGCACCACCATGTGCCGCACGACGCCGCCATGCCCTGGGGAGCCGACCGGCCCGAGGAGGTCGTCGCCTCCGTACGCGAGGCGGTCGGTGACCCCGATGCCCAGGTCGTCGCCGGACCGGGCGACCTCTCCGACCCGGCCGCGCCCGCCGAACTGATCGCCACGGCCGCCGAGGCGCTCGGCGGACGGCTCGACATCCTGATCGCCAACCATGCCGTCAGCGGCTCCGACGGCACCCTCGACGAGATCGACGTCACGATGCTCGACACGCACTGGGCCGTCGACACGCGCGCGGTACTGCTCCTCGTCCAGGCGCACGCCCGGCTGAGGCCGGCCGGCCCCGGCGGACGCGTCGTGATGATGACCTCCGGCCAGGACATCGCGGGCGGCATGCCCGGCGAGATCGCCTACGCCCTCCAGAAGGGCGCCCTCGCCTCGATCACCCGCTCCCTGTCGACCACGCTCGCCGCACAGGGGATCACGGTGAACACCGTCAACCCCGGCCCCGTGGACACGGACTACCTGACCGGCGAGGCGTACGACGCCGTAGCCGCCGCCTTCCCGGCCGGCCGGTGGGGCATGCCGGACGACCCGGCCCGCCTCATCGCCTGGCTGGCGACGGACGAGGCGGGCTGGATCACCGGTGAGGTCATCAACTCCGAGGGCGGCTTCCGGCGCTGATCAGAGCGCGGACAGCTCGTCCACCAGGTCGTCCAGGCCCAGCGACCCCTGGGACAGGGCCGCCATGTGCCACGCCTTGAGGTCGAAGCCGTCGCCGTGCCGCTCGCGGGCCTGCTCGCGGCCCAGCAGCCAGGCCCGCTCGCCGAGCTTGTAGCCGATGGCCTGGCCCGGAATCGTCAGATACCGGGTCAGCTCGCTCTCCACGAAGTCCGCCGGACGGCTGCTGTGCGAGCCGAAGAACTCCTGCGCCAGCTCCGGAGTCCAGCGCTCACCGGGGTGGAACGGCGAGTCGGCCGGGATCTCCAGCTCCAGGTGCATGCCGATGTCGACGATGACACGGGCCGCCCGCATCATCTGCGCGTCGAGGTAACCGAGCCGGTGCTCGGGGTCCGTGAGGAAGCCGAGCTCGTCCATCAGCCGCTCCGCGTACAGCGCCCAGCCCTCGCAGTTGGCGCTGACATGGCCGACGGTGGCCTGGTAGCGGGAGAGGCTCTCCGCGACGTGCGCCCACTGGGCGAGCTGGAGGTGATGGCCGGGCACGCCCTCGTGGTACCAGGTCGAGACGAGGTCGTAGACCGGGAACCGGGTCAGGCCCATCGTCGGCAGCCAGGTACGGCCCGGGCGCGAGAAGTCCTCGGTCGGGGGCGTGTAGTACGGGGCGGCCGCGCCGCCGGGCGGGGCGATGCAGGACTCCACCTTCCGTACCCGCTCGGCGAGTTCGAAGTGGGTGCCGTCCAGCTTCTCGATCGCCTCGTCCATCAGGCCCTGAAGCCAGTCGCGGACCTCGTCGACGCCCTCGATGTGCTTGCCGTGCTCATCGAGATGCGCCAGCGCCACCCACGGCGTCCCGGCGCCCGGAAGGATCCGCTCCGCCTCCTTCTTCATCTCGCCGAGTAGACGGTGGTACTCGGCCCAGCCGTACGCGTACGCCTCGTCGAGGTCGAGGTCCGTGCCGTTGAAGTAGCGCGCCCAGCGGGCGTACCGCTCACGGCCCACCGTGTTCGGCGCGCCCTCGATCGCCGGCGCGTACACGTCGCGCATCCAGTCCCGCAGTTCCGCCACCGCGGCCGTCGCACCGCGGGCGGCCTCGTCCAGCTCGGCGCGCAGCGCCTCGGGACCGGCCGACACGAAGTCCTCGAACCAGCCGTGGCCCTCACCCGTGTCGGACCACTCGGTGAGCTGCTCGACGAAGGTGGCGGTCGGCCGAGGGGCCGCGTACAGCTTGCGCTCCAGCCCCAGGGCGAGCGACTCGCGATACCCGGCGTACGCGGTCGGCACCGCGCGCAGCCGCTCGGCGATGGCGGCCCAGTCCTCGTCGGTCCCGCTCGGCGTGACGGTGAAGACCTCACGGATGGAGTGGGCGGGCGTGGCCATGTTGCCGACCGAGCGCAGGCCCTCGTCGGCCTCGTGCACCGCGAGCTCCGCGGTGAGCCGCTCGCGCAGCAGCCGCCCGCACCGGCGCTCGCTGTCACTGTCCGCGCCGGGCGCGCGCTCGGCCTCGTCGAGTCGCGCGAGAGTGGCCCGCTGGAGCTCCGCGAGTGCCTCCTGGCCCGCGGGCGAGAGGTCGGGGAGCCGGCTCGAACTCTCCTTCACACCGAGGTACGTGCCGGTGATCGGATCGAGGGCGATGAGCTCGTCGACATACGCGTCGGCGACCTCACGGGGCAGCGGGCTGTGGGTATCAGACATACGGGCCATCCTCGTACGGCGACCGCCACCGCGTCAGCCCGGTTTCGCCGGTGCCCGCCCGCGTCAGCCGGATTTCGCTGAGGGCTTGTTCTCCGGCGCGCCGGGTGGCAGCAGCGGCCCGCAGTCCCACTGCTGGAAGATCAACCGCGTCTCCACACGCGCCACCTCACGCTGGGAGGTGAACTCGTCCAGCACCAGCCGCTGGAGATCCGCCATGTCCGCGACCGCGACATGGACGAGATAGTCGTCCGGCCCGGTCAGATGGAACACGGTCAGCGACTCCGGCAGCGCCCGGATCCGCTCCACGAACGGCCCCACCAACTCCCGCCGATGCGGCCTGACCTGCACGGACAGCAGCGCCTGAAGCCCGCGGCCCAGCTTGGCCGGGTCCAGCCTGAGCTGATGGCCGAGAATCACGCCCGAACGTCGCAGCCGGGTCACCCGGTCCAGACACGTCGACGGCGCCACCCCGACCTGCACGGCGAGGTCGCGATACGTGGTCCGGGCGTCGTTCTGCAGCAGCCGCAGCAGATGCAGGTCCACCGGATCCAGTACGACAGATTCGGCCATGTGCCGAACGTAACACGGAGTCCGACCCGCGAGGCCCGCTCACTGTTCAGTCTTCCGCTGCATGGACCCAGCGAGCAGGGAGGCATACGCCGGTATGCACGGGTACGACGAGGTACGCACCGCATCCAGAGCACTCGCCACCGAGGCCGTCCACGCCGGCCGCGACGACCTCGCCCGGCAGGGACTGCACGCCCCACCGATCGACCTGTCCACCACCTACCCCTCCTACGACAGCCGCGGCGAGGCCGCCCGCATCGACGCCTTCGCGACCACCGGCGCCGAACCGGACGGCCCGCCCGTCTACGGCCGCCTCGGCAACCCGACCGTCGCCCGCTTCGAGACCGCCCTGGCCCGCCTGGAGGGCACCGAGGCCGCGGTCGCCTTCGCCAGCGGCATGGCGGCACTGACCGCGGTCCTTCTCGTACGGGCCTCCATGGGCCTGCGCCACGTCGTCGCCGTACGTCCCCTGTACGGCTGCAGCGACCATCTGCTCACCGCCGGGCTGCTGGGCTCGGAGGTCACCTGGACCGACCCGGCCGGCATCGCGGAGGCGCTGCGTCCGGACACCGGCCTGGTGATGGTCGAGTCCCCGGCCAACCCCACGCTCGCCGAGGTGGACCTGCGCGCGGTGGCCCACGACTGCGGATCCGTGCCGCTGCTCGCGGACAACACCTTCGCCACGCCCGTACTCCAGCGCCCCGCCGAGCACGGTGCACGGCTCGTCCTGCACAGCGCCACCAAGTACCTCGGCGGGCACGGGGACGTGATGGCGGGCGTGGTGGCCTGCGACGAGGAGTTCGCCGGACGGCTCCGGCAGATACGGTTCGCCACAGGCGGCGTCCTGCATCCGCTGGCCGGCTACCTCCTGCTGCGCGGCCTCTCCACTCTCCCCGTCCGCGTCCGGGCCGCTTCGGAGACCGCCGCCGAACTCGCCCGCCGCCTCACCGCCGACCCGCGCGTCGCCCGCGTCCACTACCCGCGCATCGGCGGCGCCATGATCGCCTTCGAGGTCCACGGCGACCCGCACGAGGCCATCGCGGGCGTCCGCCTGATCACCCCGGCCGTGAGCCTCGGCAGCGTCGACACCCTCATCCAGCACCCGGCGTCCATCAGCCACCGCATCGTGGACGCGGACGACAGGCGGGGCGCCGGGGTCAGCGACCGGTTGCTGCGGATGTCGGTGGGCCTGGAGGACGTGGAGGACCTGTGGGCCGACCTGGATGAGGCACTGGGAGCGCGCCCCGAAAGAGGCGCGGGGAACCGCGCGACCCGCCACAACGAACCCGCGGCAGCCGCCCGGCACTAGCCCTACGACGTTCAGGCCTTCCCCGGCTCACCGACGCTCGACACTCGCTCCGTAACCTCGACCGCGCCGTCCTCCGGCCGAACCGGCGGAGCCAACCGCGCCGTGATGACGAGGGTCCCCTCCTCGACCTGATAGTCGAGGGGGAGTCCCAACCCCCGCATCGCCGCGACCATCCCGGTGTTGGACGACTGCGTCACGGCGTACACACTCGCGCACCCCGCCTCCACCGCCATCCCCACCAGCCTGCGCAGCAACTCGGCCCCGATGCCACGTCGCTGCCACGCGTCCTCGACGAGCAGCGCGACCTCCGTCTCGTCCCCGTCCCACAGCAGATGACCGAGCCCGACGATGCGCCCGGACGCGGTCTGCACGGCGATCGTCCGCCCGAACCTCGGGCTGAGCAGGTGACCGAGATAGCGGTCGGCGTCACCGACCGGCCCGTGGTACCGCATCCCGAGCGTCCGTGCGGAGCACCGCTCGTGCATCTCCTTCGCGGCCCGAAGGTCACCGGTGTCCGCGCGGCGCACGGTGATGTCATGGCCCTCGGGCAGTGTCAGCACGTCCTGGCTGCGCGGCACCCGCGGACCGAGCCGGGCGTCCAGCTCCACCAGGGCCCGCGCCCGCGCGAACTCGGTCGGCGTGAACGGCAGATACGGCCGCTCCACGGTGATCACTCCACCTTCCGGCGCCCGCAGCCGCATCACGGTGTCCTCCAGCGCTCCTTCCACCGGCACCGCCTTCGGTCCCCGGCCGCCCCCTGCGGGCGCCGCCGGCAGCGAACGGATGGTGCAGCGTCCCAGCAACTGCCGCAGGGCCAGCGGGAGTTCCGCCGCGTCCAGGGCGGTGCGGGTGGCGAGGCCCAGCACCCGGGTCGGCGCGTCCACCAGGTCATGGGCGTCGGCCCGCTCGATCCAGGTCCCGGCACCGCCGGCCACCGACACCGCCTCCGTGAGCTCGGCCGCCGTGAGCCCACCGGGCGCACGGAGCAGGAACTCGTCCACCGTGCCCTCGGCCAGCGGATGGGTCTGGAGGCTGAGGATGTCCACCCGCAGCCCGGCGAGCGCCGTGCACAGCGCCGCCAGCGACCCCGGCGCGTCCTTCACCGTCGTCCGCATCCGCCACAGCGCGCTCTCCTCGGGCACTGTCGCGGACGGCTCCCGCGACTGCTCCGACGGCCCGGCCTGCTCTGCGGAGGGCGGCCGGGCATCGGTATCGCTCGTCGGCGGCGCGTGACCGTGGCGGCGTGACCACCATGAGCGCAACCCCGCCGCGGCGACCAGTATCGTCGCGGAAACCAGCAGCAACGCCGCCGCCCCGTGAGGCCCCTTCCCGGTCAGGTGCGTCACGCCGTCGACCACGGCCACCGCCGTGAGCACGGCGGCCAGGTGGATGACGTTGCGTCGCCAGTGGTGCACGGGGCGCCCGTGCTTCGCCCGCGTCACATCAGATATGTCTCGACTCATGCAGCCACTGTGAAGGAAGGGTGTTGCGTGATCACGAACGCATTGTGACCGGGCGGTAAAGAAGGCTTATGCCGGGTTTGTCGTCTCTTCAATTATGTTGCCCGGTGCCCGGCGGGGTGCGGCGGGGTGTGGTGGGCCGGCGCGAGGCTGGTGGCCGGCCGGGACGGTGACGGGTCTCGTCAGGCGGCCACCCCCTCCGCCAGCGCGCTGTGCAGTCGCCTGGCCTGGGTCACCAGCCGGGACGAGCCACGGCGCTCAGCCGTCCGCGCCAGGTGCGGTATCTCCTCGCGCGCCCCCGTCCGTTCGGCACACTCCGCGGCGACGGCCAGCAGATCCGCGAGTCCCCGGGCCGGAGCGGCAGCACCTCCGGTCGTCAGGTCCGCGAGCAGCACGGGCACGGTGTGCCGGAGCATCCCCCATAGGGTGGCGTTCGCCCCCGTGGCCGCCGCCGTCCGCATCGACTCCACGAGCCGCGACGGCTTCACGGCCCCGAGTCGCACCAACTGCCCCAGATCCGCGCCCATCCGTTCCCCGTCGAGCTGGCCGCGCGCCGCCAGCACCAGCAGGGCGTCCACAGCGGCGAGCCGGTCCTCCGGATGCCGTGCTCCGAGCCCGTACGCCACGGACAGATGGACCGCCTCACCGGCCTCGCCGCCCGACTCGGCCAGCAGAGGCAGGACCGCCGCATCGCCTCGGGTGTCGTGGACGGCGACCGCCGAGAAGTCGCTCAGCATCCTGACCGCCACGAGTTCGCGCTGCTCGGGGAGCAGGGCCAGCCAGTGCTGTCGCATACCGTCGCTCCAGTGGTAGCAGTGCCAGCGATCCCGGTAGACGGTCACGGGCCGCCCCAACGGGCGGAAGGCGGGCGGGAAGTCCCCCTGCAACTCGGCCACTTCGGCTGATTCCACGAGTATGCGGTTCTCCGCCGTCCGCCGCCGGAACGTCGGCATGGCGGGAGCTCCGGACGCCAGCCACTGGGCGAGCCGCGTCCCCTCCGGAGTGCCGAGCGCCACCGCCCGAGCCGCAGCCGCCTCGGCCGCCGCGCGGTCGCCGCGTCGCACCCGCAGCAGCGCCTGCGCGAAGTCGGCCTCCGACACCCGTGCCCCGAGGCGCCGGTACTCGTCCAGCCGTGCCACCAGCTCGTCCGGCTCCAGCAGACCCGTGCCCCAGGTGGGCGTGGACAACAGGAACGGCAGCGGCTCGGTGCGGATCCGGTAGGCGATCTCCCAGATGCGGGCCTCGAAGGCCTGGGAGAGCGGGCTGTGACCGCAGCCGGTGGTGTTCGTCCAGCGTCGGAGGGCCTTGTGGAGTGTGGCGGTCAGCAGCTTTCCCCGCAGTGTCGCGAGCAGGAACTCCAGCGCGTGGGCCGCGTTGATCAGGCCGTGGTTCCGGGTGAAATGGTCGTCCGCGCTGAACCCGTGCTGCGGATCCCGTCGGTCCCACCAGCGGCCCGCGACGACCGGTTCCAGGGCCTGAAGCAGCGTGTCCCGGTCGCGGTACGCATGCCGCACGAGTCCGTCCAGGGCCCGCTCGAACGCCGTCACGTCACCGTCCGTGGCCAGCAGCGCCCCGATTTCCTCGGTGAGTTCCGTCGCCGACTCGGGCGCGGGCGGCAGACGCACCGGTTCCGGTGCGGGTGGCAGGACCTCCTCGTACGTCACCGGCTCCGCTCCCACCGGGGCGGCACCGAGGCACTGGGCCGCCCGCGTCCGCAGGGTGGGGATCAACTGTCCGGCCGCCATGGCGAGTTCCTCCCGCACCTCGGCGGTGCCGGCCTTTCGGACATGCCGTTCCACCAGCTTCAGCGCCCGCTCCTGCACGTCCGAGTCCTCGTGCCCGAAGGCCTGGGCCACGGCGGGCAGCAACTCGTCGGCCGTGGACGCGTCCCGGGCGATCACCTTGCCCAGCAGGACCAGCTGGGCCCGCACGAGCTTCTTCTCGGTGCGGAAGAGGACGGCGCCCGACATCTCGGCCAGCTGACGTGCGGTCAGTTCACCGTCCAGAGCCAGCGACGCCAGCACCGACTGGGCGTGCGCCGCCACGACGGACGCGGCGTCGGAGGCCAGCGCCAGCCAGTCTGCCGCGTGTTCCAGCTCCTCGTCACGGGTGAGGGCGAAGGCCTTCAGCATGCGCAGGAACACCCGGTGGTCGGCGGCCGGGCCGCCCCGCAGCAGCCGCGCCAGACACGCGTCGACCGTCGCCTTGCGATCCAGGACACCTTCGACGGTGAGCCGCGCGAGCGACTCCGTCCAGCTGTCCGGACCTTCGGCGGCGGTCCAGGCCAGCCTGCCGCCGATGTCGTTCGTCTCGAAGAGCGCCGCCGCGAGCCGCCCCAGGTGCGGATCCTTGCGCAACCGGTCCAGGACCGTGTCGCCGCGCTGCCAGACGTGGCCGACGTGCTCCACCCACCCGTGGACATAGGCCTCCGTCGTCGGTACCGGGCAGCCGGAGAGCCTCACCAGGCCCGCCATCAGCTCATACGGCACCCGCGAACTGACGGGACGCTCGGCCAGGCGGTGCACCACGTCACCGAGCCAGCCGGGGGAGCGGTCGCCCAGGAGGTCGATCAGCACCCCCGGTGACGCGGGCCACCAGCGCATGTCGGACGCCGCGAGCCAGCTCGCCACGCCGGCCGCACCGGTCTGACACGCGGTCCCCGCCGCATGCAGGGCGGGATAGGCGCGGCGGGCCTGAGACGTCCACTGGTCCGCCCTCAGCTCCTTGCGCAGAGCCTTCAACTCGGGGAAACACGCCCGCCGTTCGGCGTCCGTCATCCCGTCCAGCAGACTCACCGCCTCGGCCGTCCGCCCGGCCCTTACCGCGTCCATCAGAGAACTCATCGCGCACCCCCGTCGACTCGTGCCATGTCCCGCTCCGCCGCGGCGATGCCACGCCGCACCATCCGTACCGCCAGCGCGTGCTTGCACGGCCCGCGCCCACCCCGGTACTTCGCCCACCACAGACAGCTGCAACTGAGCACGCCCGCCTCGTCGCGCACCCGGTGCACATGCCCGTCCTCCGCCGTCACCGTCCCGACGGCGCCGTCCAACGTCACCGCGCCCGCCGCCACCAGCGCCCGGGCCGAACGCAGCCGCGGGTTGTGCCGCTCCACGCGCTCGGCGTCGTACGGCAGCTCCCGGTGGAAGTACGCCGCCTCCGCCGTGTCGTACCCGACCCGCCCCGACGTGCCCAGGCGGACCAGGGCCGCCCTCACGCGTTCGGCCGTGAGGCCCGACGCGGCTGCGAGGTCGGCCACGTCGACACGGGGCTCCCAGGCGAGGAGCACCGCGATCAGCTCCGCGTCCTCGGCGGCCTCGTCGGTGGCCAGCGCGTCGAGGACGCCGCCCTCGCCGGAGAAGCCGCGCGAGGCGTCGGGCGACAGGGTCAGCGTCAGCCGCATGCCCGGCAGCACCACCTCCCAGGCACTGGCCGTTGCGGCCGCGCCGCCGGTGACCGCGGGGCCGTACACCCGCAGGGCCGTGGCATGCCGCAGCACCCGCTGGAGCGCGACCAGCCGCTCCGGCCCAGGCAGACACACCGCGCCGGGCACCGCGCGCGTGGTCGGCCGCAGCCCGCCGCTCCCCGACGGCACCACCCACCGTGCGCCCACCGACGCGCCGCGCGCCCCACCGCGCGGCAGCGCCCGCAGGAACCGCACGGCCTCCGCGGCCGACAGCTCGGCCCGCAGATCGAAGCCCGCCGCTATGACCTGCGCCTCCGCGAAGCCCCGCAGCCAGCGGTCCGGGAGCGGCACCTTCTTCTCCACGACCGGACCGTCCAGCGTGGTCACCGCCATCTCCTGCGGACCCACGCGCAGATGCAGCGGATCGTCCGCGCCCATCCTGGACAGTGCCTCGCGCAGCGGGTTGTTGACGTCGACGTTCGTCGTGCCGTGTCCCACCTCGCCGCCGTCCAGGCCCGGCTCCAGCACGTCCAGGCGGGCGTACACCCCGCAGCAGCCGGAGAACGACTCGAAGCGCAGCCGGTCGCCGTTGCCGGTCACGACCGGGTCGAGGGAGGCGCGCAGCTGCCGCTGGTAGTACCGCGCTGCCGCCACGTCGGCCACCGCGAGCAGGCCGGCCGAGGCCACCTGAGGGGACGTCAGGAAGCCCGCGAAGAACCGCGGATGGTCCTCGACACCCGAGGGCGTCACGCCCCGGGAGGTCTCGAGTCCCAGGCGCTGTCCGTCCGCTGCGGACTCCAGCACGGAGGGTCGGCAATAGGCCACGGCCTGCAAAGATCGCGTCATGGAAAAACCGTAGAGGCGACCACTGACAATCAGTTCTGACCTGCGAAAACGGGCTCACGGACGGGGAGTTCGGCAGGCCGGGTACGACCGTGCCGCGCACCGGGGGATGACACCGGTACGCGGCACGAGGTCCAGGCTACGGGAGTTACTGACCGACCCGGCCCGGTTGCAGGACCTGGGTGAACAGCACGGTGCCGTCGGACTCGCGCAGCCGGACCGTCAGCTCGCCGCTGTCGCCGTCGATGTCGACCTCGCCGAAGAACTGGTAGCCGCCGGCCGGCGAGACGTTCGCGGTCGTCGGCGCCTTGATGAACACCCGGTCCGGACCGAACGTGTTGTCCAGCGTGTTCGCCGGGAAGGCACCCGCGTTCAGCGGACCGGAGACGAACTCCCAGAACGGCTCGAAGTCGGTGAAGGCCGCCCGCGACGGCTGGTAGTGCTGGGCCGAGGTGTAGTGCACGTCGGCGGTCAGCCACACCGTGCCGGTGATCCCGCGGTGCTTGATGAACCGCAGGAGCTCCGCGATCTGCAGCTCCCGCCCGAGCGGTGCCCCCGGGTCGCCCTGCGCGACGGCCTCGACGTTCGGCTTGCCGTCGCCGGTGTCCGGCACCACCAGGCCCAGCGGCATGTCCGAGGCGATCACCTTCCACACCGCCCGGGAGCGGGCCAGCTCGCGCTTGAGCCACCGCAGCTGCTCGGCGCCGAGGATGCCCTGCGCGTCGGTGGCCTGGTCGTCCGTGGAGTTGGCGTTGCGGTAGGTGCGCATGTCCAGCACGAACACGTCCAGCAGCGGACCGTGGTTGACCACGCGGTAGACCCGGCCGTCGGGGCGGCGCAGCGTCGAGATCGGGAAGTACTCCGAGAACGCCTGCCGGGCGCGCGAGGCCAGGACGTCGACGTTCTTCTCGGTGTAGCGGGCGTCGGCCAGGATCTCGCCGGGGTACCAGTTGTTGGTCACCTCGTGGTCGTCCCACTGGATGATGGACGGGACCTGGGCGTTGAACCGCTTGAGGTTGTCGTCGAGCAGGTTGTAGCGGAAGTTCCCGCGGAACTCGGCCAGGGTCTCGGCGACCTTGGACTTCTCTTCGGTGGTGATGTTCCGCCACGTGCTGCCGTCGGGCAGCGCCACCGAGGCCGAGATCGGGCCGTCGGCGTAGATGTTGTCACCGCTGCACAGGAAGAAGTCCGGGTCCAGCGCGGCCATCGCGTTGTAGATCCGGTAGCCGCCGAAGTCCGGGTTGATGCCCCAGCCCTGACCGGCGAGGTCGCCCGACCACACGAAGCGCACCCCGTCGCGCCGCCGCGCGGAGGCCGTGCGGAAGGTGCCGGTGACCGGTTCGCCGGTGCGGCGCGGGTCGTCCGGGTCGGCGAGCAGCACGCGGTAGTGGATCTGCTCGCCGGACGGCAGGCCGCGCAGCCGGGTCGTGCCGGTGAAGTCCGTGTCCGCGCCGAGCAGCGGGCCGTGCCATCTGCGCGGTGCGCGGAACGACTCGGTGGCGGAGGTCTCCACGATCATCCGGGCCGGACGGTCGGACCGCACCCACACCAGCCCCGAGTCGCAGGTCACGTCGCCCGTCTGTACGCCCCATCCCGCCCTGGGCCGCCCCGACAGGGCGAACACCGGTGCCGAGCCGAGCGCCGTGGGCAGGGTGAGCGCCGCCGAAGCGGCGAGCGAGCCGCGCAGAACGCTGCGACGACCCGGGAACGAACGGTGTGACATGGAGGCCTCCAGGGGCGGGATCCGGCCAGTGTGCAGTGCCACAACTACTGGTGCGCCGCAGCGCACACGGAAACCACAAGTGAACAACTGACCGCATCCGCAAGGGAACCGGCGCGCCATCGGCGAGTCGTGCTCAGCGGTGACCAGCTGCGGCGGCCTCCGCCATGAGCCGTACGCCCGCCCGGATCCGGGTCGGCGGCAGGTGCGCGTACCCCAGCACCAGCCGCAGGCCCTGCCGCCCGTCCTCCCTGCCATGCACGTGCGCGTAGTCCGCCAGCGGGCGCACCGCCACACCGGCCGCGGCCACGCGCGCGAGGAACCGCTCCCGCGGCCCGTACCGTTCCGGCAAGGCGGCGATGACATGCAGGCCTGCCGCGATCCCCGTCACCTCCGCGCCCGGGAAGTGCTCCTCCAGCGCCGAGACGAGGGCGTCGCGACGCTCCCGGTACGCGCGCTGGCACCGACGCAGCTGGCGGTCGTAGTCGCCGCGCTCCACGAACCTGGCGAACAGCGCCTGGTCGAGCGTGGGGTGCCCGAGGTCCATGGTCCGCTTGCGCTCGACGACGTCCTCGGCGAGCGCCTCCGGTACGAGCAGCCAGCCGAGCCGCAGCCCTGGAGCGAGGGACTTGCTGACCGAGCCCGCGTAGGCGACGCGCTCAGGGTCCAGGCCCTGAAGCGCGCCGACGGGCGCGCGGTCGTACCGGAAGTCGCCGTCGTAGTCGTCCTCCAGGACGAAACCGTCGACGGACCGCGCCCAGTCGAGCAACTCGGTACGGCGGCGCGCGGAGTAGGCGATGCCGGTGGGGAACTGGTGGGCCGGTGTCGTGACCACGGACCGTACGCCCGACTCCCGCAGCGGCTCCATGACCAGCCCCTCGTCGTCCAGCGGCAGTGGCACCGTCATGACGCCCGCGGCGGCGTAGAGGGCGTCGTGCTGCGGACTTCCGGGGTTCTCGACGCCGACTTCGCGCAGCCCGCGCGCGTGCAGCACGAAACCGAGCAGCGTCGTCGCCTGCGCCACCCCGGAGACGACCACCAGACGCTCGGGATCCGCGACCACACCCCGGCGGCGTGCCAGCAGCTCGGCGAGCGCTGTACGCAGTCGCGGCAGTCCGCGCGGGTCGGGGTAGCCGAGCTCGTGGTGCGGCAGCTCGGCCAGCACCCCGCGCTGCGCGGCCGCCCACGCGGCGCGCGGGAACATCGACAGGTCCGGCGTACCGGGAACGAAGTCGGCGCGGGCATCGGTGGCTCGCGGCGCGAGGTCACGCGCGCGTGGCCGGGCCGACCGCACGGCGCCGCCCACCCAGGTCCCGGCACCCCTGCCGCTGCGCAGATAGCCCTCCGCCGTCAGCTGCTCGTACGCCTCGGTGATCAACCCGCGGGACACGCCGAGGTCGGCCGCGAGGTCCCGGCTCGACGGCAGCCGCGTGTCCGGCGTCAGCCGCCCCGATCGCACCGCCTCACGCAACGCCGCCTGCAGCGAACGTCCACGCGTGCGTGCGGGCGCCGAAGCGGCCGGCAGAAGCAACTCCCAGGCGGCGGAGCCCACCTGCCGCTCCGGGCCCCCGGCCGGATTGGTCTCCGATGACGTCATGAAAGTGGACCTTAATGCGGGCCGCACTAGTTCCTAGCGTCGCTCCCATGAACGCCACCACCACGGGCGGAGCCCTCCTCGCCGCGCTCGCCTGCGTCCTCGTCGGAGGATCCTTCACCGCCAACAGCCTCCTCGGCGACTACCCGTACGCCGGCGGCCAGTTCCTGCGCTACGGCCTCGCCTGTCTCCTGCTCGTCCCCCTCGCCGGGCGGTACGCGGCGGCCCAGCTGCGCGCGCTCGCCACGCGTCAGTGGGCCCGCCTCGTCGTCCTCGCCGCCGTCGGCATGGTCGGCTTCAACCTGGCCGTCATCGCCGCCGAGCGGACAGCGGAACCGGCGGTTCCTGGTGTCTTCGTCGGCTGCGCGCCGGTGGTGGTGGCCGTGGTCGTGCCCCTGCTGGACGGGCGGCGGCGGCCGCAACGGACGGTCCTGTACGGGGCGTCGCTCGTCGCGGTCGGCGCGTTCACGGTTCAGGGCTGGGGACGCACGGACGGCGCCGGCATCGCGTTCTCCGTGTGCGCGCTGGTCGGCGAGGTCGGTTTCGCGGTCCTGGCCGTGCCCGTACTGCGCCCTCTGGGCCCGCGGCTGCTGTCCGCCGTGGTGTGCGGGATCGCCGCCGTGGAGTCGGCGGCGGCCGGGCTGCTCCTCGACGGCACCGGGTGGCTGCGCCGGCCCGACACCGTCGAGACGCTGGCTCTGCTGTGGCAGGCCGTGATCGTGACCGTCGTCGGCTTCGTGTGCTGGTACATCGGCATGCAGCGGATCGGCGCCGAGCGCGCCACGCTCTTCTCCGGCCTCATCCCGGTGGCCGCCGCCTGCACCGCCCCGCTCGTCGGAACCGGCTCCTACGGCGCCGTCCAGGCCCTCGGCAGTGCCCTGGTCGGCGTCGGAGTCGCGCTGGGCTCCGGCGCGTTGAAGCGCGCCCCGCGCGGGCGCACCCCACGCGTGCCTACCCCACGCGGCTCAGCGGCTGCCGTCGAGGATGACGCGCGCGACCAGGGCCGGGTCGTCGTTCATGGGGCAGTGGCCGCAACCGGGCAACCGGACGAGGCGGGCCCGCGGGATGATCTGCTTGGCGCGCACACCCTGACGGCGCACGAGCAGCCGGTCCCTGCTGCCCCAGGCCACGGTGACCGGGATCCCGGGGATGTCGTCGGTGAAGCGGACGGTCCGACCGGCGCCGAGGGTCTGGTCGAAACCCGTGGCCCGCGCCAGGGCCAGCGTCTCGGCGACCACGGCCTCGGGTGACCGGCGGCCGGGGCGGGCGTAGATCGTGCTGGTCAGGACGGCACGGCCGGCCGCCGACCGGGACAGCTGCGCCACCAGCGGCAGCGGCAGCCGTCGCGAGATGTGCCGCATCGCGAGGAGCACACCGAAGGCGTAGCGCCGCTCGGCCTCGGACCAGAAGCCGGCCGGGGAGAGGGCGGTCACGGACCGCGCCAGCTTCTCGCGGCCCAGTTCCAGCGCGATCAGACCGCCCAGCGAGTTGCCCACCACATGCGGCCGTTCCAGATCCATGGCCTCGCAGAAGGCACCGAACACGGCCGTCGTCGTGGCCAGGTCGTAGGCGAGACCGTCGGGCAGGCCGGGGGACGTCCCGAAGCCGGGCAGGTCCACGCAGATCACGTCGCGCTCGGCCGCGAGGATGTCGACCACCGGGTCCCAGACCTGCCGGTGATGACCGATCCCGTGCAGCAGGAGCAGCGGTTCGCCGTTGCCCACGCGCGCGTAGTCGACGCTCACGCTCTGCGGGCCGTGCGGAGAGTCGACCTGGAAGGAGACGGTGGCGGACATGTGGTGCTCCTCGTCTGGGACACACTGACGGAGTCTGGGACACGCCGGCGGGACGGCCGTAGACAGCTTGTCAGCAATTGCTACCGACGGGTAGACCTCGGTGGCCCGTGATCCTCGACGAGGGTGGGGTCCTCAACCGGTCCCGCGTGCCTCGGGGTTGAGCGCCATGCGCCCGGGGCTGTTCGATTTCGCCTGGACACGGCCGGACGCGTCGGATGGGATGGAACAGTGACCACCTACACCGAGACCGACGTCTTCGAAGAGCACCGCCCCGTCCTCCTGGGAGTCGCCTACCGCATGCTCGGCCGCGTGGCCGACGCGGAGGACGTGGTGCAGGAGGCCTGGCTGCGCTGGTCCAACGCCGACCGGTCCGAGGTGCGCGAACCGCGCGCCTACCTGGTGCGCGTCACCACCCGGCTCGCCATCGACCGGCTGCGCCAGGTCAAGGCGCGGGGCGAGACCTATGTCGGCCCCTGGCTGCCGGAGCCGTACGTCACCGACTTCGGCGACGCCGTCCCGGACACCGCAGAGCGGGCCGTGCTCGCCGACTCCGTCTCCCTCGCCGTCCTCGTCGTCCTGGAGTCGCTGTCACCGCTGGAGCGGGCCGTGTTCGTCCTCAGGGAGGCCTTCGGCTACCCGTACGCCGAGATCGCCGCCATGCTCGACCGCGGCGAGGCGGCCGTGCGCCAGCTCGCCGGGCGGGCCCGCAAGCACGTCGACGAGCGGCGGCCCCGGTACGAGGTCGACCCCGTCCAGCGACGCGATCTCACCGAACGGTTCCTGGCCGCGGCGGCGGAGGGCGACCTGGAGGGGCTCATGTCCCTGCTCGCCCCGGACGTCCGCCTCGTCGGCGACAGCGGCGGCAAGGCCAAGGCGCCGGTACGCGTCCTGGAGACCGCCGACAAGGTGGGCCGCTTCCTCGTCGGCGCCGCACAGAAGGGCGTCGCCGACGTGTCCTTCCGGTTCTTGGAGGTCAACGGTGGACCCGCGGTGCTGGTGCGCTCCGGCGACAAGCCCGACAGCGTCTTCCAGCTGGACGTCCTGGACGGCCGGATCCAGGCGGTCTACATCATCCGCAACCCCGACAAGCTGACGTCGCTGGCAACGGCGTAGCTCCCGCCGCCGCGCCATGGGCGCGGCGGCCCGGGCCCGTCCCGTGAACGTTCCCGGCCATTGGTATTGACCAAGGGTGAGGGCCGCCCTATGGTCGCTGATAAGTGCAACAACCTTTAATAAACAAGGGCGCTAAAACGCCGCTGGGCCACGGCGATTGCGGAGGACAGGGTGGGGACCACGCAGCTCGAATCGGTGCCGGAACCGAAGTACTGGCACCTGAGGACCGTGCTCAGTGAAGCACTGGACTCCGAATTCACCGTGGGCGAGATTCTGCCCAACGAACGCGACCTGGCCGCCCGCTTCGGCGTCGCCAGGGCCACGCTCCGCCAGGCACTGGAACAGCTCGAACTGGAGGGCAGGCTCCAGCGCCGCCGCGGTGTCGGTACGACCGTGGCGCCGCCGCGCGTGGGCGTGTCCGTCGGCAGCGAGCAGCACGCCTGGCCGGGAGCGCCCGACGACGTCTGGCAGCCCGTGGACTGCACGCCCGCGGTGCCGCCCGCGTCCGTCGCCGACGCCCTGGACAGCGGCCGGGACGAGGCCGTGCACACCGTGCGCCGCTCCCGCGTGACGCATGGCCAGCCCGTCGCCGCCGAGCTGCTCTACATCCCGCAGTCGTCGGTGCCCGACCTCTCCGCCATCGACGCCCCGTCCGGAGCGGCACGCGCGCGTGCCGTGCTGCGCGAGCTTCAGCACCTGGAGTTGGAGGGCCAGGAGAGCGCCGTCGAGCTGGGCTCGGCACGCGCGGACGACGCCAAGGAGCTGGACCGCCTCCCCGGGGCCCCAGTCCTCGTCGTCACCACCCGCTACCTCGCCGAGGGCCGCACCGCCGCGCTCTCCGTCGCCACGTACCGCGCGGACACCTGCCGGCTGACCTTCGGCGACTCCGGCCGCGTGGAGATCCACCAGGACCCGGAACGCCAGGCGTCCTGACCGCCGTACCCGCACATGCCGCGCGCCCCGGAGCCACTCCGGGGCGCGTCGCGTTCACCGACGCGGACGGTGCGTCGTCAGCGCCGCCCCGTCACCGTCCCCTCCACCGCGAACAGCTGCTCCTCCACATGGTCGAGGGCGAGCCGCAGCGCGCCCGTCGCCACGGCCGCCTCGCCGAGGAGGGACAGGGCGACCTTCGGCGGGCGCAGACAGTAGCGGGCCAGCTCGCGCCGCAGCGGCTCCAGCACGCCGTCCAGACCGGCGGCCCAGCCGCCGACCACGACCAGCTCGGGGTCGAGGGCGAGGACGAGGGCGGCCACGTCGTGGACGAGGCGCTGGATGAAACGGTCGACGGCCGCCAGGGCCCGCTGGTCGCCCTTGCGGGCCTGGGCGAAGACCTCGGCGACCGCGCGCTCGTCGAGCGGGCGCAGCGGCTCGTCCGTGGTGGACAGCAGGGTCTCCGGCGTCGCCTCGCGGCCCAGCAGATGCAGCGCGCCGATCTCACCGGCCGCGCCGCCGAAGCCCCGGTGCAGCTGACCGCCGATCAGCGAACCGGCGCCCGGGCTCAGCCCGGCCAGCACGAACACCACGTCGTCGGACTCGGTCGCGGAACCCTTCCAGTGCTCGGCGACCGCCGCCGCGTTGGCGTCGTTCTCCACCAGGACAGGGCACTTGAAGGAACGGCTCAACCGCTCGCCCAGCCTGAGCCCCGTCCACTCGGGCAGCGCGGCGCCCAGCCTGACGGTCCCGTCGGCCTCGACGATGCCCGGCGTCGCGACGCCGACGGCCCGCAGCGAGCCGCGCGCCACCCCCGCCCGGCGCAGCAGTTCGGCGACCGCCGTACGCACCCGCTCCAGCCGCTCGTCGGCCGGAGCCGTCTCGTCGACGTCCTTGTCGATGGCGCCCAGCACCCGGCCGTCCAGGTCGGCGAGGAGCGCGGCCACACGGTGCGCGCCGACGTCCACGCCCAGCAGATGACCCGCCTCGGCGCGGAACCGGAACCGCCGCGCGGGCCGGCCCTGGCGCCGCACGACACTCTCGTCGGCCGCCTTCTCGACGACGTACCCCGCCTCGATGAGCCCTTCGACGACGCCCTCGACGGTCGGCCGGGACAGTCCGGTCACCCGGGTGATCTCCGTCAGTGTGGCGGCGTCCGTGGCACGCAGCGCGTGCAGCACCACCGCGGAGTTGATCCTTCGCAGCAGCGAGGGATCCCCGCCGGTCAGCTGCCCCAACGTCCGTCCTCCCAGCTCGTGCGCATGTTGGGCGGATGGTACTCGCCGCGGCGCACCCCGGCGAGAGGCGGGCACCCCGACGACCTACTGGTCGGTCGGACCGCCCTTGTCCCCGCCGACGGTCACCCCGGTGCCACGAACCCCGACTCGTACGCCGTGATCACCGCCTGTGTGCGGTCTCGCGCCCCCAGCTTCGCCAGAACGGCACTCACATGGGACTTCACCGTCTCCGTCCCCACCACCAGCCGGGCGGCGATCTCCGCGTTCGACAGGCCGCGTGTCATCAGCCGCAGCACCTCGGCCTCCCGGTCGGTCAGCCGGGCGCGCTCCAGGACCGCCCGCGCCGCCCGGTTCCCGCCGTCGTCGCCGTACTGTGCGGCGAGCTGCCGAACCGACGCGGGGAACAGCAGCGACTCGCCCTCCGCGACCAGCCGCACCGCGTGCACGATCTCGGCAGGCCTCGCCCGCTTCAGCAGGAAGCCGTCGGCACCGGCCCGCAGCGCCTCGTACACGTACTCGTCGTTCTCGAAGGTCGTGATGACGACGATCTTCGGCGGCGCGTCCACCGTCCGCAGCACCGCGCGCGTGGCCTCGATCCCGTCCAGCAGCGGCATCCGTACGTCCATGGCGACCACGTCGGGCCGCAGCCGCCGCACCAGCGGAATCACCGCCGCCCCGTCGGCCGCCTCCCCGACCACCTCGATGTCGGGCTGCGCCTCCAGGACGGCCCGCAGACCCGCGCGTACGAGGGGTTCGTCGTCGACGAGGAGAACGGTGACCGGCATCCGGCCAGCCTAGATCAACTCAACGGCAGCTCAACATGTACCTGCCAGTCACCCTGGTCCGGGCCGGTTCGCGCTTGTCCGCCCAGCAGTGCGGCGCGTTCGCGGATACCGCGCAGGCCGCTGCCCCTGCCGGGCCCGGGTATGTCGTCGGTCAGCGGATTGCGGACCTCCAAGGTGAGCGTGCCGTCCGCGACGGCGACACGGACGCGCGCGGGGACGGAACCGGCGTGCCGCAGCACGTTGGTCAGCGACTCCTGCAGGATGCGATAGCCCTCCCGGGAGACCGGCCCGGGCACGGTGTCCAACGGCCCGGTCATGTCGACGTCGACCTTGGTGCCGGAGGCCCGCGCGGACTCCAGCAGGCGATCGGCGTCCGTGAGCGTCGGCCGGCTGCCGACCGGCCGCCCGGACTCGCGCAGGACGCCGAGAACCCGCTCCAGGTCCTCCAGGGCCGCCCGGCCGGTCTCCTCGATGGCGACCAGGGCACGGTCGGTGAAGTCCGGATCACCGGCGGCCCGGGCGGCGCCCGCCTGGACGACGGCCACGGTCAGCGCGTGGCCGATGGAGTCGTGGAGCTCACGGGCGATGCGGGTGCGTTCCAGGAGTTGCTCGGTTCGCTCCTCCAAGGCGGCGAGGCGCTCGGCGGGGGAGGGGCCCAGGAGACGGTGGGCGAGGGCGGCGATGAGGTGACCGGAGCCCAGCACGGTCAACGCCAGCGCCCCCAGCGACAAGGGCGCCAGCAGAACGTGCCACCAGTGGTGGCCGTCGAGGAGGAGCAACACACCCTCCTCGACGTTCCGGCCGAACGCCGACGACACCAGGTCCACCGAGGTGAGCAGCAGTTGGACGGTGAGCAACGAGGTCGCGCAGCCGAGCAGGAGCCGCGCCTCCAGCCACACCACGAGCCGCCCCCGGTCGCCCCAGGAGGCGGACGGGGTGACGACGATGTCGGTGCTTCCGCCGTCATGCCGGTGACCGGTCAGCAGCAGCCTCGCCTGCAGCCCCTCCACGGTGCGCATCGCCGGCACGAGCCCCACGGGCGCGAGCAGCACGGCCGCCGACACCCAGGTCCACCACGCCTCCTCGATGAACAGCAGCATCGACGGCCACACGATGGAGATGCACAGATGCAGCAGTCGTGTGTACGTCACCGCCCGGCCGAACGGGCGCAGCAAGCGGACCATTTCGCCATCGTGCCAGCCGCCACTGACAACGAGCCTCCCCCGCACGGGGGAGACGATCTCCACCGGCGGGGGAGGGCCGGACCCGCCCTCGACGGCCAGGCTGCTGCCATGACCAGCATCGAAGTCCAAGCCCTCACCAAGGAGTACGGCACCAGCCGAGCCGTGGCCGACCTCACCTTCACCGTCCTCCCCGGCCGTGTCACCGGCTTCCTCGGACCCAACGGCGCCGGAAAGTCCACCACCATGCGCCTCGTGCTCGGCCTCGACCGGCCGACGTCCGGAACCGCCACGATCGGCGGCCGCGCCTACGCGACCCTGAACGAACCCCTGCGCCACGTCGGCGCGTTGCTGGACGCCCAGGCCGCACACGGCTCCCGCACAGCCCGCGACCACCTGCGCGCCCTCGCCGTGAGCAACCGCGTCGCCGTCCGCCGGGTCGACGAGGTGCTGGAGGAGACCGGGCTCACCTCGGTCGCGCGCCGCCGGGTGAAGACGTACTCCCTCGGAATGCGCCAGCGGCTCGGCATCGCGGCGGCCCTCCTCGGCGACCCCGAGGTGGTCATGCTCGACGAGCCGTCCAACGGCCTCGACCCCGAGGGCATCATCTGGATCCGCGCGTTGCTGCGCCGCCTCGCGGGGGAGGGGCGCACGGTCCTGGTCTCCAGCCACCTCATGAACGAGACCGCGTCCTTCGCCGACCACCTGGTGGTCCTGGGCCGGGGACGCCTGCTGGCCGACACCCCGATGCGCGAGTTCATCGACGCACGCGTGGAACCCCGCGTCCGCGTCCGCACCACGGACGTCACCGCACTCAAGGCGGCCCTCGACCGACACGGTCACGACGCCGTCGAGCACGAGGACGGCCACTGGACCGTGCGCCACGCGCGCGTGGACGACATCGGCCGCATCGCCTCGCAGGCCGGTGTCCCCCTCCTCGAACTCGCCGCGGAGGAAGCCACATTGGAACAGGCCTATCTCGACCTGACCGCGTCCGAGACCGAGTTCACCGCACAGCGCCAGGAGGCCTGAACCATGGGATTCACACCCGTGCTCCACTCGGAGTGGCTCAAGATCCGTACGCTGCGCTCGTTGCCGGGAGCGCTGCTCGCACTGTTCGCCGCGACCACCGCGTTCTCCGCGCTGGCAGGCTCCGACGGAAGTTCCGATCCCGACTTCGACCCGCTGTTCACCGCGCTGTCCGGGGTGCTGCCCGGCCAGATCGCGGCCATCTCGTTCGGCGCGATGGCCGTGTCGTCGGAGTACCACGGGGGTGCGCTCCGGCTGACGCTCGCCGCCGTACCGCAGCGCGGTCGGTGGTTCGCCGCCAAGGTGACTGCCATCGCCGTGCCGGCGCTGCTCGTCGGTCTCGTCACCGCCTGCACGGCGTACGTCGTGGCGCGAGCGGGGCTGGGTTCGGCGGCGAACGGGATCACGACGGGCGAGGAGGTGCGCGGCGTCCTGGGCTGCGGGATCTATCTCATGCTCATGGCTCTGTTCGCGGCGGGCCTGACCGCGGTGTTCCGCAGTGGAGTGGCCACGCTCTCGCTCCTGATCCCGTTCATCCTGGTGGTCTCCTTCGTGATCGGGGACGCCGCGGGCACCGTGGCCGACTTCCTGCCCGACAAGGCCGGCCAGATCGTCCTGCACCAGACATACGACGGCACCCTCGGCCCGTGGTCCGGCCTGGCGGTGACCGCGCTGTGGACGACGGCGGCCCTGCTGGCGGGGGCGTGGAGCGTGCGGCGGAGGGACGCCTGACGGCACGCCAATTGTCAGTGGCGGCGGGTTTACTGGAACGCATGAACATCGCACGGCACATCGCCCTCGTCGACGAGTTGTGCTTCCGACCGTTCGCGGCGGCGGAGCACACCTCGTCGGACGGCGAAAAGAGCGGCCCCGGCTACCACGTCGTGGTGTTAGAGAGCAGTCACGGCGACGGTGGGACGCGTGCGGAGACCGTTGAGCAGTACGAGAAGTACCGCGACGCGCTGGACGAGCAGTTCTCGGCCCGCTGGAGAGAGACAGCTCCCTACAACCTCCAGACCCTCTCGCTGCGTACCGAGCGGGAGAAGATACCCGATCCCTGGGCCTCGCTCAGCGCACGCGCCCGCGTGGCCTGCGTCTGGGAAGCGGAGGGGACGGGCCGTTGGGTCGCGGTCGTCGTCGCCGACCAGGACCAGGCCGACGACGTGAAGCTGCTCGGCGTGGTCACGGAGATCGACCCGCCGTGACCCTGCGGACCTCGGCGTGCCCCTGCGGACCTCGGCGTGCCCCTGCGGACCTCGGCTTGATCCGCCAGGTCTCGACATGATTCGTCAGATCCCGGCGTGATTCGCCAGGTCCGGCGTGATCGGTCAGGCCTCGGACGCGGCCCGCAACCGCCCGAACTCCTCCGCCATCGTCGCCGCCGTCCAGTGCGCGTTCAGCCCACTCGGATTCGGCAGCACCCACACGCGGGTGTCCCCGATCGTCCGCTCCTGCGGTCCCACCTGGGCCCTGCGGTCGTCGAAAGCCGCCCGATAGGCGGTCACCCCCACGACGGCCAGCCAACGCGGCCGCAGCCGCGCCACCTTCGCCGCCAGCAGCCGCCCGCCCATGCGGTACTCCTCGGCGCTCAGCTCGTCGGCCCGTGCGGTCGCCCGCGCGACGACGTTCGTGATGCCGAGGCCGTAGGACGGCAACTCGCCCTGCTCCGAGGGCTTCAAGAGCCTCGGCGTGAAACCGGACAGGTGCAGGACCGGCCAGAAGCGGTTGCCGGGGCGGGCGAAGTGGTGGCCGGTCGCGGCCGTCATCAGTCCGGGGTTGATGCCGCAGAACAGCACATGGAGACCGTCCGCGACGACGTCCGGCACCAGACGGTCGCGAGCGGCCTCCAACTGCTCGGCGGTGAAGCGCGGCATGCCGTACGACGCGCTAGAGGATGGCCCCGGGCGTGTAACCGGCGGCCTCCGGACGCTGCTTCACGATCTCCTCGACCCGGCCGACCACGACACCGACCTGGTCGGCGGCGGCGCCCGTGAAGGACAGCTTGTCGGCCATCAGCGCGTCCAACGCGGCGCGGTCGAGCGGGATGCGCTCGTCGGCGGCCAGCTTGTCGAGCAGTTCGTTGCGCTCGGCGCCCTGCTCGCGCATCGCCAACGCGGAGGCGACGGCGTTCTCCTTGATCGCCTCGTGGGCGACCTCACGGCCGACGCCCGCGCGCACCGCGCCCATCAGCACCTTGGTGGTGGCGAGGAACGGCAGGTAGCGGTCCAGCTCACGGGCCACGACCGCCGGGAACGCGCCGAACTCGTCGAGCACGGTCAGGAACGTCTCCAGCAGACCGTCCAGTGCGAAGAAGGCGTCCGGGAGGGCCACCCGGCGCACCACCGAGCAGGACACGTCGCCCTCGTTCCACTGGTCGCCCGCCAGCTCGCCGGTCATCGAGGCATAGCCGCGCAGGATGACCATGAGGCCGTTGACGCGCTCGCAGGAGCGGGTGTTCATCTTGTGCGGCATCGCGGAGGAGCCGACCTGACCCGGCTTGAAGCCCTCGGTGACCAGCTCGTGCCCGGCCATCAGCCGGATCGTCTTGGCCAGCGAGGACGGCGCGGCCGCCAGCTGCACCAGCGCGGTGACGACCTCGTAGTCCAGCGAGCGCGGGTAGACCTGGCCGACGGAGGTGAACGCCTGGGAGAAGCCCAGGTGGCCCGCGATCCGGTCCTCCAGGTCCGCCAGCTTCGACGCGTCCCCGCCGAGCAGGTCCAGCATGTCCTGCGCCGTGCCGACCGGGCCCTTGATGCCACGCAGCGGGTAGCGGCCGAGCAGCTCCTCGACACGGCCGTACGCGACGAGCAGCTCGTCGGCGGCCGTCGCGAACCGCTTGCCCAGCGTCGTGGCCTGCGCGGCGACGTTGTGGGAGCGGCCGGCCATGACCAGCTCGCCGTACTCACCGGCCAGCTTGCCCAGGCGCGCCAGCACGGCCACCGTACGGTCGCGCATCAGCTCGAGCGAGAGCCGGATCTGGAGCTGTTCGACGTTCTCCGTGAGGTCGCGGGACGTCATGCCCTTGTGCACGTGCTCGTGCCCGGCGAGGTCGTTGAACTCCTCGATCCGCGCCTTCACGTCGTGCCGCGTGACCTTCTCGCGCTCGGCGATGGAGGCCAGGTCGACGGTGTCCAGGACACGCTCGTAGTCGGCGAGCGCCTCGTCCGGCACCTCGATGCCGAGGTCCTTCTGGGCCCGCAGCACGGCGAGCCAGAGCTGCCGCTCCAGCTTCACCTTCTGCTCGGGGGACCAGAGCGTGGCGAGCTCGGTGGAGGCGTAGCGTCCGGCGAGGACGTTCGGGATGCGGGGCTTGGCGGGCGCAGAAGTCACGTGTACGGAGTTTACCCGTCGCCCGGCGGGCACCGGTCGGCCGTCCAGCGCTGAGCACCCCAGGTCAGAGGCGCTCCACATACAGCTCCACATACGGCTCCGCATACCGTCCGTCCATCGGACCGCGAGGCCGCCGCGGGACGGACGCCGGTCCCGACGCGATTTGGTCCCGTGGGCGCCGATGTGGGCGGGCGATCGGGTGAATTCCCTGCTCGTGGTCGCGTCCTCGCTTCCTGGGACCTCCCTTTCTCGTTCATAGTCTGCACGTCGTGGCGATTGTGAACGTGCGGCATCACTGCTCCTGCGACGACCTCGTGAATCCCGGCAATCGACGGCATCGCGTCAATGACCGACCGTCGGCTTCCCCATTCCGCCCGAGAGAGAGAAAACGAGAATGCGACAGGCCCTGACCAGGGGATTGATTGTGGCCGCCGCCACGACGAGCGCCCTTTCTCTGTACGGCACATGCGCGTCCTCGGCCCCACGCGTGCAGGGGACCGTGGTGAACTCCGCCTCCGCACTGTCGGGCCGTACGGATCCATGGGGCTCGGACGGGCTGGACGAGCTGGACGACAAAATCGCCAACATGCACGACAAATTCGGCAGGATGCACGAGAGAATCGGCGAGATGCAGGACAAATTCGGTGCGCTGAACGAAAAATTCAGCCACATGGGTGCGTCGCAGCCGACTTCTGAAAACAGCACCCCCGGATATGGCGCCTCCGGATCTGGCAACTCCGGCTACGGAACCGAAGAGCCGGCCAAGCAGAGCTATGGCACCGAGAAGCCGAGCGACCAGGGCTATGGCGCGGACAAGCCAAGCGACCAGGGGTACGGCTCGGAGAAGCCGAAGGACGACGGCTACGGCTCCGAGAAGCCGAAGGATCACGGTTACGGCGCGGAAGAGCCGAGTGGGTACGGCCGCGACGACGAGAAGTCGAGCGGATACGGGTACGGCTACGGCGACGACGAGCCGAGGGACCACGGCTACGGCTACGGCGACGAGAAGTCGAGCGGGTACGGCTACGGCGAGGAGGAGTCCGGCGGCCACGGCTACGGTGCCGAGGAGGACGGCTACGGGTACGGCTACGGCGAGGAATCGCCCGGCGAGCCCACCCCGCCGCCCCACGAGCACAAGCCG